>NZ_JBEXUA010000005.1:274740-382265 GCF_040614235.1 Mycobacterium sp. NPDC006124 | reverse complement strand
TTCGTCGCGGCAAAGGAATTGCAGGCGCCCTACGATCTGGTGGCCGAGGTGGCGCGGGCCGGCAAGCTGCCGGTGACGCTGTTCACCGCCGGCGGCATCGCCACCCCGGCCGATGCGGCGATGATGATGCAACTCGGCGCCGAGGGTGTCTTCGTGGGGTCGGGGATCTTCAAGTCGGGCAACCCCGAGGAGCGGGGCGCGGCGATCGTGAAGGCCACCACCTTCTACGACGACCCCGACGTGCTGGCCAAGGTGTCGCGCGGGCTGGGTGAGGCCATGGTCGGCATCAACGTCGAGGAGATCGCGCAGCCGCACCGGCTCGCCGAGCGCGGCTGGTAGCGAGCGGACGACGAGTGGCGATCGAAGAGATCCTCGATCTGGAGCAGATCGAGGTCAACATCTACCGCGGCGGGGTGTTCAGCCCTGAGTCGGGATTCCTCCAGCGCACGTTCGGCGGCCACGTCGCGGGGCAGTCCTTGGTGTCGGCGGTCCGCACCGTCGACCCGAAGTACCAGGTGCACTCGCTGCACGGGTACTTCCTGCGCGGCGGCGACGCGAGGTCCCCCACGGTCTACAGCGTCGAACGGCTACGCGACGGCGGGTCGTTCTGCACGCGCCGTGTCTCGGCGATCCAGCACGGCGAGACGATCTTCTCGATGTCGGCGTCGTTCCAGACCGACCAGAGCGGCATCGAGCACCAGGACGTCATGCCCGCGGCGCCACCACCCGACGACATCCCCGACTTCAAGTCGGCGAGCAAGGTGTTCGACGACGCCAGCTTCCGGCAGTTCGACGAGTGGGACGTCCGGATCGTGCCGCGCGACCAGATGACGTTCCTGCCCGGCAAGGCGTCCCAGCAGCAGGTCTGGTTCCGGCACCGCGACCCGATGCCCGACGACCCGGTGCTGCACATCTGTGCGCTGGCCTACCTGAGCGATCTGACCCTGCTCGGCTCGGCGCAGGTCAACCACGTCGAGGAGCGCAAGCACCTGATGGTCGCCTCGCTGGACCATGCGATGTGGTTCATGCGGCCGTTCCGGGCCGACGAATGGCTGCTGTACGACCAGTCGTCGCCGTCGGCGTGCGGTGGCCGTTCGCTGACCGAGGGCAAGCTCTTCAACCAGTACGGCGAGATGGTCGCCTCGGTGATGCAGGAGGGTTTGACCCGCTACGTGCGCGACGTCAGCCCGTCCGCCACGTGACGGTCCGCGTCGGCGTGCTGGCCCTGCAGGGTGACACCAGGGAGCACGTGGCGGCCTTGACCGAGGCCGGCGCCGAAGCGGTCACGGTGCGACGGCGCGCCGAACTGGACTCGGTGGACGCGCTGGTCATCCCGGGTGGCGAGTCGACCGCGATGAGCAAGCTGCTGCGTGACTTCGAGTTGCTGGAACCGCTGCGCGGCCGGCTCGCCGACGGCATGCCCGCCTACGGATCGTGCGCCGGGATGATCTTGCTGGCCAGCGAGATCGCCGACGCCGGAGTGCCGGGCCGCGAGGCCCTGCCGCTGGGCGGAATCGACATGACGGTGCGGCGCAACGCCTTTGGTCGACAGGTCGACTCCTTCGAGGAGGACGTCGCCTTCGACGGGCTCGACGGTTCGGTGCACGCGGTGTTCATCAGGGCCCCGTGGGTCGAGCGGGTCGGACCCTCGGTCGAGGTGCTGGCGCGGGCCGGTGGGCATCCCGTCGCGGTGCGCCAGGGCCGCACGCTGGCCACGGCGTTTCATCCGGAGATGACGGGCGACCGGCGCGTGCACCGCCTCTTCGTCGACTCCCTCTAGCGGTTCGTGCCGGCGTCGTCGGCGGGGAGCGTTGGGAGGACGAGCCGCGACGAGGATCGGATGGTGTTCACGCTGCTGGTTCCGACGGTGGCGTGCCGGAATCCCATGATGGCGGGCGTCTCGGGATTTTGATCGTCGCTGGTGACGGTCAACCGGATGCGGTCGCCGGCCGCGAATCGACGGGCGTTGGCCACCAACGGAATTCGATACTCTACGTCCTGGCCGACGGGCACCGCCACCGCGGTTCGGCACGGCAGCACCGGGGCGCCGGGGGTGCTGGCGGCCTCGTCGACGTCTCGCAGGCTGGCCCGCAGCCAGCCAGCCGTGACGTCCTCGACGGTGCCGTCCGCAGCGACGTGCTGCAGCGTCGCCATCCACGCCGTGTCGGCGGCGGTGGCCGCCGCGGTCATTCGAAGTTCCACGTTGCCTACGAGGTCGAGCGCGGTCGGCAACGGGGCGCTGGTCCAGGACAGCAGCGCGGGCGGGTCGACGGGGCTGGACGCGACCCGGCCGAGACCGCCGCCGAGCGCCATCAGTTCCCTCGCCCCGGCGGTGCCCTCATCGACGGCCAGCACTCCGTCGGCGCGCAACGCCCACTCGGTCAGCCTCGACTCCGCGGGTGGCCACTGGTCGGCGGTGCGCCAGCCGTCAGCGCCGGGTAGCACGTACCGAATTGGCGCCCCGTCCATGATTCCGGTGTCACGGCCCTTGAGCCAGTGGTCGTACCAGGCCAGCGCCTCGGTGTGGAGGCTCTCCCACGGCCAGGTCAGGCCGAATCGCCCCAGCATCCCCATGCGAACGTTCGGGTTGTGCGCCAACGCCCTCCACGCGACGAAGGTCGACGGCAGGTGCAGCGGAACGTTCTCCCAGTCGCAACCGAGGTACACCGGCACCTCGATCCGGTCGAGCAGGCCGGTGAGATCCCGGTCGTCCCACCAGGCATCCCGTACCGGGTGCTTCACCATGACGTCCAGCCACAGGTCGTCCCACGGGTGCGGGTCGTGGGGCAGCTTGAGCATCTGGCGCAGCACGGTCACGGCCGCTTCGCCGTTCATCGTGCCGAACCGGCGGTGCAACGGGGGAGCGTGCAATACCTTGCGCGCCACGTCCAGTGGCGGACTCCGCCAGAACGCGCTGCTGCGCTCCGAAGTCAGCCCCACCATGGACAGGAACGGCGTGATGAACGACGAACTGGTCAATCCGTGGTGGGTGGCGGAGTCATACAGGTCGGCGGTGACGGCGAGCGGGAAGATCGCCTTGAGGTGCGGCGGGCGTTCGACGGCGGCCTCGAGTTGGGTCATGGCGAAATAGCTGATGCCGATCATGCCGACGTTGCCGTCGCACCACGGCTGGGCGGCGGCCCACTCGACGAGGTCGTACATGTCCCGGCGTTCTTGGGCGTCGAAGAAGCCGAACTCGCCCCCGGAGCCGCAGGTACCGCGCACGTTGGCGATGAGGTGGACGTAACCCCTGGTCACCCAGAAGTCGGTGTCGCCGGCCTCGACGAATCCCATTGGCGCGCCGAGGTTCTGGATCTGGCGGGGATAGGGGGAGGCGGCGATGAGCACCGGGAAGCGCCCGTCGGCGTCGGGGCGGTGTACGTCGGCCAGCAGGTCGACGCCGTCGCGCATCGGCACGGCGAGGTCGTGGTCGTGGCGGACGCGATGCGTCGGCTCGCTGAGGTGGCGATAGTCCCGGCCGGTGGTCTGCGGGCCGTTGAGAAGCGTCGGCGACATGAGTTTCACGCTACGTTGAGACATAGTCTCAACGCAAGGGGAAACTCTTGCTAGGCTTCCGGAATGCCGAAGAAGACCTCGCCCGGTCCTCGCGACGAGCGGGGCGTGTTGTCGGGGCGCATCCTGGCCGCCGCCCGCGACGAATTCGCCACCCACGGGTGGGCGGGCACCACCCTGCGGGCCGTTGCCAGGGCCGCCGACGTCGACCCCGCCCTGATCTACCACTACTTCGACTCCAAGGAGGGGCTGCTCGACGCTGCGACGACGCCGCCGCAGCGATGGCTTGACGCCGTTGCGGCGACCTGGAACACGGCGCCCGACGAGCTCGGGGCCGCGCTTCTGCGCTTGATGTTGAGCGCGTGGGCCGACGACGAGATCGGGCCCGTGCTGCGCGCGGTGCTGCTGACCGCCGCGCACGAGCAGTCCACCAGGGAGAAGCTGCGCCGCATCGTCGAGGGCAGCCTGATGGGCGTGTCCCGGCTGGGCGCCGACGACCGCGACCGCGCGGTGCGCAGCGGGTTGATCTCGTCGCAGATGATGGGTCTGGCGCTGATGCGATACGTGTGGCGGGTGGAACCGATCGCCTCGATGACCGACGACGAGCTCGTCGGTGCGGTGGGCCCGAATCTGCAGCACTACGTCGAAGGGGAGCTCGCGGTCGAACCGACGTCGCAGCACGTAGACTGATCGATCGGACTTCGCCATAGAGCACCAACTTCGCAGTAGAGAAGAAGAGGTAGTACCTGCATGAGCGGCCATTCCAAGTGGGCCACCACCAAGCACCAGAAGGCTGTCAAGGATGCGCGCCGCGGCAAGGAGTTCGCCCGGCTGATCAAGAACATCGAAGTGGCGGCCCGGACCGGTGGCGGTGACCCGGCGGGCAACCCGACGTTGTACGACGCCATCCAGAAGGCGAAGAAGACCTCGGTCCCCAACGACAACATCGAACGGGCCCGCAAGCGCGGTGGCGGGGAAGAGGCGGGCGGCGCCGATTGGCAGCCCATCACCTACGAGGGCTACGGGCCCAACGGTGTGGCCGTGCTCATCGAGTGCCTCACCGACAACAAGAACCGCGCCGCGAGCGAGGTGCGCATCGCGATGACCCGCAACGGCGGCAACATGGCCGACCCCGGCTCGGTGTCCTACCTGTTCACCCGCAAGGGCGTGGTGACGCTGGAGAAGAACGGCCTGACCGAGGACGACGTCCTGACCGCGGTTCTCGACGCCGGTGCCGAGGACGTCGTCGACCACGGCGACACCTTCGAGATCGTCTCCGAGCCGACTGACCTGGTGGCCGTGCGCACTGCGCTGCAGGACGCCGGCATCGAATACGACTCGGCCGACGCCAGCTTCCAGCCCTCGGTGTCGGTGCCCGTCGACGTCGAGGGGGCCCGCAAGGTGCTCAAGCTGGTCGACGCCCTCGAGGACAGCGACGACGTGCAGGACGTCTGGACCAACGTCGACATCTCCGACGAGGTCGCCGCCCAACTCGACGAGGACTGACCGCTAGGGCGTCAGTACCGCGACCGCCTCGGCGATCGAGGCGTCGCCGGCGACGAGCTCGAACGTCACCCCGCCGGTGGCGGGGGCGTCCAGCAGTGCCAGCAGCATCGCCGCGACGTCGGCGCGCGGGATGGTGCCACGACCGGTTGATTCCGCCACACGCACGCGATCGTTGGCTGGGTCGTCGGTGAGCCCGCCGGGTCGCACGATGGTGGTGTTGAGGGCCGACCGCTCGCGGACCGCCGCGTCGGCGGCCGCCTTGGCGGCCAGATACGCGGTGAACACCTCGTCGTCGCCGGTGTCGGGTTCGTCGGCGCCCATCGCCGAGACCATGAGGTAGCGGTGGACTCCGGCCTTCTCGGCGGCGTCGGCCAGCAGGATGGCCGCGTCGCGGTCGACCGTGGTCTTCCTCTCGATCCCGCTTCCCGGGCCTGCGCCCGCGGCGAACACCACCGCATCCGCGTCGCGCAGGTGCCCGGCAACCTCGTCGACCGTCGCGTTCTCCAGGTCGACGACGACGGGTTCGGCGCCCGCGGCCTCCAGGTCACCCGCGTGATCGGGGTTGCGGATCAGGCCGGCCACCGAGTCGCCTCGATCGGCGAGCAGCTTCTCCAGGATCAGGGCGATCTTGCCGTGTCCGCCCGCGATGACGACGCGCATCAGTTGCTCTCCTTCGTTGCGAATACTTGAGAATCATCGGCGAATGCCTTGAACTCCAACGCATTTCCCGCCGGATCGAGTAGGAACATCGTCCATTGCTCACCGGGTAGGCCCGCGAAGCGCAGATACGGTTCGATCACGAACTCGGTGCCGTGAGCACGCAGTCGTTCGGCGAGGCGGTGGAATTCGTCGACGGTGAGCAGCAACCCGAAGTGCGGGACCGGGACGTCGTGACCGTCGACCGGGTTGTGCGTTCGGGTCGGGCCCGTGGGAGCCAGGTGGGTGACGAACTGGTGGCCGTGCAGATTCCAGTCGACCCACGACTCCGCGCTGCGGCCCTGCTCCAGGTGCAGCACCGTGCCGTAGAAGTGCCGCGCCGCGTCGAGGTCGTCGACGGGCACCGCCAGGTGGAAGCGTGGGAGGCGGGAGTGAGGATCGGTCACCCCTCCAAGCTATCCCCCTGCGAGGAAGGCTCCGATCGCCCGGGCGGTCTGTTCGGGTTGGTCCAGCATGACGAGCACGTGGGCGTCGTCGACGTAGCGCAGGGTGGCGCCGGTCAACTCGGCCAGCCGGTGGGCGTGCGCATCGGGCATCACCGGATTGCGGCTCCACAGCATCAGCACGTCGCCTCGAAAGCGGGCGAGGCTCTCGGTGGCCCGCACCAACTCCCGCGGGTCGAACCGGGTCCTTGCGTACTTGATCAGGTCTCGACGCAGCGCCGGGTTCTGCAGCGCATGGGCGAACCAGTTCTCGACGATCGGCTGGGGGATGGGCTTCTTGGCCATCATCCCGAACAGCAGATAACGCCGCCGCCACCAGTCGACCGAGAGGAGCCGCATCGCCAGCGACACCGTCGCGGGGCTGAGGGTCAGTACCCGGGTGGCCTTGCCGGGCAGGCCGGGCGGGAAGTTGTCGAACGCCTCCGATGGGCAGACGACCAACCGCCGCACGCGGTGGTCGCGTCCGGCGTCGGTGAGGAAGAGCGGCCCGCCCCAATCGGTGACCACGAGCACGGCGTCGACGAGGTCGAGGGCGTCGAGGAAGTCGGCGACCAGGGCCACCATGCCGGGCATCGTGAGGTCGGCGTCCTCGCGCATCGGGACGCGGTGGCCACCCAACGGCAGCACCGGCAGCAGATACCGGAAGCCGCCGGGGAGAAGGGGTAGCACCAGGTTCCACTGGGCGTCGTTCATGAGGAGCCCGTGCAGCAACACCACCGGGGGACCGGTCGGGTCGCCCTCCTGTCGGTATTCGATCGTGCCTGCGGTCAGTTCGACGGACTGCATGGCCGCACCTCCGTTAGAATCACTGTTCTAGAACGTGCGCTCTAGTGTGGTCCGAGGAGGCGACGATGGCAAGGTCCACGCGGGAGTCGATCGTGACCGCGACCGCGGAACTGATGCGGGTCAAGGGGTTCGGCGCGGTGGCGATGAAGGACGTCGTCGCCGCATCCGGCGCCCCCATCGGGTCGCTCTACCACCACTTCCCGGGCGGCAAGACCCAGATCGCCCGGGAGGCGCTCGTCGACGCGGGCGCCGCCTACGGACTGCTGATCCCCACGTTGATGGCGCCCCACCACGATCTGGGCGACGGCCTCGAGGCCGTGTTCGGCCAGGCCGCGACCGACATGGCCGAGACCGGCTACGCGAACATGTGCCCGGTGGGCAGCGTGGCGGCCGAAGTCGCCGACACGGTCGACGAACTCCGGGAGGCGACCGCGACAGTCTTCACCGGATGGGTCGAGGGCGGCACCGCCTACTTCGCCTCGCGGGGCGTGCCGTCCGACGCCGCCCGCGACCTGACGGTCACCGTGGTCAGCGCGCTGGAGGGCGCGTTCATCCTCGCCCGCAGCCTGCGTGACGTCGAACCGCTGCGCGCCGTCGGCCGGGTCCTCGGTGCCCGATACCGCGGCGTGGCGCTGACCGCCGAGGCCGAATCCGCGCGCCCCCACGCCAACAGCACCTCTGATTGAATGCGGGAATGCGGTGGTGTCGCGATGCCGAGGGTGTGCGCTGGACCGTTCGGCGCAGCTGGTGGCCCTTCGGTGAGGGCCTGTGGTCCTCCGACGACGCGGGTCCGCTGTTCTGGATCGCGGCGCTCTACACCGTATTCGTGGTGATCGGCTGGCCGGTCTGGCTGGTGGCGAAACTGACCAACCTCTCGCCGTGGACGATCAAGATCCGACGACGGGGCAAGGTCGTACGGTCGGAGAAGGTGAAGGGTCTGGCCGCGTCTCGGCGACGAATGGTCGAACTCGTCGAGGAACTGTCCGTGCCACGCCCGCCCGAGGGTGAGCCCGGCGAGGCGGGCATGTCGCTGACCCCTGACCCGTACCGGAGCCGTTAAGGTATCGAACAGCTGTTCGTACCGTCGGCAGCGCGTCGTCGTAGGGAGTCGCAGTGCGGGTGATGGGCGTCGATCCTGGGCTGACACGGTGTGGTCTGTCGGTCATCGAGACCGGCGGCGGCCGCAAGGTGATCGCCCTCGACGTCGACGTGGTCCGGACGCCCTCGGACCAGCCGTTGCACAAGCGGTTGCTGACGATTAGCGACACCGTCGAGCACTGGCTGGACACCCACCGGCCCGACGTGCTCGCGATCGAACGGGTCTTCGCCAACAACAACGCCAACACTGCGATGGGCACCGCGCAGGCGGGTGGCGTCATCGCCTTGGCCGCCGCCAGGCGCGACATCGACGTGCACTTCCACACGCCGAGTGAGGTCAAGGCCGCCGTCACGGGCAACGGTCGCGCAGACAAGGCTCAGGTCACCGAGATGGTGACCAGAATCCTTGCGCTGCAAGCCAAACCGACACCCGCCGATGCCGCCGACGCGCTGGCGCTGGCCATCTGCCACTGCTGGCGGGCGCCGATGATCGCCCGCATGGCCGAGGCCGAGGCGCTGGCCGCCGAACAACGCCGCAAGTACAAGGCCCGGCTGAAGGCGGCGACGTGATCGCCTCGGTGCGGGGAGAGGTCCTCGACATCGCCCTCGACCATGCCGTCATCGAGGCCGCCGGAGTCGGCTACAAGGTGCTGACCACGCCGACGACGCTGGCGACGCTGCGTCGCGGCGCCGAGGCCAGGCTCGTCACCGCGATGATCGTGCGCGAGGACTCGATGACGCTCTACGGCTTCGCCGACGCCGAGTCGCGGGACCTGTTCACCGTCCTGCTCTCGGTATCCGGCGTGGGGCCCAAGATCGCGTTGGCGACCCTCGCCGTCTACGACGCCCAGACGCTGCGTCAGGCGCTGGCCGACGGTGACGTCACCGCACTCACCCGGGTGCCCGGCATCGGCAAGCGTGGGGCCGAACGCATGGTGCTCGAACTTCGGGACAAGATCGGAACGGTCGCGGCGACCGGCGGTAGCGCCGCCGTCGGCGGGCACGCCGTCCGCGGACTGGTGGTCGAAGCCCTCGTCGGACTTGGCTTCCCGGTGAAACAAGCCGAGGAGGCCACGACCGTAGTGCTCTCCGCGGACCCCGAGGCCACGACGTCGAGCGCGCTGCGCGCTGCGCTGTCCATGCTGGGGAAGAATTAGCGCGTGGGCCGATTCGACTCCGACGATCACGAGGACACCACCGACCGCGAGGTGTCCGCCGCCCTGACGGTCGGGGAGGGCGACGTCGACGCCAGCCTGCGACCCCGTTCGCTGAAGGAGTTCATCGGCCAGCCCCGGGTGCGTGAACAGCTGCAGCTGGTGCTCGAGGGGGCCAAGAACCGGGGTGGCACACCCGATCACATCCTGCTGTCGGGGCCGCCCGGCCTCGGCAAGACCTCGCTGGCCATGATCATCGCCGCCGAGCTCGGCACGTCGCTGCGGCTGACCTCCGGGCCCGCGCTGGAACGCGCCGGGGATCTGGCCGCCATGCTGTCGAACCTCGTCGAGCACGACGTGCTCTTCATCGACGAGATCCACCGCATCGCACGTCCCGCCGAGGAGATGCTCTACCTGGCGATGGAGGACTTCCGCGTCGACGTGGTCGTCGGCAAGGGCCCGGGCGCGACGTCGATTCCGCTCGAGGTCGCTCCGTTCACGCTTGTCGGGGCCACCACGCGATCGGGTGCGCTGACGGGTCCGCTTCGCGATCGCTTCGGGTTCACCGCCCACATGGACTTCTACGAGCCCGCCGAACTGGAGCGGGTGCTGACGCGGTCGGCGGGCATCCTCGGCATCCAGGTTGGCGCCGACGCCGCCGCCGAGATCGCCCGGCGCTCCCGCGGCACGCCACGAATCGCCAACCGGCTGCTGCGCCGGGTGCGCGACTACGCCGAGGTTCGCGCCGACGGGGTGATCACGCGCGACGTAGCGAAGGCCGCCCTGGCGGTATACGACGTGGACGAGCTGGGGCTGGACCGGCTCGACCGCGCCGTGCTGGGTGCTCTGACGCGCAGCTTCAGCGGTGGCCCAGTCGGCGTGTCGACCCTGGCGGTGGCCGTCGGCGAGGAGGCGACGACCGTCGAAGAGGTGTGCGAGCCGTTCCTGGTACGGGCGGGCATGATCGCTCGGACCCCGCGTGGCAGGGTGGCGACGAGTCAGGCTTGGATGCATCTGGGCATGACGCCGCCCAGCGGTGTCATGGGACTCGGGCAGCAAGCCCTCTACGACTGACGACGGAACGGACCCACGAACCACCATGATCACGGCTGGAGTCATCTGCGCGGGGCTGGCCGCCCTCCTGCACGTCTACATCTGGATTCTCGAGGCGTTCCGGTGGACCGCGCCGCGCACCCGGGCGGCCTTCGGCACGACGGCCGAGGAAGCCGAGACCACCAAGCTGATGGCGTTCAACCAGGGGTTCTACAACCTCTTCTTGGCCGTGGTCACCGCGGTGGGCGTGGGGTTCACGATCTCCGGTGGCACTCGTGTCGGGGCCGCGCTTCTCTTCGCCGGCGTCGGGTCGATGCTGGCGGCCGCGGTGGTGCTCCTCGCGTCGGCTCCAGCCAAGGCTCGCTCGGCGGTCATCCAGGGGGCGTTCCCGTTGTTGGCCGTCGCATTGCTCGCCGTCGGCTTCTCGACGTAGGCGTCGCGCGGGTGGCCGACCACGTGGACCCGATTGCCGCCTGAGCGCTTCGCCCGGTACATCGCGCGGTCGGCCGATTCGACCAGGCAGTCGACGTGGTTGACCAGGTCGCGGGACGGTACCCGGTGCAACGACGCGCTCGCCACGCCGATGCTTGCGGTGACCCGCATGGGTGCGTGCGCGATCTCGCGGCGGATCCGTTCGGCCAGTCCGACGGCATCCCCACGGTCCCCGGACATGGCGACGACGAACTCCTCGCCGCCGATCCGAGCGGCGATTGAGTCGCCCCGGCGGATATTGCGCAGGATGCCGCCGACCGCCACCAGCGTCTGGTCACCGGCCGCATGCCCGGCGGTGTCGTTGATGCGCTTGAAGTCGTCGAGGTCGACCATGACCACGGACATGTGGGCCGATCCGTCCCGGCTCGACTCGGCGGCCAGAATGCGCACCGACCGCCGGAAGGCGCGCCGATTCGGCAGGTCGGTCAGGGGGTCGACGTCGGAGTTGAGGGCGTCGACGCCGAGCGTGTGTACCAGCACCTGGACGCTGAACGGCACCGCCAGCACGCCGGCACCAAGGATCAGCAGACTGCTCGCAGCCAGGGGCGCGTCACCGGCGGCGACGATTTGCGCGGCGCACGCGAGCGCGGTGGCGACGGCGGCGGCGAGGGTCAGGGCCAGATAGCGGGCGGTGTGGAAGAACGCGACGTAACCGGCCAGCGCGGCGAACGCCGTCACACCCTGGATTCCGCTGCCCGGCTGGAAGGCGAGCAGGCACGTCGCCGCGACGGAGGCATTGGCGACGGCCACGAACACTGCGGACTGGTTGCGGCTGGGCCACCTCGCTGCCCACAGCATGGCCATCACCGCACAGCCGACCGCTACCGCGATGCACGCCACCCGGGCGGCCGTGGCCTGCGGGCCCGCCGGAGTGAACAGCATCAACACCGGCACCGCGCCCAGCGCCGCGACGATGACCGCCATCATGTATCGCGTGAACCTCTGGAGGTTGCGGACGGCCAGGTACGCAGACAGCCACTGGTAGTGATCGGGCTGCCGCCACCAGCGGCCCATGAACTCCACGTTGCCTGTTCGCCCTTGCCAGTCGTGTGCCTCAGCCGTCACACGCGTGATCTCAGCTCAAGTGACGAACTCCCCAGCCGGATCGTACAAGAACTGCCGACTGTTTGCCGGAGGTCGACGAGATCCCGCCATGAAGCGTCTCCCGGCGCCACGGGGGCGCTGCGGCGTGGCGGGTCCTCGAATCATCGCGGGTGACGAATCTGCCGTGGTGGGCAACGGTTGTCCGCGTTGCCGACTCGGCGGTGGCGACTGCTCGACGAGCCCCGACACGACGCGTCGAGCGGGCAAACCAGCCTCACTCCTCGCTCCTGGCAACCTTCGCTGGGGTCGCCAAGATGACCGCCGTCGGAGGGTTGATTTCGCCGTAGAGATGGGTACTCCGGGGCGAACGAGGAGGTCGACATGCCACAAGTCGTCGCACACGAAGACGTCCAGGGCGGCAGGATGCGTATTCCGCGAAGTCGCGGTGCGGCCAGTGGACTGCTGATCATCCTGTTCGGGCTGTGGGGCGCGCTGGTCCCGTTCGTCGGACCGCTGTTCGACTTCGCCTACGACCCCGGGGTCGGCTCGTCGTGGACGAACGCGCGGGGCTGGCTGGAGGTGCTGCCGGGGGCCGTCGCGGTCGTCGGTGGGGTTCTGCTGCTGACGTCGCGTAATCGGGCGACGGCGATGATCGGCGGCTGGCTCAGTGTCGTCGCCGGCGCGTGGTTCGTCATCGGACGGGTGATGGCCACGACGCTGACGATCGGTGAGATCGGACGCCCCGTCGCGCAGACCGACACCAAGGCGGCCTGGCTCGAGCTGACGTACTTCCACGGTCTGGGCGCCCTCATCGTGTTCCTGGGTGCGATGGGCGTGGGGCGACTGTCGGTGCGCAGCGTCCGCGACGTCGACTACGCCCAACGGCGCGCGACCGCCGACCGGGCCGAGCACCTCGACGACGGCGAGCAACCGACGACCGTCATGCACCGCCCCGGAACGCCGCCGATGACGCAAACCGGCACGCTCGGCCGTTAGTCAGCCGGTGTAGACCATGACGTGCTTGATGCGGGTGTAGTCCTCGAGGCCGTACATCGACAGGTCCTTGCCGTGGCCGGAGGACTTGAAGCCTCCGTGGGGCATCTCGGCGACCAACGGGATGTGGGTGTTGATCCACACGCACCCGAAGTCCAGCGCGTTGGACATCCGGATGGCCGTCGAGACGTCCCTGGTCCACACCGATGACGCCAGGGCGTACTCGACGCCGTTGGCCAACTCCAGCGCGTCGGCCTCGTCGGCGAACGACTGGACCGTGATGACGGGGCCGAACACCTCGGACTGAACCAGCCGGTCGTCCTGCCGCAGGCCGCCGATGACCGTCGGCGCGACGTAGAAACCGGCGTCGCCCTGACGGTGTCCACCCGCGGCGACGGTCGCGTGGTCGGGAACGTCGTCGAGGAAGCCGAGGACGCGATTCATCTGGTCGACGTTGTTGACCGGGGGAACCCACGCGTCCTCGTCGTCGGTCCTGCCGAACGTCGTCACCGCCTCGCCGGCCTGCTCGGCCAGGGCCGCGGTCAGGTCGTCGACGATCGACTCGTGCGCCAGCACCCGGGTGGCCGCCGTGCAGTCCTGCCCGGCGTTGAAGTAGCCGGCGGTGGCGATGCCCGCGGCGGCGGCCGCGACGTCGGCGTCGCCGAACACGACCACCGGCGCCTTGCCGCCGAGTTCGAGATGCGTGCGCTTGAGGTGCCCACCGGCACTGACGGCCACCGCGCGACCGGCCTCCACCGATCCGGTGATCGACACCATCGCCGGCGTGCGATGCCCCACGACCGAGGCGCCGGTGACCCGGTCGCCGGTGACGACGTTGAGCACGCCGGGCGGGAAGTGCTTGGCCGCCAACTGAGCGAGCATGACGGTGGTGACCGGGGTGGTGTCGCTGGGCTTGAGCACCACGGTGTTGCCGGCTGCGACGGCGGGGCAGAACTTCCAGATCGCCATCATCATCGGGTAGTTCCACGGCGCCACCTGCCCGACGACGCCGACGGGCTCGCGGCGGATCCAGGACGTGTGGTCGGCCAGATACTCCCCGGCCGACTTGCCTTCGAGAACCCGTGCGGCGCCGGCGAAGAAGCGAATCTGGTCGACCATCGGGGGGAGCTCCTCGACCCGCGTGACGTGATTGGGCTTGCCCGTGTTGCGGCCCTCCGCGGCCACCAGCTCCTCGGCGGCCCGCTCCACGTCGTCGGCGAAGTCGAGCAACGCCTTCTGCCGGGCCGAGGGCGTGGTGCGCTTCCAGTCGCCGAAGGCCGCGGCCGCCGCCGCGTAGGCGCGGTCGACGTCCTCCTGGTTCGACACCGGCGCCGTGCCGTAACGCTCCCCGGTGCTGGGGTCGACCAACGGCATGGTCGCGCCGCTCACCGAGTCGACCAGCTCACCGCCGACGAAGTTCTTGACGGTGGTGGTCACGCTCAGAGGTCCTTGAGGACGAGCGCGAGAACGTCCAGACCCTCCTCCAGGAGGTCGTCACCGATCGTCAGCGGCGGCAGGAAGCGCAGCACGTTGCCGTAGGTTCCGCACGACAGCACGATCACACCGGCCGCGTGCGCACCGGCGCACAGCGCCTTGGTCAGCTCCGCGTCGGGCTCGGTGGTGCCGGACTTGACCAATTCGACGGCGATCATGGCGCCACGGCCGCGTACGTCGCCGAGGCGGTCGTCGTCGGCCTGCATCCGGCCGAGGCGTTCCTTCATGAACGTCTCGATCTCGCGGGCGCGGGCCACCAGGCCCTCGGCCTCGATGGTCTCGATGGTCGCCAGGGCGGCGGCGCACGAGATCGGGTTGCCGCCGTAGGTGCCGCCCAGGCCGCCGACGTGGGGTGCGTCCATGATCTCGGCGCGGCCCGTCACGGCCGCCAGCGGCAACCCGTCGGCGATGCCCTTGGCGGTGACGATGAGGTCGGGCTCGATGCCGTCGTGCTCGCAGGCGAACATCGCGCCCGTGCGGGCGAAGCCGGACTGCACCTCGTCGGCGATGAAGACGACGTCGTTCTCGCGGCACCAGTCGAGCAGCGTGGGGAGGAAGCCGTCGGCGGGCACGATGAAGCCGCCCTCGCCCTGCACCGGTTCGATGATGACCGCCGCGAGGTTGGCGGCGCCGACCTGCTTGTCGATGACGTTGATCGCGCGCTTGGCGGCCAGTTCGCCATCGGTGGCGAGTTCCTTGCCGTACTCGGCGTCGCGGTAGGGGTAGGACATCGGCGCCCGGTAGACCTCCGGCGCGAACGGACCGAAACCGTGCTTGTAGGGCATCGACTTCGCCGTCAGCGCCATCGTCAGGTTGGTCCGGCCGTGGTAGGCGTGGTCGAAGGCGACGACGGCCTGCTTGCCGGTGTAGGTGCGGGCGATCTTGACGGCGTTCTCCACCGCCTCGGATCCGGTGTTGAACAGGGCCGAGCGGGCCTCGCCCGCGATGGGTGTCAACCGGTTGAGGTGCTCGCACACCGCGACGTACCCCTCGTAGGGCGTGACCATGAAGCAGGTGTGGGTGAATTGAGCGGCTTGGGCGGCGACGGCCTCGACGACGCGGGGTGAGGCGTTGCCGATCGTGGTGACGGCGATGCCGGATCCCAGGTCGATGAGGCGGTTGCCGTCGACGTCCTCGACGATGCCGCCGCCGGCCCGCGTGGCGTAGACGGGCATGGTGGTGCCGACGCCACGCGCGACGGCGCCGTTCTTGCGGTCGACCAGGGCCGACGACTTGGGGCCGGGAATGGCGGTGGCGAGGTGGCGACTCTGGTCGATGGTGCTCACGTCATGACTCCTGCGGAGGGGTTGGCTGGTCGTGGAGGTAGGGGAGGGAATGCGGGGTGGCGACCTTGGAATGTCTGGTCGAAGCCTAGCCGCCGGTCGACCGACACGAACGGAAACCTCGGCGCGAACCCGACCCCACGGGGGAGAACGTCTGTCACCGGACGGTTCTGCGCTGCTTTCGGTGGTATCCACGGCCTCCCGCGACGAAACCAGAGTTTAGTGGTCCTAACCTCCTGCTCGCGCCGAAGGGGCGGGTCGGTTGGAGGCCGCGGTGATGGCACACTGGTCGGTGACTGGGCCCCCGTGTGTTCGCGTCCGTTCCGGGGAGTCACGACCGAAATCGATACGAAAGTTTGAGTTGACATGGATCTCGCCATCTTCGTCCCGCTGCTCGTCGTCATGGGCGCCTTCATGTTCTTCGCGTCGCGCAAGCAGAAGAAGGCCATGCAGGCGACCATCAACCTGCACGACTCTCTGACCGCCGGCGACGAGGTCATGACCACGGCGGGGCTGTTCGGCACCATCACCGCGGTGTCCGATTCCAAGGTCGACCTCGAGATCGCCCCCGGCGTCGTGGTCACCATGCTCAAGCTCGCCGTCAAGGAGAAGACCTCGGTCGACGAGGACGACTACGACGAGGACGACACCGTCCAGGACGGCACCGAGGTAGTCGAGGGATCGGCGGCCCGCGAGCTCGACCGGCCCGGCACCGGTACCGAGGTCAGGTCCGACCCGGACCGTCTCACCTGACGACTGACGGCTGAGCACACAGCGCAACCACGTACTCTTTGCGGGTTGACGTACCGATCTGAGGAGAACCAAGAACGTGGCATCGCCTTCGGCGCCGGTGCATCCCTACCGCTATCTGACGCTTTTTCTGGTTCTGCTCATCGGTGCGTATCTGCTGGTGTTCCTGACCGGAGACAAGCAAGCGAAGCCCAAACTGGGCATCGATCTGCAGGGCGGCACCCGCGTAACCCTGACCGCCCGGACCCCGGACGGCACCCCTCCCACCCGTGAATCGCTGGCCCAGGCGCAGGAGATCATCAGCTCCCGCGTCGACGGTCTCGGCGTGTCCGGCTCCGAGGTGGTCGTCGACGGCGACAACCTGGTCATCACGGTGCCCGGCAACGACGGCAACGAGGCCCGCAACCTCGGACAAACCGCTCGCCTCTACATCCGGCCCGTGATCCACGCCATCCCCGCGTCGGGTCAGACCCCGCCGGGACAGCAGGCGCCCGCCGGTGCGCCGCAGGGCGCGCCCGGCGTCATTCCCGGCCTGCCCGGAGCGCCGGGAGCCCCTGGCGCACCGGGAATGCCGCCCCTGATCTCACCCGCGGAGCCGGGCGCACCGATCGTGCCGCCCAGCCAGGACGGCCAGGGCGCAACCGCGCCTCCCGCCGGCGCCCCCGCTCCCGCCGAGCCGCCGCCGGCCGAACCGGCCCCGCAGCCGCGGCCGTTCCCCGAGGAGCCGGCCCCCACGCCCGCTCCGTCGCCCGCCCCGGCCCCGGGTGCGCCCGCACCCGGTGGCCCCGCCAAGCCCGACCCCAAACCCAAGGGTGCGAATTTGGCGCAGCGGATCTCCGACGAGAAGGCCCTGCGGCAGAGCGCCGATCAGCAGATCCAGCTGTTGGCCCTGCAGTTCCAGGCGACGCGCTGCAACGACGAGGACGTGCTGGCTGGTAACGACGACCCGAACCTGCCCCTGGTGACCTGCTCGCAGGATCACAAGGAGGTCTACCTGCTCGACAAGTCGATCATCAGCGGCGAGCAGATCGAGAGCGCGTCCTCCGGTTTGGACCAGCAGCGCGGCGAGTACGTCGTCGACCTGCAGTTCAAGAGCCAGGGCGCCGACGTCTGGGCCAACTTCACCGCCGCGAACGTGGGGACGCAGACGGCGTTCACCCTCGACTCGCAGGTGGTCAGCGCGCCGCAGATCAACGAGGCGATCCCCGGTGGCCGCACCCAGATCACCGGTAACTTCACCCAGGACTCGGCCCGTGAGCTGGCCAACGTCCTGAAGTACGGCTCGCTGCCGCTGTCCTTCGAGTCCTCTGAGGCCGAAACCGTATCGGCGACACTGGGTTTGACCTCGCTGCGGGCCGGCCTGATCGCCGGCGCGATCGGCCTGGGGCTGGTGCTGCTGTACTCGCTGCTGTACTACCGCGTGCTCGGCGTGCTGACCGCGCTGTCGCTGGTGGCCTCGGGCTTGATGGTCTTCGCCATCCTGGTGCTGCTCGGCAGGTACATCGGGTACACGCTGGACCTGGCCGGCATTGCCGGTCTGATCATCGGCATCGGCACGACGGCCGACTCCTTCGTGGTGTTCTTCGAGCGCATCAAGGACGAGATCCGCGAGGGCCGTTCGTTCCGCTCGGCAGTGCCCCGCGGCTGGGCCCGTGCGCGCAAGACGATCCTGTCGGGCAACGCGGTCAGCTTCCTGGCCGCCGCGGTGCTATACGTCCTGGCGGTCGGACAGGTCAAGGGCTTCGCGTTCACCCTCGGCCTGACCACCATCCTCGACGTCGTCGTGGTGTTCCTGGTGACCTGGCCACTGGTGTTCCTCGCGTCCAAGTCTGCGATGTTGTCCAAGCCGGCATTCAACGGTCTCGGTGCGGTGCAGCAGATCGCTCGGGAGCGCCGGGCCGCCGCCACGTCAGCGGGAGGGAGGTAGCCACATGGCCAAGCACGAATCCAAGCAGGAACCCCAGGACGACGTGACGGACGAGGGCGCAGCGCTCGAACTCGACGACGCCTCTGCTGCCGAGGAACTGGGTACGGGGTCCTCCGGGGCACCGCGGCACAACTTCTTCGTCCGCCTCTATACGGGCACCGGTGCGTTCGACGTCGTCGGCAAGCGCAAGCTGTGGTTCGGCATCAGCGCTGCGATCGTCCTGATCTGCCTCGCCAGCATCCTCATCCGCGGCTTCACCTTCGGCATCGACTTCGAGGGCGGCACCAAGGTGGCCATGCCCGCGACGGGCGCACAGGGCCAGGTGACCACCCAGCAGGTCGAGGACGTGTTCAGCAAGACCCTGGGCGCGGCCCCGGAGTCGGTGGTGCAGGTCGGCAACGGCGCCTCGGCCACCATCCAAATCCGCACCGAGAAGCTGAGCAACCCGGACAACGAGAAGCTTCGTACCGCTCTGTTCGACGCGTTCCAGCCCAAGGCGGCCAACGGTCAGCCCAGCAAGGACGAGGTCAGCAGTTCCGACGTGTCGTCCACCTGGGGTGACCAGATCACCAAGAAGGCGCTTATCGCGCTGGTGGTCTTCCTCGTGCTCGTCTCCGCCTACATCGCCGTGCGCTACGAGCGGTACATGGCGGCGGCCGCGCTGGCGGCGCTGGTGTTCGACCTCTCCGTCACCGCCGGGGTGTACTCACTGGTCGGATTCGAGGTCACGCCCGCGACGGTCATCGGTCTGCTGACGATTCTTGGCTTCTCGCTCTATGACACGGTCATCGTGTTCGACAAGGTCGAGGAGAACGTGCACGGCTTCGAGCACACGACCCGACGGACCTTCGCCGAACAGGCCAACCTGGCGATCAACCAGACGTTCATGCGGTCGATCAACACCAGCTTGATCTCGGTGCTGCCGATCCTCGCGCTGATCGTCGTCGCGGTCTGGCTGCTCGGCGTCGGAACCCTGCAGGACCTGGCACTGGTGCAGTTGGTCGGCGTCGTGGTCGGCACCTATTCGTCGATCTTCTTCGCCACCCCGCTGCTGGTGGCGATGCGTGAGCGCACCGATCTGGTCAAGTCCCACACCCGCCGAGTGATGAACCGACGCAAGGGTCGTGGCTCGGGTGCGCTGGACTCGGCGAGCCCGGTGTCCGACGCCGAGCCGGAGAAGGTGTCCGTCGCGGCCACCCCTGCGCCCGAGAAGCCCGCCCCTGGTGTCAAGCCGAGCCGTCCCACCGGCAGGCCGTCGGGTAAGCGGAACACCAGGCGGTAAGCCTCGATGATGGTCCGACCCCGGCGGGTCTCGATCCTGGCGGCCGTGGTCTCGTTGGTCGGCTGCCTGGGCCTGTCCTCGTGCGCGAGCGGTCCGGCCGACGAGATCGACTACGCCGTCGACGGCACCCTGACCACCTACAACACCAATACGGTGGCAGGCGCGGCGTCGGCCGGTCCGCAGGCCTTCGCACGCGTGCTCACCGGATTCAACTACCACGGGCCAGAGGGCCAGGTCGTCGGCGACCGTGACTTCGGCACCATCTCGGTGGTGGGTCGGGCGCCGCTGGTCTTGGACTACGTCATCGACGACGATGCCGTCTACTCCGACGGCAAGCCCGTCACGTGTGACGACATGGTGCTGGCGTGGGCAGCCCAGTCCGGCCGGTTCCCCGGTTTCGACGCCGCCAGCCGAGCCGGGTACGGCGACATCGCCAGCGTCGACTGCGCGCCGGGGCAGAAGAAGGCCCGGGTGTCCTTCGCCCAGGACCGTGGGTTCGTCGACTTCGGCCAGTTGTTCGCCGCGACGGCGATGATGCCGTCGCACGTGATCGCCGACGAGCTGGGCGAGGGAGACGGCGCCGTCACCGCCGCCATCCAGTCCGGTGACGTGCCCCGGATCGAACGCATCGCCCAGTCGTGGAACACCGTCTGGAACCTGAGCCCCGGTGTGGACCTCAAGCGCTTCCCGTCGTCGGGGCCCTACAAGCTGAGCTCGGTCCGCGACGACGGTGCGGTCGTGCTGGTCGCCAACGACAAGTGGTGGGGCACGAAACCGGTGACGGGGACGATCACCGTGTGGCCGCGCGGCGCGGACGTCCAGGAGCGGGTGAACTCGGGGGAGTACGACGTCGTCGACGTGGCGGCGGGATCCTCGGGCGTGCTGAACCTGCCCGGCGACTACGTGCGGACCGACAGCCCGTCGGCCGGTATCGAGCAACTGATCTTCGCGCCGA
The DNA here is from genome assembly GCF_040614235.1 of Mycobacterium sp. NPDC006124. NCBI lineage: Bacteria > Bacillati > Actinomycetota > Actinomycetes > Mycobacteriales > Mycobacteriaceae > Mycobacterium > Mycobacterium sp. NPDC006124. Next base: position 361,775 of record NZ_JBEXUA010000005.1, on the reverse strand, counting down.
GTGGTCCACTGCTCGATCCGGCGGCCCGTCGGGCGCTCGCGTCGTGCACCCCGCGCGACGCGATCGCCGCGAACGCACAGGTGCCGATCTCCAACAGCCGGTTGAATCCGACGACGGAGGACTCGATGACGGCCGCGGAGAACGTGGCCGAAGGCGGCCGGTTCAGCACCTCCAACCCCGTGGCGGCGCGCGAGGCGCTCGGCGGAAACCCGCTGACGGTGCGGATCGGCTACCAGAGTCCGAACACCCGACTGGCGGCAAACGTGGGTGCAATCGCCAAGGCATGTGCGCCGGCGGGCATCACGGTCACCGATGCGGCGTCGGACTCGATCGGTCCGGAGTCGTTGCGGCAGAACCAGATCGACGTGCTGTTGGCGAGCACCGGTGGTGCGGCGGGCAGTGGGTCGTCGGGTTCGTCGGCGATGGATGCCTATGACCTGTTCAGCGGCAACGGCAACAACCTGTCCGGTTACGCGAATGAGCAGGTCGACGGTGTCATCGGTGCGCTGGCCGTGACGGCCGACCCGAAGGAGTACGCACGGCTGCTGGGGGAGGGCGCGCCCGTACTGTGGGACGACATGCCCACCCTGCCGCTGTACCGTCAGCAGCGAACTCTGCTGACGTCGTCGAAGATGACCGCGGTGAACAGCAGTCCGACGCGATGGGGTGCGGGGTGGAACGTGGACCGTTGGGCGTTGAGCCGATGAGCGAGTCGACCGGCGGTGACGTCGGCGCGGTGATCCAGTCGCTGATGCGCGAGGTGCCCGACTTTCCCGAACCCGGCATTCAGTTCAAGGACCTCACCCCGGTGCTGGCCGACGCGCACGGGTTGGCGACGGTGACCGACGCGCTGGCCGCCGTGGCGGGTGACGTGGACCTGGTGGCGGGTATCGACGCACGGGGCTTCCTGTTGGGTGCCGCCGTGGCGATCCGCCTCGGCACCGGCGTGCTGGCGATCCGCAAGGGCGGCAAGCTGCCCCCTCCCGTGCACCGTGAGACCTACGACCTGGAATACGGCAGCGCCACCCTGGAGATTCCGGCCGACGGAATGCAACTGACCGGGCTGCGCGTTCTGCTGGTGGACGACGTGCTCGCCACCGGAGGCACGATGGCGGCGGCGGTGACCCTCTTGGAGGCGGGTGGCGCGACGGTGGCCGGTGGCGCGGTCGTGCTGGAGTTGCCCGCCCTCGGCGGGCGGGCGAAGCTGCCGGACACGGCGGTCACCAGTCTCTACGTGGTTTAGCGTTTATCCTCGACGAATAGCGTCACGGGTCAGGAGGTGAGCACGGTGGCCGACGATCATGCCCTGACTCAGACGCAGCCGATGCCCGTCATCACGCCCGATCAGGCTGCGCCGGAGAACTCGAAGTCCTCGAGCGCGTCGCGGCGGGTGAGGGCCCGGCTCGCGCGCCGGATGACCTCTCAGCGCAGCGCGGTGAACCCGGTCCTCGAACCGTTGGTCGCCGTCCACCGCGAGGTGTATCCGAAGGCCGATCTGGCGTTGCTGCAACGCGCCTACGAGGTGGCCGAACTCCGGCACGCCGACCAGCTGCGCCGTTCCGGTGACCCCTACATCACCCATCCGCTGGCGGTGGCCAACATCCTCGCCGAACTCGGCATGGACACCACGACGCTCGTCGCGGCGCTGCTGCACGACACCGTGGAGGACACCGGCTACACGCTGGAGGCGCTGACCGCCGACTTCGGCGTGGAGGTCGGACATCTGGTGGACGGCGTCACCAAGCTCGACAAGGTCGTCCTGGGCAACGCCGCCGAGGGCGAGACCATCCGCAAGATGATCATCGCGATGGCGCGTGACCCCCGGGTGCTGGTGATCAAGGTCGCCGACCGGTTGCACAACATGCGCACGATGCGCTTCCTGCCGCCGGAGAAGCAGGCGCGCAAGGCCCGCGAGACGCTGGAAGTCATTGCGCCCCTTGCTCATCGACTCGGTATGGCGACGGTCAAGTGGGAGCTCGAGGATCTGTCGTTCGCGATCCTGCACCCCAAGAAGTACGAGGAGATCGTGCGGCTGGTCGCCGACCGGGCGCCGTCGCGCGACACGTACCTGGCCAAGGTGCGCGCCGAGATCGCCAACACCGTCAACGCCTCGAAGATCAACGCGACCGTCGAGGGAAGGCCCAAGCACTACTGGTCGATCTATCAGAAGATGATCGTCAAGGGCCGTGACTTCGACGAGATCCACGACCTGGTCGGCGTCCGGATCCTGTGCGACGAGATCCGGGACTGCTACGCGGCGGTCGGCGCGGTGCACTCCCTGTGGCAGCCGATGGCGGGCCGGTTCAAGGACTACATCGCCCAGCCACGCTACGGCGTGTACCAGTCGTTGCACACCACCGTGGTCGGGCCGGAGGGCAAGCCGCTGGAGGTGCAGATCCGCACCCGCGACATGCACCGCACCGCCGAGTACGGCATCGCCGCTCACTGGCGATACAAGGAAGCCAAGGGCCGCAACGGAGTTCCGGCCAACAACGCCGCTGCCGAGATCGACGACATGGCCTGGATGCGGCAGCTGCTCGACTGGCAGCGGGAGGCCGCCGACCCGGGTGAGTTCCTCGAGTCGCTGCGCTACGACCTCGCGGTGCAGGAGATCTTCGTCTTCACCCCCAAGGGTGACGTGGTGACGCTGCCGACTGGGTCGACCCCGGTGGACTTCGCCTACGCGGTGCACACCGAGGTCGGGCACCGCTGCATCGGCGCACGGGTCAACGGGCGGCTGGTGGCCCTGGAGCGCAAGCTCGAGAACGGCGAAGTGGTCGAGGTGTTCACCTCCAAGGCGCTCAACGCCGGTCCGTCGCGGGACTGGCAGACCTTCGTGGTGTCGCCGCGGGCCAAGGCCAAGATTCGGCAGTGGTTCGCCAAGGAACGCCGAGAGGAGGCTCTCGAATCCGGCAAGGACGCCATTGCCAGGGAGGTGCGTCGCGGCGGACTTCCGTTGCAGCGCTTGATGAATGCCGAGTCGATGGCGGCTCTGGCCAGGGAGCTCCGCTACGTCGACGTGTCGTCGTTGTACACCGCGGTCGGCGAGGGACACGTCTCGGCGCGACACGTCGTGCAGCGGCTGGTCGCCCAGCTCGGTGGTGACGACGAGGCCGAGAACGAGATCGCCGAACGGTCGACGCCGGCCACCATGCCCGTACGGCAGCGCACCAGCGAGGACGTCGGGGTCGCGGTGCCCGGCGCGCCGGGCGTGCTGACCAAGCTCGCGAAGTGCTGCACCCCGGTGCCCGGTGACAACATCCTCGGCTTCGTGACCCGGGGCGGTGGCGTCAGCGTGCACCGCACCGATTGCACCAACGCCACCTCGCTGGAGGAGCAGTCCGAGCGCATCATCGACGTCAAATGGGCACCGTCGCCGTCCTCGGTGTTCCTGGTCGCCATCCAGGTGGAGGCACTCGACCGCCACCGGCTGCTGTCGGACGTGACGCGGGTGCTCGCCGACGAGAAGGTGAACATCCTGTCGGCCTCGGTGGCGACGTCCAACGACCGGGTGGCGATCAGCCGGTTCACCTTCGAGATGGGCGACCCCAAGCATCTGGGCCACGTGCTGAACGTGGTCCGCAACGTGGAGGGCGTCTACGACGTCTACCGCGTGACCTCAGCCGCTTAGCAAGCCCACCGTCACCGTGAGGCGCGGGTGGTGGTGAACGCCCCCACTCCCGCGGCGACCAGGCAGGCGACGGCCACCGCGTAGGCGAACCACGGGAAGACCGACCCGAGCGGCCAGCGCGTCGCGGCCCAGCCGGCAATGATGGTGGGCACCGCCATCGCGGTGTAGGCGATCAGGTAGAAGGCCGACATGGTCTCGCCGCGCCGGTCCGCCGGGACGACGTGCGACAGGTGCCGTAGCGAGCCGCCGAACCCCAGCCCGAAGGTCGCACCGAGTACCGCTGCGGCGATGAGCACCAAAGGCCAACTGTGCGTTGCCAACACGGGCACCGTGAGGATCAGAGCGAGAGCCATGCCGACATCGCCGACGATGGCCGAGATCCGTGCGGGCACGCGCGTCGAGAACAGCTGGGACATCGCGGCCGAGAACGCCGTCGTTCCCACGACGGCGCCTCCGAACACCAGGTTGTGGACGTGCGTCTGCTGGGCGGCCAGCGACGGGTAGAGCGAGAGCAGCACGCCGAGCACCGACCACGACGCGGTCACGCCGAGCGCGGCGAACCAGAAGTCGCCGCGGATCGCGGCAGGCACCGCGGGCTTGGCGATGCGGATCGGTCCGCGGGTGCGCGAGAGGTGCGGCTCTCGCAGGGCGAGCAGGCCGATGCCCAGGAGGACGCAGATGCCCGCGACGATCGCGTACGGCGTGCGCATCGGGTGTGGTGCGTACTGCGCCAGCAGCGCCGAGCCGATGATCGCGACGGTCATCCCGATGTTGAACGCAACACCGCTGAGTTGACCGGATCTGACGCCGTGGTGGGGACGCAGGTCGAGCAGCGCCGCAGCGCCCGCCACGACGATCGACCCGACGGCCGCGCCGTGGATGATGCGGGCGACCATCAGCATCGCCATGTCGTCGGCGATAAGGAACACGCCGAGTCCCACGATCATCAACACCAGCGCGGCGAGCAATACCGGCTTGCGGCCGACGACGTCGGAGATCTTGCCGGACACCAAGACTGCGCCGAGGGCGGCGACGGCATACACCGCGAAGACCAGGGTGGTGGCCAGCGGGGACATGTGCCACTGCTCTTCGTACATTCCGTAGAGCGGCGCGGGAAGGCCCGAGACGCCCAGTGCCACACCGCTGAGGACCAGCAGCAGCGTGTAGGCCCCACGTTGGGTTTCGCTGACGAGCCGGTTGGCTGCGATCGCTGTCACGACATCCTCTCGACGTGCGGTTCGACCGACGTCGAACCCGTTCGAGAGTACGCTCGGTTAGATGAACATCAAACCGGCCGTGACGCAGAACACGACCCCGACGCCGGACCCGACCGGTCCGGTGGCGGGCGTTCAGCAGCTCCTGGTTGCCCTCGCCGATCCGGTTCGGCTGGAAATGGTTCGGCGCCTTCGCAATACGGGTGTACCGATGAAGTGCGCCCAGCTCTACGACGGGATCAACAAGTCGACGGCCACGCATCACTTCAAGACCCTGCGGGAAGCCGGTATCACCGAGCGTCTGGTGATCGACGGGCAGACTCATCAGCGGTTGCGGGTCGACGAGGTCGACGCCGCCGTACCCGGGCTGCTGGACTCGATCGTCGAGAGCGCGAACCGGGAATCGACGGCGCGCGTCGGCGGTTAGGTCGGTCGCCGCGGTGCGGTCAGCCCGAGACGTCCTGCTAGGTCGAAGATTCGGCTGACACGGCTACGGATAGGTACCGAGGTCGTCGCCGATGTAGATGAAGGCCTTGCCGTTCACCCCGGACGGCGGGACGATGCGGCACCAATTGGTCGCGGCGTCGCAGAGTTCCGGCGCCACGAGTTGAACTTTGCCCCTCGACACGAACCGGTTGCGGCCGGTGGAATCCGTGTACGGCCGACCCGCACCGTTCGGCGCGTCGTAGACGTCCGTGGGCTGAAGCACGGTGGCGGTCTTCGCGCCGCCGCCGGATCCGTCCTTCGTGCAGGTGACCGCACCCTCGGGGGACGACCAACCGATGCCGTCGGTGCCCTGGACTGCGCCTCTGTCGGTGATGACGCCGTAGTAGCGTTCCGCTCGGCCCGGAGCGCCGAAGGTGAACTCCACGATGGCGCCCAGGGCGGGTATCGCTCCACCGGCAGTTCCTCTGCTCAGTACGTCGGTGTCCCCCAGGGGGGTCTGCTGGGTGACGTAGAGGGTGGCTTTCGGGCCGACCGCCTTGCCGCCGGGTTGCGCTTGGACGATCAGCATCGTGCCGTCCTTGCGATTGACGGTGAGGATGTCGCGAACGAACGTGCAGTTGGGATCTGCGGCCTGCGCCGGGATCGCCGAAGTGAGTGCGCCGATGACGCCGACGGCCGACGCGGCCGCCAGTAATTTGGCCCGTGCCGATGTGGTGAATTGCATGGTTCGACTCCTGGAGAGTTGGAGATGGGCGTGAACTGGCTAGCCCGCGAAGTCGGGGCAGAGATTGGTCGACGAGGCGCTGACGAACAGCGTTCCCTGGTTGAACCGATAGGTCGATTCGACGTCGTCCATCGCGTCGAGCACCGAGACTCCGTTGCGTAGATCCGTGCACGTCGCATAGCCGGCCGCGACGACCTCGTCGGCGCTCCTCCCCGGGAGCCACACGTCGTTGACGGTGAGTTCGTCGAGGAAGCTCGCCGGATCCGCGGCAGCAGTCGGTGCACTAAGCAGGCCGATGCCGAGGACGAGCTCGATGGGCGCCATGATGCGCAGGATCGATGTCATCGTGGCTTCCCCCGTTCTGTGGTCGGGACCGTGCGGGACCGCCGGTGGCACCGACGTTATGGGGGCCGAACCCGCAACTACATCGGGTGTTTCCCCATCGTCGGGCGAGCCCTGTAGGGGGGTGCGGTGCGTTCGCGACTTCCGCGGCCGAGCAGCGCCACCCCCGACGATCGAGGCTCATCGCCGCAGTCAGTTGGTTACGATTCCTCACAGCGTGTTCCAAGGAGGATGCATGGGTGGTCCGCCGTCCGTCGTCGGCCGCGAGGCGGAGGCGCAGACCATCGCCAACTTCCTCACCGGGGCGGATGAGGCCTCTGCGTTGGCGTTGGAGGGCGAACCGGGGATCGGCAAGACCACGCTGTGGGTGGCCGGCCGGAATCTCGCCAGAGACCTCGGATTTCACGTGCTGTCGACCCGCGCGGCCGCGGCGGAGTCGGTGCTGGCCTACACCGCGCTGGCCGATCTCCTGCGACCGCTCGACGGGGGGATCTTGGCGGCTCTGCCCCGCCCCCAGCGTCTCGCCGTCAACCAGGTCTTGGTGACCGCCGACGCCGACACCGGAGCCACCGACCAGCGCGCCGTCGCCGCTGGGGTGTTGTCGGTGATCGGTGATCTGGCGGAGTCCGCGCCGGTGTTGCTGGCCATCGACGACCTGCAGTGGCTGGATGCCTCCAGCGCCCTGGTCCTTGGCTACGCCATCCGACGGCTGCCCAGACGGGCCAGCGTCCTGGCCACGGTCCGCGCCGATCAGGGCGATGACAGCGCGGTGTCGTGGTTGCAGTCCCACCGCCCCGAGGCGATCACCCGGATTCGCCTGGGCCCCTTGAGCCTGGGTGAGGTGAACGCGGTCGTGCGTCAACACACCTGGCGGTCGTTGCCCCGGCCGATGCTGGCGCGCATCCACGAGCTGTCGGGCGGAAATCCCTTCTACGCCCTCGAACTCGCCCGCGTCGTCGACGCCACGCACGCCAATGCCGCCACGACGATGCCAGACACCCTGGCCAACGTGGTGCGGGCGCGGATCGGCCACCTCGATGGCGCAGCCGGTGACGCTCTGCTCGCCGCGGCGTGCCTGGCCGCGCCCACCGTCGACCAGATCGCGGCTGCCATCGAGGTCGACGTCGAGCGAGTGATGGAGTTACTCGAGGAAGTCGAATCCAACGGCATCGTCGTAATCGACTCTGGCCGAGTGCGTTTCGCCCACCCTCTGCTGGCTCACGGGTTCTACGCAGACGTGGGGCCCGCTCGGCGTCGGCGAATGCATCGGCGCCTTGCCGCCGTCGTCGAGCCACCAGAACTCCGCGCCCGTCACCTCGCCCTGTCCTCGACCAGCCGCGACGAACGCATCCTGCACGCACTCGACGCGGCTGCCGAAACGACGCGCCTTCGCGGTGCGCCCGCCGCTGCCGCCGAACTCGTCGAGATGGCGATCGGACTCGGCGGCGACACGCCGGAGCGCCGGATCAGTCTGGCCAGGCATCACTTCGACGCGGGAAACCCTGGACAGGCCCGCGACCTTCTCGAGGAGATCGTCGACCAGCTGCCACCGGGCGTTCGACGCGCTCAGGCGGCGAGTCTGCTCGGTGTCGTACTCGTGTTCGGAGACAGCCTCCCCGGGGCCGTCGCCGTTCTGCGGGCTGCACTCGACGACGTCGGAGACGAACTCCCACTCCGAGTCGACGTGTTGACCGCCCTGTCCTTCGCGCTGTTGAACCTCGGGGAACTGACCGCAGCCGTGGACACCGCCGACGACGCCACCACCCACGCCGAGCACCTTGGCCAGTCGCATCGCGTGAGCCAAGCGCTCGGCATGCGAGTCATGGTGGGCTTCCTCGCAGGGCACGGGCTCGACGAGGTCGGCCTGTGCCGCGCGCTCGCCTTGGAGGACCGCCACGCCGCCACGCCGGTCGCATTTCGTCCGCGGATGCAGAATGCGATGCTGCTCGCGTGGACCGGTCAGCTCGAACGGTCGAGTGAGCAATTCCGGGCGATCGAGCGAGACTGCGTCGACCGCGGTGACGACGGCGAGTGGATGTTCGTGGCGTTCAACTACCTCATCACGCATGTGTGGCGGGGGAGGTTCGTCGAGGCCGCCCGTCTGGCCGAGGACGCCATGGGAAGGGCGTTGCTGATGGGCGGCGACGTGATGCTCTCGGCCGCGCTCACGATGAGGGCCACCGTTGCCGTCTACGCGGGCCGAGTCGACGAGGCGCGCGCCGCCGCGGACGAGGCGCTGGCGGCCAGCCACCGCGCAGGCTCTTCCATTCTGGCGGCCTGGCCGATCGCGATCGGAGGATTTCTGGAGTTGTCGGTGGGTGACCACAAGGCGACCCTCTCGCGCGTAGAACCGTTGCTGCACAGGCTGAACGACGCCACTCGGGCCACGGAGATCTTCCTGGGCTCGTTCGTCCCCGATGCCGCCGAGGCGATGATCGCACTGGGCCGGTTCGACGAATGCGAACGATTGGTCGGCGTGCTCGAGGAGAACGGTCGTCGACTCGACCGCGCCTGGATGTTGGCCGTGGGCGGCCGGTGTCGCGCGATGTTGCTTGCCGCCCGCGGCGACGTCACCGCCGCAGGCCACGCCGCGCACCGCGCGATGACGGAGCACGACCGGGTTCCCATGCCGTTCGAACGCGCCCGAACCCAACTCCTCGTGGGCCAGTTGTTGCGCCGCCAACGGCGCAACGTCGACAGTGCTCACATCCTGCGGGAAGCGCTCGCCACCTTCGAGAGTCTTGGCACCGCGCTGTGGGCGAATCGCGCCCGCGCCGAACTTGGACGCGTCAACGTCGGACCGCACGCCGCCACCACACTGACCAACTCCGAGCGACGGGTCGCCGAACTGACCGCGTCCGGCATGACGAACCGCGAGGTCGCGACGACGCTGTTCATCAGCCCCAAGACGGTGGAGACCAACCTGGCCAACGTCTACCGGAAACTCGGCATCCACTCACGTGCTGAACTTGGCCAGCGCATGGTCAATGACGAGGACTAGTCCAGCCTGATCGACGCGATGGTCACCGGGGACGCGGGTGTGCCGTCCTCGCCGCCGTCCTTAACCCCACCGGCCGCGATCCGGTCGACGACGGTCAGGCCCGTCTCGTCGACCGAGCCGAACACCGTGTACGTCGGCGGCAGGTCCGAGTCCCGGTAGACGACGAAGAACTGGCTTCCGTTGGTGCCCGGCCCCGAGTTGGCCATCGCGAGTGTGCCGCGCGGGTAGACAACGGGCGACTGCAGGCCGGGATCGGCCAGGCGGTACTGGTTGGTCGGGTACTCGTTGGGAAAGCGGTAGCCGGGTCCGCCGTTGCCGTCGCCGGACGGGTCGCCGCACTGCAGCAGCCCGGAGTCACTCGACGTCGTCAGTCGGTGACACGAAGTGCCGTCGTAGAACCCCTGCTGGGCCAGGCTGACGAAGCTGTTGACGGTGCAGGGAGACTTTCCGTTGTCCAGTTCCAGCCCTATCGCGCCGGCGTTGGTGGTGATCGTGGCTGGCACGGTGTCCGGGGTGGTCGGGATGCGGCCGGTCCGCGGTGGCTGCACCGGCTTGCTCGCGGGTGTCGTCGTCGCCGGGTATTGGCAATTGGACCCGAGCGTCGCCGACGGCTTGAACGGCGGGAGGGGTTGGCCGGTCGCCGGGGCGGCCGTGGCACCCGGTGCCCCCGAACGGCGATTGGCGTCCATCTCCTCGGCGTAGCGAACCAGGACGCCGGCCAGCATGACCGTTGCCACGACGGCCACCACCGTCAGCATCGCGACCACGTAGCTGACGACTAGGCCGGCGACGGCCAGACCGTGACCGCCCTCGCGGGTCTTCTTGATCTGCGACAGCGACATGTGACCGAACACGATGCCCAGCGGGAAGAACACGAACGCGCATATCAGCGACGCGATCGCCAGACCGTTGGTCCGCGGGGGCTGGGGCGGCGGGTAGCCCCCGGCACCGGGCGGCGGGTACCACCCTTCGGGTGGCGGAGGTGGGTACGCGCCGTACGGCGGGGGCGGGGGGGTGGTCACGACGGGCGCGGTCCCACGTCAGTCCAGCTGGATCGACTTGATCTGCACGGGCGTCTTCGGGGCGCCGTCGTCTGCGCCGCGGTCACCGGGCACGACGCCGGCGGCGGCGATCTTGTCGAGTGTCGCCAGGCCCGTCGCGTCGATCGTGCCGAACGCGGTGTAGTTCGGCGGCAGTTGGGAGTCCTTGTAGACCAGGAAGAACTGGCTGCCGTTGGAGCCGGGGGCTCCGGTGTTGGCCATCGCCAGCGTGCCGCGCGGGTACACGACCGGCGCCTGCAGGGCGGGGTCGTCGGGGCGGTACTGGTCGGTCGGGTATTCGTTGACGAAGCCGTACCCGGGTCCGCCGGTGCCCTTGCCGGTCGGGTCTCCGCACTGCAGGACGGACAGGCCCGGCGACGTCGTCAACCGGTGGCAGGGGGTGTCGTTGAAGTAGCCCTGCTGCGCGAGGCTGGCGAAGCTGTTGACCGTGCAGGGTGCCTTGGCGTTGTCGAGCTGCAAACCGAGATTGCCCTCGGAGGTCGTCATCGACGCGCTGATCTGGGCCGGTTCGGTGGGCACCTTGCCCGTGCGCGGGGGGTTGTTCTTCTTGCTGGCGGGCTCACCCGGGGTCGCGGGGTACTGGCAGTCCGCGCCGAGGTTGGCCGGGGCGACGAACGGAGGCAGGGTGCCGCCGGCGGGGGTGGGTGCCGCCGCCGAACTCGACGGCGTCGAGGTGTCGGCCGAGGCCTGCGTGTCGGAGTCCTTGCCGGTCAGGACCACGGTCGCGACGACGGCGCCGATGACCAGCAGCACGCCCACCACCGAAGCGATGATGGTGACCAGGCGTCGCCTGCGCTCCTGGGCGGCACGGCGCTCGAGCTGCCGCTCCAGTTTGCGCTTGGCCGTTTCCCGCCGCTGCTCGTTAGTCGGCACCGCGAAGTCCTCCTCGTGTTCGTGATCGGCACCGAGTGTGCCAGCAATGCCTGAGAAGAGGCGCTGCGACCCACGGGTGGTGCGGATGGGAAACTGGTGCCGTGTTCCTCACAGGGTTTCCAGCCGGCATGTTGCAGTGCAACTGCTACGTGCTGGCCACCAAGCAGGGGGCTGACGCGATCGTCGTCGACCCGGGACAGCGGGCGATGGCGCCGTTGCGCAAGATCCTCGACGAGAACCGGCTGACGCCGGCTGCGGTCCTGCTCACCCATGGCCACGTCGACCACATGTGGTCGGCGCAGAAGGTCGGCGACACCTACGGCTGCCCGGTGTTCATCCACCCCGAGGACCGGGAGATGCTCACCGATCCGATCAAGGGGCTGGGGCCCCGTCTTGCGCAGCTTGCCCTGTCGACGATGTTCCGCGAACCGCGTCAGGTGGTCGAACTCGACCGCGACGGCGACAAGGTGGAACTCGGCGGCGTCACCGTCACCGTCGACCACACCCCGGGGCACACCCGAGGGTCGGTCGTCTTCCGGGTCGCACAGGGGCCGTCGGAGCTCGCCTTCACCGGCGACACGTTGTTCAAGCAGTCGATCGGGCGCACCGATCTCTACGGCGGCAGCGGGCGCGACCTGCTGACCTCGATCGTGTCGAAGCTGTTGGTGCTCGACGACGACACCGTGATACTGCCGGGGCACGGTCCCAGGTCCACCATCGGTGCCGAGCGCCGCACCAACCCGTTCCTCGAAGGAATCTGACTGAAATGTGCTGCACGTGAGTGACTTTCAAGCGCCCAAGGGTGTTCCGGACTATCTGCCGCCGGAGTCGGCCCGTTTCGTGGCGGTCCGCGAGGGCCTGCTCGACGCCGCGCGCCGCGCTGGCTACGGCCACGTCGAGCTGCCGATCTTCGAGGACACCGCGCTCTTCGCCCGCGGCGTAGGCGAGTCGACCGACGTGGTCAGCAAGGAGATGTACACCTTCTCCGACCGTGGCGAGCGCTCGGTGACGCTGCGCCCGGAGGGCACCGCAGGTGTGATGCGCGCGGTGATCGAGCACAATCTCGACCGCGGTCAGCTGCCGGTCAAGCTGCGCTACTCGGGACCGTTCTTCCGCTACGAGCGGCCGCAGGCGGGACGGTACCGGCAGTTGCAGCAGGTCGGTGTCGAGGCGATCGGGGTCGACGATCCCGCGCTCGACGCCGAGGTCATCGCCGTCGCCGACGAGGGCTTCCGCTCGCTGGGCCTCGACGGCTTCCGGCTGGAGCTCACCTCCCTCGGCGACGACACGTGCCGACCGCAGTATCGGGAGTTGTTGCAGGATTTCCTGTTCGGCCTCGATCTCGACGAGGACACCCGACGTCGGGCCGAGATCAACCCGCTGCGGGTGCTCGACGACAAGCGTCCGCACGTGCGGGAGATGACGGCCGCGGCGCCGCTGATGATCGACCACCTGTCCGAGGGCGCCAAGCAGCACTTCGACGCAGTGCTCGGACACCTGGACGCGTTGGGAGTGCCCTACGTGATCAACCCGCGGATGGTGCGTGGTCTGGACTACTACACGAAGACGACCTTCGAGTTCGTCCACGACGGTCTCGGTGCGCAGTCGGGGATCGGTGGCGGTGGCCGCTATGACGGTTTGATGAAACAGCTTGGTGGACAAGACCTCTCGGGCATTGGTTTTGGCCTCGGCGTCGACCGCACCGTGCTGGCGCTCGAGGCCGAGGGCAAGACGGTGGGGGAGACCGCCCGTGTCGAGGTGTTCTGCGTCCCGCTGGGCGATGCGGCCAAGCTGACGCTGGTGACGCTGGCGGGGGCCCTGCGGGCAGCCGGCGTTCGCGTCGACGTCGCCTACGGGGACCGCGGGCTCAAGGGTGCGATGCGGGCCGCCGACCGATCCGGTGCGCGGATCGCGCTGGTGGCGGGCGATCGCGACGTCGAGGCAGGCACGGTCGGGGTCAAGGAACTCGGAACCGGCGACCAGGTCGACACGAGCGTCGACGCCGTGGTGGCAGAAGTCCTCTCCCGCCTGACCTGACCTGCCCCCTCGTGGCGAGGGCGTGCGTGGCAGCATCGGCGAGCGTGCGGGTACTGGTGCAGCGGGTGACCTCGGCGCGCGTGACTGTGGCAGGTGCGGTCGTCGGAGAGATCCGTCCCGACGGGCAGGGCCTGCTGGCTCTGGTCGGCGTGACCCACGACGACGACGAGGACGTCGCCAGGCGACTGGCCGACAAGCTCTGGCGGCTGCGCATCCTCGACGACGAGCGATCGGCCGCGGACCTGGGGGCGCCGATCCTGGTGGTCAGTCAGTTCACGCTCTACGCCAACACGGTCAAGGGCAGGCGGCCGTCGTGGAATGCCGCCGCCCCGCGGCCGATGGCCGAGCCGCTGGTCACGGCCTTCGGCGACGAGTTGCGACACCTCGGCGCACACGTCGAGACGGGCGTCTTCGGTGCCGACATGCAGGTGGAAATGGTGAACGACGGGCCGGTGACGGTGCTGCTGGAGCTCTGACCGGGTGACGGGTGGGGTGCGATGTAACGGTCCGGTAGCGTTCGACGATGTGACCATCATGCGAAACGTGACAGGCAAGATCGGGGCGGCCCTCGGAGTGGCGGCGTTGGTGGCGTCGGCAGGTCTCACCACGCAGGCCACGGCGAATGCCGAGCCCAACCCGGCCGGACATCAGGTCCGGTACACCCTCTCGACTGGTGACACCGCCGACTTCGACCTCTTCTACCTGGTCAATCAGCCGCCGGACAAGCAGGCGTACAACGCCGATTCCTACGCCTACCTGAAGAAGGAGTCGGTCACGGTGTCGCCGGGCGCTCCGTGGGTGTTCGAGACGACCCTCGCCGATCCGCAGTGGGCGATCTTCACCGTCAGCAGCACCACCCACGGTGGCCGCGCCGCGCCCAATCCGCATTGCGACATCACCGTCGACGGCCAGGTGGCCGTTCAACAGGATGCGCCCTACAACCTGCAGTGCCAGCTCGGCCAGTGGTAGTCGTTCCCGGCGCATAGCCGGGGGCGAGCGCCGATTCCGTTGCGGCAGTTGGCCGGCGGGGTCGGCGACCCCCAAAACGAACTATGGGCTGGCAAGGTTTGCACCTTGCCAGCCCATAGAAGGAAGTTCTTAGATCGCGGTAACTCCGGTGGCCTGGGGGCCCTTCGCACCTTGTCCGACATCGAACTGAACCCGCTGAGCCTCTTCCAGCGAACGGTAGCCGCCGCCTTGGATCTCAGAGTAGTGGACGAAGACATCCGGGGAGCCGTCGTCGGGGGCGATAAAGCCGAAGCCCTTTTCGCTGTTGAACCATTTCACAGTTCCCTGTGCCATACTATTTTACTTCTTTCATCAGGAGCGGATGTGTCTTACACCCACCGGAAAGTCTACTGCACAAACGCTCGTGCATCTCACTAAAGAACACCGAATTCGCCGATTGACTTTTTCATCGAACACGTGTTCGACTCGGTAGATGCGGTGGGACGGTCAGGGCGTAGGGGTAGACGACGGTGCGTTGCCAGGCCTGCAGCGCATCGGATTCGTCCGGTCGGTGCGAACGCCGCAGTTCGAGGGCATCACCTTCCACGAGGTGCTGTGCAAGTCGGCGCTGAACAAGGTGCCCAACGCCAGTCAGCTGCCCTTCGCCTTCACGGTCAACGGCTATCGAGGGTGTAGCCATGCCTGCCGGTATTGCTTCGCCCGGCCCACCCACGAGTATCTGGACTTCGACAGCGGGGCGGACTTCGACACCCAGGTCGTGGTCAAGACCAACGTCGTCGAGGTTTTGCGCAGAGAGTTGGCGCGTGCGTCTTGGACGCGTCAGACGGTGGCGCTGGGCACCAACACCGATCCCTACCAACGTGCCGAGGGGCGATACGCGTTGATGCCGGGAATCGTTGGTGCGCTTGCCGATTCGGGGACGCCCTTCTCGATCCTCACCAAGGGCACGCTGTTGCGCCGTGACCTGCCGCTCATCGTGGACGCCGCGGGAGCAGTCGACGTCAGCGTGGCCGTGTCGCTGGCAGTGGGGGACCCCGATCTGCACGCGGAGGTGGAGCCCGGCACGCCGTCGCCACGAGCCCGGCTCGAGCTGATTCGCGCCATCGTCGACGCCGGCCTGAACTGTCACGTGATGATTGCACCGGTGCTGCCGATGCTCACCGATTCCGTCGAGCACCTCGACGGGTTGTTGGCTCAGGTGGCCTCGGCGGGCGCTGCCGGCGCAACGGTGTTCGGGTTGCATCTGCGGGGGTCGACGCGCGGCTGGTTCATGGGTTGGCTGGCCCGGTCGCGGCCCGAGCTGGTCGGGCCCTACCGCGAGCTGTACGGCCGGGGTGCCTATCTGCCGGCCAATTACCGCGACGAGCTGCGTCAGCGCGCGGCGCCGCTGCTGGCCAAGTACGGGTTGGCGGGTGACCACCGGTCGTTCCGGTTGGGCTCCGCGCCAACGCCGCCACCGCCGGTGATCGCCGAGGCCCCGCCGACCCTGTTCTGACCTGACGGTCTCCGGCCGATCTCCATGCGTTTCTTCAAGCAATTGCGTTGTGGGCCAACCACGTCGGGCTCGTCGAACCGTCGGCCACGGTGAGCGCGCGGCGCAATGCCCGCCTGCTCCGGTGCATCCTGGTGAGCACCGTGTTCGTCGACACCCCCAGCAGGTCGGCGGCGTCACGACAGAGCATGTCGCCGAGGACGACGTGAAACACGGTGGCGCGCATCTCCTGCGACAGACCCGCGAGTGCGGCAACCAGATCGGGATCGATCTCGTCCCGAAGCGCCTCGACCTCCGCGGAGGCGGACATGACCGCCTCGGCCGCCGTTGCCGCGCGATCGCCGACGTCGGCCAGGAGCACTTCGGGTCGGCGGTTCGACGCGCGGCACATGCTGAACCACGTGTTTCTCGCGATCGTGAACAACCACGCCGTCACGTAGGTGTCGGATCGAAGCCGGCCGTAGGCCTTGAACGCCCTCAGCAGTGTCTCCTGGACGAGGTCCTCCGCGTCGCAGGAGTTCCGCGTCAGCCTCGTCGCGTATCGGTGCAGCTCCGGCCGTTGCGAGGCCACGTCGTCGTCGAACGACCCGGTGAGGCGTACCGGGGTGGCGGTGCGCACGGGAAGCGGGAGTGACCGGGTGGGCGTCATGGTTCCCATGGTCGAGGTCGGTCCGGGAGTCCGGGTGAAGTTTCCTTGGAGATTCGATGAAGCCCGCGTCAGTTCTCGACGCTCGCGGTCAGCGAGCCCAGCAGACTCAGGGCGTCGGCGCTGGGCGAGCCGGGCTCGGCGTGGTAGACGACGAGCTCTTGGCCGGGCCGGGAACGGACGTCGAAGGCTTGCATGGTCAGGGTGATGCGGCCGACCTCGTCATGCTGAAAGCGTTTCTGGCTCAGGCTCTTTCCACGGACGTCGTGGCCGTTCCACGAGTCGGTGAATTCGGCGGAGTCGGCCAGCATCTTCGCGAGGACCGCTCGGACGCGGCGGTCTGCGGGATGCCTGCCGTGGTTGAACCGGAAGCCGGCGACGGCGTCGGCGGCGACCTGGGTCCAATCCACGTAGAACGTGCGGGCGCCAGGGTCGCCGAAGACCACCTCAAGCAGGTTCCGCGAGTGTTGCCACCCGCCGAAGAGGGCGTCGGCCATGGCGTTGGACGCCACCACGTCATAGGCGAGGTCATAGATCAGCGCCGGGTTGTGCGGCCACGCATCCATCAGCGTGACCAGGGCGGGGTCGACCTCGCGCGCGGAGGGTGCCACTGTCAAGAGAGCCGCCCCGGCCAGCCGGAAGAGATGGTCGCGGGCGTCGTCGGTCAGCTGCAGCGCCGAGGCGAGCCCGGCGAGGACCTCCGCCGAGGGATGGCGCTCGCGGCCCTGCTCGAGGCGGGTGTAGTAGTCCGGGCTCACCCCGGCGAGCAACGCCACCTCCTCGCGGCGCAGGCCTGGGACGCGCCGCCGCCGCCGCGCGTGGGCGCCCAGGTTCGCGTCGTCCGGGCTGACGCGGGCACGCCGGGCGCGCAGGAAGGCGCCAAGGTCGGCTTCCGGGCGAGTTTCCGGCACGAGCCCACGGTACCCACGGCTCGTTCCCTCAGCCTGGGTGTGTCGCACCCAGGTGCCGCGCGGTCTTCCCCGAGACTGCTCGTCCCCGGCACGGTGGTGGTCGACGCCGACCCGCCCAGGAGGAACCAGACATGGTCACCAGCTCGCAGAAGATCGCCTTCGTCACCGGTGCCAGCAGCGGCATCGGCCGGGCGATCGCCGAACGACTCGCCGCCGACGGACACCGGGTGATCGCGGCCGCCCGCCGCCTGGAGTTACTCGACGATCTCGCGGCGAGTACCGACGGCGTCGACCCGTGCGCCCTGGACGTCACAGACCTCGACGCGGTGCGTACCGCCGTGGCCGCAGCGGTCGAGCGGTATGGCCGCCTCGACGTGTTCGTCGCGAACGCCGGCGTGATGCCACTCTCGCGTCTGGACGCCGGTTTGGTCGAGCAGTGGAATCAGATGATCGACGTCAACGTGCGTGGGCTGCTGCACGGGATCGCGGCCTGCTCGGATGCGTTCCGCGAGCAGGGAGCCGGCCACTTCGTGACGATCGCCTCGATCGGCGCCCACGCGGTCACACCGACGGCCGCGGTCTACTGCGGGACGAAGTATGCGGCGTGGGCCATCACCGAGGGCCTACGGTTGGAGTCGCCCCCGAGTGTGCGCGTCACCACGATCTCACCGGGGGTCGTGGAATCCGAATTGGCGGTCACCATCACCGATCCCGTTGCGCAGCAGGCGATGTCGGAGTACCGACGGCACGCGATCCCGGCGTCGGCGATCGCCGACGCCGTGGCGTTCGCGGTGGCACAGCCGCCCGAGGTCGACGTCAACGAGATCGTGGTGCGGCCCGTGCGGCAGCGGTGAGGGTGCTGTGCCGAGACGTCGTCGCGGCATCTACCCTTCGATGATGGTGAGACGACGATGACGGTGATCTTGGTCCACGGCGTACCCGAGACCGCGGCGGTGTGGGATCGGTTGGTCGAGGCGCTGAGCGCAATGGGGGAAGACGACGTTCGCCGGTTGTCGCCGCCGGGGTTCGGCGTGCCGGTTCCCGACGGGTTCAGCACCACGATGGACGGGTACCGCGACTGGCTCGTCGCCCAGCTCGAGGCCGTCGACGAGCCGGTCGACCTGCTAGGACACGACTGGGGCGGCGGCCACGTGGTGAACGCCGTGATGGCGAGGCCGGACCTGGTGCGCACCTGGGCCTCCGACATTCCCGGTGTGTTCGATCCGGAGTACGTCTGGCACGACCTGGCCCAGCAGTGGCAGACCCCCGGTGTGGGGGAGGACGTCGTGGCCGCGTTCGTCGAGATGGGCGATTCGGAGCGGGCGGGCTTCCTGGTCGGTGCGGGGATGGCGCCCGAGGTCGCGGCTCGGGTGTCGCCCGGCTTCGACGACGTGATGGCGCGGTCGATCCTGGCGCTGTACCGGTCGGCGGCGCAGCCCGCCGTGGCCGCCGCGGGTCGGCGTCTGGAGGCCGCCGCCGCGCGGCCCGGGCTCGCCCTGCTGCCGACCGAGGATCACATGGTCGGCACCGACGAGCAGCGCCGCGGTGCCGCGGCCCGCGCGGGCGCCCGGGTCGAGGTGCTCGACGGACTCGGCCACTGGTGGATGACGCACGACCCCGCGGGCACCGCGCAGGTGCTCGTCGACTTCTGGCGGGCGAATCGCTAGATCTTCAGATAACCCTTGTCGGCAGGTATTTGGGCGGCGGTCACCAGCGATGACGCGTCACCGGCCAGCCAGACGACGATGTCGGAGATGAGGTCGGGAGCGGCCAGCGAGTCGGTGGGCAGCGCACCGGGCGAGTAGCTGTGGATGAAGTTGGGGTGCGCGGCGAACATCTCGTACATCGAGACGTCGTTGCCCATCGGGGTGTCGGTGCCGTAGGGATGCACGGAGTTGACGCGGATGCCGAACTCTCCCAGTTCGACGGCGAGCGAATTGGTCAGGGCGACGACGCCGAACTTCGACGCGCAGTAGTGCCCACAGCCGGGGACGGCCTTGATGCCGGCCGCGGAGCTGACGTTGACGATGGATCCGCCGTTGCCGGCGGCGATCATCGCGGGGACGGTGGCGCGGATGGTGTTCCACACGCCGGTGAGGTTGACGTCGAGGGTCTCCTGCCACTGCTGGGCCGAGATCTCCCACAGCCGGCCCCAATTGAGCACGCCGGCGTTGGCCACCACGACGTCGAGGCGGCCGAAGCGCTCGACGCCCTCGGTGACGACGCGAAGCTGGCCCTCGGCGTCGCGGACGTCGACGGTCGAGGCCATGATCTTGCGGCCCTCGCCCTCGACGAGGCCGACGGTCTCCGCGAGATCCTGCGAGGTGGCGGGTTCGTATCCGTTGTGCGCCGCGACCGGTCCGCAGGCGTCGATCGCGATGACGTCGGCGCCGGCGCGGGCCAACCGCACGCAGTGCGAACGACCTTGGCCGCGGGCGGCGCCGGTGACGTAGGCGACCTTGCCTGCCAACGGTTGCTCGGTGCTCGTCATGCCGGTTGCTCCTTCGGGTGGGCGGTCACGGGGGAGCGGCAGCTCGTCTCGTAGTCCGACAGCGGAGAATGACGAGCGAATCGCCGTGCACCGGTGATGGTTTGGGGGCGGTGGTACACCGTGTCGCGCTGGGAGTTGACGAAGTAGGTGTTGAGTGCGGGGTTGCAGTCGGTGAAGTACAGTCGCGCGGTCTTGCCGCGGCGCTCCATCAGGGCGTTCCAGCGGTTGAACGCGTTCTGGCTGACTGCGGCCACCCGATGGCCGCGCCGACGGGTCTCGTCGATGATCCGGACGGCGTGCAGCGCGGTGGTCTCGACGAAGTCTGGCCAGGCGAAGCCCACGAAGCCAAGCGGCCCGACGATCTCCCACCTGTTGGGCAGGCGCGGGTGGGCCGTGCCGGCGTAAGCGCGCAGCCCGTGGCTGCGGTAGTACTCGGCGAGGTCGAACCCGTTGGCGCCCATGATGGTTCCTGGGCGGTGGGTCTCGGGATCGGTCCACAGCTCGTACCCGGTGGCCGCGACGATGAGGTCGGCGGGGTGGTCGACACCGTCGACGGTGCGGATGCCGTCGACGGTGACGCGGTCGATGGGCGTGGTGACCAGGTGGGTGGTCGGGTCGTTGAGCGCGGTCAGGAACGCGCTGGAGATGACGGGCCGCTTGGCCATGATGCCGTAGCGCGGAACCAGGGCTCGGCGGGTCTCCGGATCGCGGACGGTCGCGCGCAGCAGCACCCGGTAGAGCGCCCGGCAGTAGGCGTCATAGGCCGGTAGGAGCCGCACCAGCAGGCGGTCGGGCAGGCGGGAGAGCACGTGCACGATCGGTGCGACCATCGCGAGGTCCATCAGGGTTCGGCCGGCGCCGTTGACGGCGGTCAGGACGCCGGGAAGGCGCAGTGCGCGGCGCATCAGCGGCGGGATGTCGAAGTCGACCTTGGGCAGGACCCATGCGGGGGTGCGTTGGTATACCTCGAGACGGGCCGCCTCGGCCGAGAGGGCGGCGGCGATCTGCACTCCGCTGGAACCGGTGCCGATCACCGCGATGCGCTTGCCGCGGGTGTCGTAGGCGTCGTCCCAGGAGTTGGGCCGCAGGACGGTGCCGCCGAAGTCCTCGATGCCGTCGACGTCGACGGCGGGTTTGGCGTTGACGTAGCCGCCGACCGAGCTGACGAGGAACCGGGTCGTGATCTCCGGCTGGCCGCGGATCGACAGTCGCCACAGGCCCGCGTCGTCGTCCCACTGCTGACGTGTCACCTCGGTTCGGGTGCGAAGCCGGGGGTAGATGTCGAGCTGGGTCGCGGTGTCCCGCAGGTAATCCTGGATCTCCGGGCCGGGGGCGAACAGGCGCGTCCAGTTCGGGTTGGGCGCGAAGGACAGCTGATACCACAGTGTGGGAATGTCGACGGCCAGGCCGGGATAGTGGTTGTCGCGCCAGGTGCCGCCGACGTCGTCTCCGCGCTCCAGGATGACGAAGTCGGCTATTCCCTTGCGCTGCAACTCGTGTGCAACGGCCAGCCCGCCCGGCCCGGCACCGATGACGGCGACCTCGACGTCGGGTTCGATCACGGGCTCCCTCCGGTCAGACCGGCCACGGCGTGGCCGGCGACGAACCGTCGGACCGTCCTGGGGTTGTCGAGGTCGACGCCCATCGGCGGCAGCAGTTCGAAGCTGAACAGGAGGCGCACGATCCATTCGGCGGCCCGTGAGGGATCCGTCGACTGGGCCACCTCGTGGTTGCCACGGGCGGCCTTGACCAGGGGCTTCCACAGGTCGACGGCGCGCCGCACCAGGTCGTCTCCGGTGCTGCGCAACAAGAGCAGGAGGATTCCCTCGTCGACGCCACGAGGCGCCAGCAGGTCCGAGCCTTGGCGGTGGGCGCAAATGAGCACCGCCGCGGCGGCCACCTGCTCGGCGAGGGTGTCGTGGCGGTCCACTTCGGCGGCCATGGCGTCGACGAACGTCTCGGCCAGGTGTTCCAGCGCCAGCCCGATGGCTCGTTCACGGCTGCCGAGGGCGTTGTGCACCGTGCCGCGCGACACCCCGGCGGTCTCGGCGACCGCGGTGAGGCTGAAGCGTCGTGCGCCCAGGCGGCGCAGGGTGTCGGCATTGGCGGTCAGCAGCGCCGGGGACACCGCTCGGGCAGGTGTCGCTCCGTCGCGCATTTGAACACTCTAGCGATATGTGTTCAACGTGGTCAACGGCCGCGAGAGTCCGTCGTGACGTCCCACGTGTGGTGGACCACGTCGTGCAGGTGGTACAGCGACAGGCTGGCGACCGTGAATTCACTTCCGTTGCTGCGTAATCCACGCCGGGACCACGCGTCGTCCGGCACTGCGTCATAGGCGTCGGCGACCTCGTGGGCGGCGCGCGCGAGCTCGGCGGCCACGTCCGCGGGCATCTGGTCGGCGTAGCGCTCGACCAGCGCGGTCTCGTCCTGATCCCAGTTGGGGAAGACGGGCTCGTCCTCGGTGAGCATCAACCCGACGCGCTCGCCAAAGATGCGGTGCACGTCGCGAACGTGACAGCCGTACTCGAGCACTGACCACACGCCCGGTGCCGGCCGCCCGGTCACCGACGCACCGCCCAGCCTGCTCACCCAGCCCTCGGCATCACTCCGGATGTGGTCGGCGACCTGATCCGGTCGGATGGCGGCGGCGTCGTAGCCGCACTCCGGGCACCGCTCGTGGAGGACCCAGGTCCAATCCTTGGTGTCCGTCACTCGTGCAGATCCGTGGCCGAGAACGTGTCGCACTGCTTCGCGTCGCCGGTGCGATACCCCTCGGTGAACCAGTACTGGCGGGCGGCCGACGAGCCGTGCGTCCACGACTCCGGGTTGACCCGGCCGCTCGAGGACTGCTGGATGCGGTCGTCGCCGACCGACGACGCCGCTGACAGCGCGTCCTGAATGTCCTTGTCCGTCAAGGGCTGCAGGAAGGTGACGTCAGTGCCCTCCTGCTTGGTGATGGCCGCATAGTGCGCCCACACGCCGGCGTAGCAGTCGGCCTGCAGTTCGGTGCGCACCCCGTTGCCCTCGGCTCCGCCGGGTCCCTGCTGCGCCCGTCCGAGGGTGCCCTGCAGGTCTTGGACGTGATGGCCGAATTCGTGGGCGACGACGTACTCCTGCGCGAGCGGGCCACCGCTGGAGCCGAATTGCTGCACCAGGACGTCGAAGAACGACGTGTCGAAGTAGGCCGTCCCGTCGCCAGGGCAGTAGAACGGACCCACGTCGGTGCTGGCCGGGCCGCAGGCGGTCTGAACGGATTGGCTGAAGAGCCGGACCTTGGGCCGGGTGTAGTCGGGCATCAGCTGCGACCACACGCCGTCGACGGAGTTGCCCGTGGCCACCACGCGGCACTGCACGATGTCGTTGGCGTCCTTGCCGGTCTTGCACTGGCTCAGGTCGAAGCCCGGCGCGTCGACGCCCTGCTGGTCGTACTGGCCGGTGCCCTGCTGGGGGAGCACCGTGCCAGGGTCGACTCCGAGGAACAGCGCGATGACCACGATGACCAGACCGCCGAGGCCGCCGCCCACGGCCAGACCGCGCCCACCGCCACCACCTCCGCCGCTGGACGACGTGGTGCTCGTGTCGATCCGCATACCCTCGTTGAAGGTCATCTTCACCCCGTCCGTCGACGCTGCCGATGGCTCCCGTTTCAGCCGGGTTCAGCTTCCCACACTACGATTCGTGCGGTGGCTGCCCAGCGCGAAACCCTGCAGGATCCGACCGTCGCGCACACCATCCACGGCACCCTTCGCGGCACCACCGAGGGCGGCGTCCACGTGTGGCGGGGCGTCGAATACGCCGAACAACCCGTCGGCGAGCGGCGCTTCCTGGCGCCGACGCCTCCGCTGCCGTGGAGCGGGATCCGCGAGGCTACGGAACACGGTGCGTTGCCACCGCAGGGCCGCAGCTTCGTCGGCGGTGGGCGCGACGACCCGAAGATCCGCGATGAAGCCTGCCTGACGTTGACGGTGTGGTCACCCGCCCCTCCGGCGACGGGCGCCCCGAAGCCGGTCATGGTGTGGATCCCCGGGGGCGCGTTCGTCTACGGCGCCGGACAACTGCAGTTGTACAACGGAAGTCGGCTGGCGGCCAACGGCGACGTCGTCGTGGTCAACGTGACCTACCGCCTCGGGGTCTTCGGTGGCTTCGAGCTCGGCGACCTGGGGCCCGGCTTCGACGACAACCTCGCCCTGCGTGACCAGGTCGCCGCCCTTCGGTGGGTACGCGAGAACATCGCCTCGTTCGGCGGCGATCCCCACCACGTCACCGTGTTCGGCGAGTCGGCGGGGGCCACGTCGGTGCTGGCGTTGTTGGCCAGCCCGCTGGCCGACGGGTTGTTCTCCCGAGCCATCGCGCAGAGCCCGGCGCTGCCCCTGATCGCCGATCGGGAGACCCGCGCCCGCCAGGCGGCCACGTTCGTCGAGCGGCTCGGCGTACCGGTCGAGGAGGTGAAGTCCCTTCCGCAGCGGCGGCTGCGGCGGGCGGCCGGTCGACTGCAGGGGGAGAGCGCGGCTCAGACCCCGACGCTGGCCTACGGGCTGACCCACGGCGTCGACTCACTGCCTCGGCACCCGGTCGACGCCGCGCGCCACGGCCTGGTGTCATCCGTGCCGTTGATCGTCGGCACCAACAGCCACGAGGCCTCGATGTTCGCGTGGGGCAAGCCGCCGATGCTGCCGACTACGGAGGCGATGGTCGAGGATTTCTTCGCCAGGACCGCACCGCACGCCCGGGACCGGCTGCTGGCCGCCTATCCGGACTTTCCGCGCCGACGCGCGTTGATCGCCTTCGGCTCCGACGCGATGTTCGGCGCGCCCACGTGGGCGTTCGCCGACGCCTATTCCGCGCACGCGCCGACCTACGTCTACCGCTTCGACCATGCTGCGTGGAGTCTGCGGCTGCTGGGACTCGGCGCCACGCACGGCAGCGAGATCGTGCACGTGCAGCACAGCTACGGCTCCTACCTGGGCCGCAAGATGCACCCGCTGGGCAGGCGGGTGCAGCCGTCGGTGGGCCGCCGCATGCAACGGACGTGGCTCGACTTCTCGACCGCCGAACTCGACGAGGACTGGCCGCGTTACGACGCGGTCGCCCGCCGCACGCGGGTGATCCGCTCGACGCGGGACGACACGGTCGCCGACCCCGACGCCGTCAGGCGGGCGGCGTGGGAGGGCTTGTACTGAACCGCCGTTGGCAGTAGCGGTCCAGATTGTGCAGGAAGCGCTGGAACATCCACCTCATCACCGGCCGCGCGACCTCCATGCCGAGCCGCGCGACGATTCCGTTGGGCTTCATCGCCATCACCCAGGTGAGGTGGCTGCCCTCGGGCGTCGGCACCACCCGGTAGTCCTCCGCGAACGCGGCGATGGCGTTCGACGTGCTCTCGTTGAAGCGAAACGCCATGTGAGCGTTGGGTTCCCAAGCCAGGAACTCCTCGGCGCCGGCGATGCCGCCGCGCATGTCGACCGTTCGGGTGGTGCCGACGCCCCGCGGCTCGGGGCTGGTCCAGGTGACCTTGGTGATCACGCTGACCCACTGCGGCCACGACTCCGCATCGGCAAGGACTTCGAAGAGTCGCTCGGGGGTGACCGAGAGGTCGACGGTGCTGACGAACCGAAACGGTGCGGTGTCGACGAACGACGCGTCGACGGGTTCGCAGGGGTAGGTCTTGGCCATGGGTGGACACTCTATGGCCGGGTGTCTACCCGATGGGTCACCCGGGTCCGTCGCTGGCCGCCGCGAGCAGCGGCACCACCAGGTCGCTGATCGGGGTCGGAATTCCGTGCGCCGCGCCCCTGCGCGCTACGACGCCGTTGCGGACGTCCCACTCCAGCGGGCGGTCCAGTTCACGGTCGGTGAGGATCGAGGTGGTCAGATCCTCCGGCACGTCGGTGAACAGCCGTGTGGTCTCCTCGACCACCTCGTCGCCGAGGCGGGCGCCCTCTGCCCGCGCCACGGCGAGGCATTCCTCGAGGTAGGCGCGGCCCAAGCTCGCCACGTCGTCGCGGCGAAACATCCCCGCGCGGCGGCCCGTCAGCACCATGAGGCCGGCGACCGCGTTGGTGAGCAGCTTGCGCCAGGCGTCGTCGAGGAAGGTCGGGCTGCACTCCACGGTGAGCAAGTCGCTGCGCAGCACCTCGGCCAGCCCGCGACCCGCCTCGTCGTCGGGCAGCACCAGCCGCACCGGCGTCCGCAGTCGAACCCACCCCTGCGGCTGCGACTGGGCCGAGAACCAGACCGCGCTCGGGACGACGGCGGTGCCCGCCGGGCACAGGCGACCGACCCGCTCGACCTGCTCGACGCCGTTCTGCATCACGCACACCGTGGTGGCGGGACCGCACAGCCGCTCGAGCCATGCGGCGGCTGCCTCGTTCTGAGTGTCCTTGACCGCGAGGATCACCACATCGACCGGTCCGTCGACCGACGCGGGATCCGTGCGCACCGGATCGGGGATCACCATGGGCTCGCCGCCGAGGATGCCGGGGTCGGGTCGAACCTCGACGGACGCGCGTGCGGTGCGACCGCACACCGTCACGTGGTGGCCGGCCGCATGCAGCAGTGCTGCGACGGTCGAGCCGATGGCGCCGGGACCTACGACCGCGATGGAGATGCCCACCACGCCAAGGTAGTGCCGCCGAGGCCACCACTACACTGTGGCAGTCCTCTCGTCAGGCACTTCCCAGGGAGTCTTCGTGTTGCGCAGTCATGCCGCCGGTTCGTTGCGGTCCACCGACACCGGCCAAACGGTCACGTTGGCCGGGTGGGTCGACCGCCGGCGCGACCACGGCGGTGTCATCTTCATCGACCTGAGGGACGCGTCCGGGATCAGCCAGGTGGTGTTCCGCGATGCCGAGGTGCTCGAGCAGGCCCACCGGCTTCGGGCCGAGTTCTGCGTCCTGGTTCAGGGTGTCGTCGAGACCAGGCCGGAGGGCAACTCCAACTCCGACATCGCCACCGGTGACATCGAGGTCAACGCCACGTCGCTGACGGTGCTGAGCGAGAGCGCACCCCTTCCGTTCCAGCTCGACGAGACCCCCGGCGAGGAGGCCCGGCTCAAGTACCGCTACCTCGATCTGCGCCGTGCCGGTCCCGGTCACGCAATTCGCTTGCGTTCCAAGGTCAACGCCGCCGCCCGCGAGGTGCTGGCCCGCCATGACTTCGTGGAGATCGAGACCCCGACGTTGACGCGGTCCACCCCCGAGGGGGCGCGTGACTTCCTGGTGCCGGCCCGGTTGCAGCCCGGCTCGTTCTACGCGTTGCCTCAGAGCCCGCAGCTGTTCAAGCAGCTGCTGATGGTGGCGGGCATGGAGCGTTACTTCCAAATCGCGCGCTGCTATCGCGACGAGGACTTCCGCGCCGACCGGCAGCCCGAGTTCACCCAGCTCGACGTGGAGATGAGCTTCGTGGACCCCGACGACGTGATGGCGGTGTCAGAAGAGGTTCTCAAGGCACTCTGGGCACTCGTCGGATACGACCTGCCGACGCCGATCCCGCGCATCACCTACGCCGAGGCAATGCGCCGCTTTGGTTCCGACAAGCCCGACCTGCGGTTCGGTCTCGAGCTGGTCGACTGCACGGAGTACTTCTCCGACACCACGTTTCGGGTCTTCCAGGCGCCGCACGTCGGTGCGGTGGTCATGCCCGGTGGGGCGTCGCAGCCGCGTCGCACCCTCGACGGATGGCAGGAGTTCGCCAAGCAGCGCGGCCACAAGGGCCTGGCCTACGTGCTGCTGGCCGAGGACGGAACGCTCGGCGGACCGGTCGCCAAGAACCTGACCGACGCCGAGCGTGACGGACTGGCCGCTCACGTCGGCGCCAAGCCGGGGGACTGCATCTTCTTCGCTGCGGGTCCAGTCAAGTCCGCGCGGGCCCTGCTGGGTGCGACGCGCATCGAGATCGCCAAGCGACTGGAGATGATCGATCCCGACGCATGGGCGTTCACCTGGGTGGTGGACTGGCCCCTGTTCGAGGCCGCCGACGAGGCGACCGCGTCGGGTGACGTGGCCGTCGGATCCGGCGCGTGGACGGCCGTGCACCACGCGTTCACCTCACCCAAGCCAGAGTCGGAGGATACGTTCGACACCGATCCCGGCACCGCGCTGGCCAACGCCTACGACATCGTGTGCAACGGTAACGAGATTGGCGGCGGGTCGATCCGCATCCATCGTCGCGACGTGCAGGAACGGGTGTTCGCGATGATGGGCATCGATCACGACGAAGCGCAGGACAAGTTCGGCTTCCTGTTGGACGCCTTCACGTTTGGCGCGCCGCCGCACGGGGGCATCGCCTTCGGCTGGGACCGCATCACCGCGCTGCTTGCGGGGACCGACTCGATCCGCGAGGTGATCGCGTTCCCCAAGTCCGGAGGCGGCGTCGACCCGCTGACCGACGCACCGGCACCGATCACCGCTCAGCAGCGCAAGGAGTCGGGCATCGACGGCAAGCCGAAGGGCTCGTAGCACGCGTCACTGACATTCCGGTGGTTCGGGCCGGGTTGTCCACACTCTGGTGTTCATCCACAGAACGCTTGTTGCAGAACGACTTTCGTCAGACCCACGCCGTAGGTTGGGTTCATGTTCGATCAGTTGGTGGACGCGACGACTGGTACCCGTGGTGCTGGGGAGTTGTCGTCGTGGTCGCGGGTGGAGAACGCGGCGTGCGCCCGTCGGGTGGCGACGATGGCCGCGATGCTCGACGAGGCCTATGCCGCGTCGGGATCCGCGGATCGGGACCATTGGTGTCTGGACGATTTCGACGCCGTCGCCGCGCATATCGGCGCCGCCCAACGCATCACCCCCGGCGCAGCGGGCAATCAACTGCTGATCGCGGTCGCACTGCACGAACGGTTCCCGAAGGTGGCCGCGGTCTTCGCCGAAGGATTGATCACTTACCAGCTGGTCCGCACCGTGGTCACACGCGCCGCTCTGATCGTCGACCCCGACGCGCTGCGGACCCTGGACGCATTGTTGGCCGAGGCGTTTGGTGAGTGGGAGCCGATGTCGGTGGACAAGACCGAGAAGACGATCGACGCCTACGTCGCCCAGGTCGACCCGCAGGCCGTGCGGCGCACCGAGACCAAGGCCAGAAGTCGATCCGTCGAAATCAGCATCGACGAGGACGGCAGCGGTATGGCCACCCTGTACGCCACCCTCTTCGCCCACGACGCCAAGGCGTTGCAGGCCCGGCTACGCGCCCTGGCCGCCACCGTCTGCCCTGCCGACCCGCGGACTGCTGATCAACTCCGCGCCGACGCGTTCGGCGCTGGTGGGAATGACCGCATGGCCTGCCTGTGCGGCACCGACGACTGCCCGGCCGCCCAGAATCCACCCGCGTCGGGGGTGGTGGTCTACGTGATCGCGTCAGAGGACACGATTAGCGGCCCGGCACCCGAGCCCGAGACTCCCGCACCGCCACCCGAGACCCCTGCGCCGCCACCCGAGGGCCCGCCCGCCGACGAGCGCGCCGCCCTCGACGGCGACCAACCACCCCTGTTCGACAAGCCGCTACGCGACCTCACCCTGACCGCGGCCATGACCCCCACCCCCGGCACCCTGGCCCACCTTCGGCCCGCGGCCTTGATGGGCGGTCAATTCCTCCCCGGCGCGATCGCCTGCCGCGCCACCATCGGGGCGAAGATCACCCCGATCATGCATCCCGGCCAAGCCCCACCGGAGAACCGCTACCGACCGTCGAAGAAGCTGGCCGACTTCGTCCGTTGCCGCGACATGACGTGCCGCTTCCCGGGCTGCCGAGCGCCCGCCACGAATTGCGACATCGACCACACGATCCCCTGGCCACACGGACCGACCATGGCATCCAACCTCACATGCCTCTGCCGTCGACACCACCTTCTGAAAACCTTCTGGGGTGGCGAGAATGGCTGGCGCGACGAGCAACTCGACGACGGCACCGTTCTGTGGATTGCTCCGGATGGCCAAGATTTCATCACCACGCCGGGAAGCCGACTGCTGTTTCCGGAACTGTCCAGACCCACCGCCACGGTGGCGACGGCCGGGAAACCCACGCCGCACGCCACCGGACTCACCATGCCCCGCCGCAGGACCACCCGCGCCCAAGACCACGCCGACCGCGTCCGGCACGAGGGCGAGCTCAATTCTGACGTGGACTTGGCGCCCCCGGAGTGATGAATTCTGCTGCACAGGAATCGAATTCGTCGACCAAGGCGTTGGGCTCGCCGGTGCGGCGAGCTGATGCCACCACGCCGGGCTCGACCCCGCGCAACGGCACCGTCGTCAGCTCAGGATTCAGGTCGGGGATGCGGCTGTCGGCGGGCACGATGAGCACCGCTCCGCTCTCGGCGATGAAGTCGAACATCTCCGCGGCGTCGTCCAGCACCGGGCCGTCGGGGGCATTCCAACCGTCGGGCCGTGGGCCGGTACGCCACCAGCTGTCCCACACCGGATCGCTCACCCGGGGCATCACCTCGCCGTCGATGTCGGCGAGTTCGACGGCGTCCTTCGCGGCGAGTCGGTGTCCACGGCCGACGAGCAGCGCTCGCGGCTCGCGATAGAGCGGTGTCACCTCGACACCGTCGCGGGGAATGGGCAGGCGAGTCACCGCGACATCGACGATGCGGTCCGTCAACGCCGGATGGGCACCGTTCCACAACAGCTGACGAACGGTGATCTCGACGTCGGGCCGACGGCGGCGCAATTCGCGGACCGCCCTGGCCACGACGAGATTGGTGGTGTACCCGACGGTGAGGCGACGCACGGTGGCAGCGGCCCGAGTGTGCGCGGCGGCGCGGACTGCGGCGGCGAGCATCGGCTGAGCGTGGGTCAGGAACGCCCGGCCCGCATCGGTGAGTTGGCTACCCCGCGGGGTGCGTAGCAGAAGCGTCGTGCCGAGCTGCCTTTCGAGCCCCTTGATCTGTCGGCTCAGAGAGGGCTGGGTGATGTGCAGTGCGGCGGCCGCCCTGCCGAAGTGCCCGTGTTCGGCGACGGCGACGAAGTAGCGCACCACCCGGAGGTCGAGGTCGACCGCAAGCCCATCGTCGGACACCCGGTCAGCCTAGACCTCATGCCTGCGGGGCATCGGGCGTTGCGACATGGGCGTTGGACGCGCGAGCCGGTCGGCGGCACCGTGGGTGCCATGACCGCAGGCGTGTTGCTGACCCCCGACCGTAGTGCCGACCACGTCGTCGACGACGCCGTGGCACAGGCCTCGCTGGCCTTCGACGCCGGAGTCCGACGAGTCTGGTTGGGGCAGCAACTGGACCTCGACGCGGTGGCGGTCGCCGGGCTGATCGGCGCCATGGTTCCCGGCCTGGCGGTCGGCACGTCGGTGGTGCCGATCAACCCCCGTCACCCCCTGATCCTGGCGGCCGCCGCCCAGACCGCACAGTCGGCCAGCCGCGGACGGTTCAGTCTCGGCGTCGGGCTGGGCGTCGCGATGATGGAGCAGTGGGCATTCGCGCTTCCGACCGACCATGCCGCCGAGCGACTCCGGGAGTACCTGACCGTGCTTCGGGCGGTGCGCGACACCGGAACCGTGGACCTGCATGGGCGTTACGTCACCGCCGTCGACCCCGGGGTCATGCCCGTGGCCCTGCCGTCGGCGGTGCCGTATCCCGTCTACGTCGCCGCGATGGGCCCGAAGACCTTGCAGGTCACCGGCGAACTCGCCGACGGCACGCTGCCGTACGCCGGCCCGCGCACCTTGGAGGAGTTCATCGTGCCCACGATCGGAAAGGCGGCCGCCGACGCCGGTCGACCGGCGCCGCGGGTGTTCGGTCTGGTCAGCGTTGCGGTGACCGGGTCGGCCGACCGGGACGTCGAACGGGCGCGCAACGTCGCGGTCGAGACGATGGCCATGTACGACCAGGTGCCCTCCTACCAGCGCATCAACGCCCGCGAGGGGGTCGACAGCGTGGTCGACCTCGCTCTGATCGGATCCGAGGAGCACATCGCGCGGGGGCTGGCCCGCTACGTCGACGCGGGCGCGACCGACCTGATGCTGATGCCGGTGCAGACGGGCAGAGACGAACTGCGTCGCGTGTGCGATCTTGCTGCCGGAATACCGTCGACTGGGGCAGACTTCTAACCACCATGGCAGACATCGACAAGGACAAGCTGGTATCCGACACGGCCGCGCTCGACGACTTCAACAAGGGTGTCGTCGAGGAGTTTCGTGCCAACGCAGGCAAGGTTGGTGGCCCGTTCGAGGGTGGCAACCTGTTGCTGCTGCACACCACGGGGGCGAAGTCGGGTCAGCCCCGGCTTTCACCGTTGGCGTACCTCGAGGTGGACGGCAGGATGCTCATCGTGGGGTCCTACGCGGGCGCGCCGAAGCACCCCGCGTGGGTGCACAACCTGCGGGCGAACCCTCGAGCCCGCATCGAGGTGGGCACCGATGCCTACGACGTCGAGGTGCGTGAACTGCCCGACGACGAGCGCGACGCCACGTACCCGAAGATCACCGAGGTGGCTCCGGTCTTCGCGGAGTATCAGACGAAGACGGCGCGCGCCATCCCGTTGTTCGAGTTGACGCGCGCCTGAGTCGTCGTGTCAGTTGCGTCCAGGGCTGCCCGGGTTGCCCTGCGGTCCCGCGTTGTCGCCCGGCATCGAATTGCCCGTCGGCGGTGAGGGCGTCTGCACGGTGGTCGCGGACGCCGAGTTGCCCCCGCTAATGGTCGCGCTCGGGCCGGTGACCTCGGCGCCCGTCGTCGGCGCGATGCTGCTTCCGCCGGCGCCCCCCGTACCGCCGGCGCTGCCGGCCGTGGTGGTCGGAGGCGGCGATATCGACGTGCTGGGACTCAGCGACGGGGGCGAGGTGGTGGCGGGCAAGCTGCTGGCCGGCGTCGTGGCCGGGACGCTGGTTTCGTTGGTCTTGTCGTCGCTGCCGCAGCCCGCGAGCAGTGCGAGCACGATGGAAGCGGAGCCCGCGAGGAGGCCGACGCGGCTCGCGAGTTGAAAGTTGTTCACGCCAGCGGGGTTTCCCCAGCACCCTTACAGGCGAAACCCCGCCCGGCGCGACGTCACCAATGCGTCAGCCCTCTACAGCCGTTCGATGATGGTCGCGTTGGCCATGCCGCCGCCCTCGCACATGGTCTGCAGTGCGAACCGGCCGTCACGCTGTTCGAGCGCGTTGACCAACGTCGTCATGATGCGGGCACCGCTGGCGCCCAAGGGGTGACCGATGGCGATGGCACCACCGTTGACGTTGGTCTTGGCCAGATCGGCGCCGGTCTCCCGTGCCCATGCCAGCACCACGGGGGCGAAGGCCTCGTTGACTTCGAAGAGGTCGATGTCGGCCAGGGTCAAACCCGCTCGGGCCAGGACCTTCTCGGTCGCGGGAATGACTCCGGTCAGCATGTACAGCGGATCGGAGCCGACCACCGTCGTGGTGTGGATCCGCGCCAGCGGCCGCAGCCCGAGCGCGCGGGCGGCCGCACCGCTGGTGATCATGACCGCGGCGCTGCCGTCGGACAACGGCGAGGAGTTGCCCGGGGTGATCTCCCAGGTGATCTGTGGGAAGCGTTGGGAGTAGGCCTCGTTGAAGAAGGCGGGCCGCAGCCCGGCCAGGGTCTCGACCGTGGTGCCGGGACGGATGATCTCGTCCGTGGACAGCCCGGCGATCGGCGCCAGTTCGGCGTCGAAGCGACCCTCCTTGGTGGCGCGGGCCGCCTTCTCGTGGCTGTTGGCCGAGAACTCGTCGAGCTCGGTGCGCGACAGTCCCCACTTCGCGGCGATCAGCTCGGCACTGATGCCCTGGGGCACCAGACCGTCGGGATACCGCTCGGCCATGCCGTGACCGAAGGGGTCGCTGCCCGGGAGTACCGAGCTGCCCATGACCACCCGCGACATCGACTCCACACCCGAGGCGATCACGACGTCATAGGCCCCGGCCAGTACGCCTTGGGCGGCGAAACTGATTGCCTGCTGGCTACTTCCGCACTGCCGGTCGACCGTGGTCCCCGGCACGCTCTCGGGAAGGCCCGCTCCCAGCGAGGCGTTGCGGGCGATGTTCATCGACTGGTCGCCGACCTGTGTGACCGCACCCGCGATGACGTCGTCGACCTTGGCTGGGTCGACGCCGGTGCGCTCGACGAGGGTGCGCAGACTGTGCGCGAGCAGGTCGACGGGCAGCACGTCGTGCAGGGCGCCGTTGGCCTTGCCCTTGCCGACGGGGGTACGCACGGCGCCGACGATGACGGCGTCGCGATCCGAGTATGCAGCCATGTTGTTCTCCTCGATGACTCGTCGCTGAGTACTACTATCTATACTTAGGTGTAACACCTCGGTATAGCACGAACAACCCAGCTAGGGAGTGACGTCTATGACAGTCCTGCAAGGCGGACTCGCCGACCGCGATTCGTGGTCGCCGGTGGGTCGCTGCCCGGTCGAGAAGACGATGGGCCTGGTGGGCACCAAGTCGGCGATGCTCATCATGCGCGAGGCCTACTACGGCACCACGCGCTTCGACGACTTCGCCCGCCGTGTCGGCATCACCAAGGCGGCGACCAGCGCCAGACTCACCGAACTGGTCGACGCCGGACTGCTGGCCAAGCAGCCCTATCGGGAACCCGGCCAGCGCAGCCGCGACGAATACGTCCTCACCGAGCAGGGGACGGCGTTCATGCCCGTGGTGTGGGCCATGTTCGAATGGGGTCGAAACTACTTCGGAGACACGTCCTTGAGGCTGTCGCACCAGGATTGCGGGGCGGAGGTGACCGTCGAAATCCGTTGTGCCGACGGCCACCACGTGCCACCGGAGGAGCTGGCGGTGCGTGTCGCGAGACGCTAGACGAGTTGTTCGCGGTAGGCGCGGGCCTGGCCCATGAGTTCCTCGACCCGCGCCTGGTCGGCTCGGTTCTCGAACACCCCGTCCTTCTTGAAGTAGGTTCCCACGATCGCGCCGTCGGCGATGTCGAGTTGGTCGCCGACGTTCTCGGCCCGCACGCCGGTGTTCACGAACACGGGCACCGCGCCCGCGGCGGACTTCACCACCCGCAGGGCCTCGGCGTCGGTCGGGGCGCCCGCGGTGGCACCGGACACGCAGATCGCGTCCGGCAGCGTCGCGAACACGGTCGTACGCGTGATGGCGGCCAGGTCGCGGTCGGCGAGGTAGGTCGCGGACTCGGGGACGATGTTGAAGAAGAGCTTGACGTCGGCGCCACCGACACGGGCCCGATGCCGGGCCACCTCGCCGACGTTGGTGTCCCACAGGCCGAAGTCGCTGGCGTACACGCCCGTGAAGATCTCGCGGACGAACTTCGCGCCGGTGGCGACGGCGAGGTCGATCGACGCCCGGCCGTCCCAGAGCACGTTCACTCCGTGGGGAACCCGGAAGTGGGGCAACAGCTCTCCGATGATCCTGGCCATCGTGATGGCGGTGATCGGCTCGGTCTTGGTCAGATACGGCAGGCTGAACTCGTTGGACACCATCACGCCGTCCACGCCGCCGGCCTGCAGGGCTTCGAGTTCCTCGCGGGCTCGGGCGACGACGGCGGCGATGCCGCCGGTGCTGTCGTAGGCAGGATCGCCGGGCAGTGCGGACAGGTGGAGCATGGCGATGACGGGCTTTCTGACGGTGAAGACCTCGTCGAGCCAGGTGGTGGTCACGTGGGTGCCTTTCTCGGTGGTGTCGTGCTGTGAATGAAGTGTTCGGCTAGTCCATGTAGGCGCCGCCGTTGACGGCCAGCGCCTCGCCGGTGATGAAGCGTGCGTCCTCTGAGAGCAGGAACGCCACCGAACGGGCCACGTCCTCGGGTCGTTCCAGCCGCTGCAGGGGCGTGTCACGGATCATCATCGCGCGGACACCGTCGGGAGTGGAGCCGCGCAACTGCGCCTCCCACTCCAATTCCCTTGACTGCATTGGAGTTTCGACGTACCCGGGGCACACGCAGTTGACGGTGATGCCGTGTTCGCCGAGTTCGTAGGCCATGGCCTGGGTGAGTCCGACGACGCCGAACTTCGATGCGACGTAGTCGGCGAGGAACGGCACCCGGCCTTGTTTGCCGGCCATCGAGGCGGTGTTGACGATCGCCCCCCGTGTGCCGCTGCGCACCATCGCCCGGGCCGCGGCCTGCCCACAGACGAAGACCCCCTTGAGGTTGACGTCCATGGTCTGGTCGTAGCGCGCGATGGGCGCGTCGAGGAAGCCGTGCATGAAGGAGATGCCCGCGTTGCTCACCCAGGCGTCCAGGCCGAGCCGGTCGGTCACGTTCGTCGCGATCGCCGCCGCGGCCTCGGGTGAGCTGACGTCGAGCACCGCCGATTCGTGCCGGACGCCGTCGTCGGCCGGCAGCGCATCGGCGACGTCCTTGGCCGCGGTGCCGTTCACGTCGGTGACCACGACGCGCCACGAGCGTTCGGCGAGCAGGATCGCGATGGCCCGGCCGATTCCGCTGCCCGCTCCGGTAATTACGACTGTCTTGGTCATGGGTGGAGTTCGTTCCCCTTCGTCATCTGATCGCCGACGACGCGTCGGCCGGTCTTTGCGTCGAACACGTGGGCGGCGCCCGGTCGGGCCGACAGGTCGACCCGGGCGCCCTCCGAGATCCCCGCCATCCGTGCGGTTTCGACGACGCACGTCATCTCGGTGCCACCGGCGTCCACGGTGACGATCGCGCGTGGTCCCAGCAGTTCGACGAGTTTCACGGTGGCGTGGCCATCCGGGCTGGCGGTGGGCACCAGGTCGTCGGGCCGCACGCCGAGTGTCACGTGGCCCCGGCTGATCCGTTGCGAGACCGACAGCACGAAACCGCCTGCCAGTGTGAAGCCGTCGTCGGTGAGCTCGCCGTCGACCAGATTCATCTTCGGGCTGCCGACGAACGAGGCGACGAACGTGTCGACCGGAGTGTCGTAGACCTCCAGCGGCGTGCCGACCTGCGCGGCGCGACCGTCGCGCATCACGACCATGCGGTCCGACAGCGTCATCGCCTCCTCCTGGTCGTGGGTGACGTAGAGGCAGGTGATGCCGAGCCGACGCTGGATCTGCAGTAGCTCGGTGCGGGTCTCGACCCTGAGCTTGGCGTCGAGGTTGCTCAGCGGTTCGTCGAACAGGAACACCTTCG
The DNA here is from genome assembly GCF_040614235.1 of Mycobacterium sp. NPDC006124. NCBI lineage: Bacteria > Bacillati > Actinomycetota > Actinomycetes > Mycobacteriales > Mycobacteriaceae > Mycobacterium > Mycobacterium sp. NPDC006124. The sequence continues at coordinate 324,898 of NZ_JBEXUA010000005.1, read as the reverse complement.
GTTCGCGAATGATGGCGCGCCCGATGGCGACTCGCTGCTGCTGGCCGCCGCTGAGGTCCTTGGGCTTGCGCCCCGACATCGCCGAGAGACCGAGTGACTCCGCGACCGCGTCGGCCTTGGCGAGTGCCTCGGCGCGGGGCACCTTCACCGCCCGCAGCGGGAAGGCGATGTTCTCCCGCACGGTCAGGTGGGGGTAGAGCGCGTAGTTCTGGAACACCATCGCGATGTCGCGGTCGCGCGGTTGCAGATTGGTGACGTCGCGGTCGCCGATGCGGATGGTGCCCGAGGTGACCGATTCCAGGCCGGCGAGCATCCGCAGCGAGGTCGACTTGCCGCAGCCGGACGGGCCGACCAGGACGGTGAACGACCCGTCGGGCAGTTCGAGGTCGAGGTCGGTGACCACGGGAATCGTTCCGTAGGACTTGGTGAGTCGTTCGAAGCGCACGGTTGCCATGAGGAGTCGGGTGACCTATCTGCTAGAACTTCACCGCGCCACCGCTGATGCCCTGCACCAGCCTGCGCTGGATGAAGAAGCTCGCGATGACGACGGGGACGACGGCGATCAGGATGGCGGCACTCATGGAGCCGATCTGAACGCCACGGAACGTGTTGAAGCCGGCGATGGCCACCGGCAGGATGGCGGCCTTGCCCGGCGCCAGGATCAGGCCGTAGAACAGGTCGTTCCACGACAGGGTGAAGCCGAAGATCGCGGCGGCCCCCATGCCGGGGAACACCTGCGGGAGCACCACCAACCGGAACGCGGCGAAGCGCGTGAAGCCGTCGACCTGCGCCTGCTCCTCCAGGGACCGGGGAACGGCCTCGAAGAACCCGATCAGGAACCAGGTCACCACGGGCAGAACGAAACTCAGGTGGGCGAAGATCACCGGGACCAGAGTGTCGTTGAGCCGCAGGGCGTAGGCCATGGTGAGGAACGGGAACACCAACACGGCCGGCGGGAGAACCTGCGCGGCGAGCATGCCGAATCGGGTGGCCGTGCCGCCGGCCCGGAAGCGGGCGATGGCGTAGGCGCCCATGCTGCCCACGACGATGCTGATGCCGACGGTGGTGAGCGCGACGATCGCGCTGCGCCCGGCGGCCTCCAGGATCCCGGAGTCCAGCACGTTGCGCCACGCGTCCAGGGTGGGCGAGAAGGTCAGGAGGAACGGTTCGTTGAGCTGCTCGGGACTCTTGACGCTGGCCAGCGCGATCCAGACCACCGGAAACAGCACGCAGATGGCCGCGGCCCACAGTAAGGCCACCCGGCAGACGGTGAGGACGGGCGAATTCTTCACGATCGCTTGGCCCTCTCCATCCGGCGGAACGCGACGACGATCACGGTCAGCACGACCACGAGCACGACGAACGCCATCGACGACGCAGATCCGAGGCGGAAGAACTGAATCCCGGTCTGGTACACGAAGTACTGCAGCGTCTGGGTCTCGGTGCCGGGGCCGCCGCGGGTGGTGGCGAAGACGTATTCGAAGACCTTCATCGCGTCCAGGCACCGCAGCAGGATCGCCACGACGAGGACCGGGGCGAGCAAGGGCAACGTCACGCGGCGCAACACGTAGAAGCCGCTGGCGCCGTCGACCCTGGCCGCCTCCAACGGCTGCTTGGGAATGGACTCCAGACCGGCCAGCAGTAGCAGCACCATGAACGGCGTCCACTGCCAGACGTCGATGAACGCCAGCGTGAAGATCGCCTTGCCCGGCCCGAAGAAGTCGTAGTCCAGGCCCACGGTCTGCAACAACCGGGGGATGGCCCCAATCTGGTCGTTGAGCAGGAACCGGAAGATCAGCCCGACCGCGATCGGGGTGATGAACATCGGCGCCAGCAGCATCGAGCGGGTGAGATCGCTTGCCCAGCGCTGCTTTTGCAGTGCCAGCGCGATGGCCAGCCCGATGAGCAGTTCCAGTCCCACCGCCACCGAGACGAACAGTGCGGTGGTGCCGAAGGACTGCCAGAACGCGGCGCCGCCGAAGGTGGCCACGTAGTTGTCCGCGCCGACGATCCGCGGCGCCCCGCGGCTGGTCAGCTTGTAGTCGGTGACGCTGAGGTAGAACGCATATCCCAGGGGGAAGCCGACCACCCCGATGAAGAGCGCGACGAGGGGCGCGACCATGCCGTGCTTGAACGTCATGACTCGCATCGCTCCCTTCTCGGGGTGGTCGGTTCCATGCGGGGCTAGCCCTGGATCTTCTCGGCGGCGGCCTGCGCGGCGGCCAAGGCGTCGTCGACGCTCTTGGTGCCCGCGACGGCCTCGTTGAGCTCGGTGCCGACGGCCTGGATCATCTCCTCGCCGCTGGGTCCCTGGCTCAGGGGTGCGGCGTTGCCCAGCATCTTCTCGACGGTCTGGTAGTACTCCGCGCCCAACGGCCCCTTGAGGACGGCCGGATCCTTCAGCGTGCTCTGGCGGATCGCGGCGCCACCCTTCTCGGTGCGTTCGACGTCGTGTGCCTTGGAGGTCAGCCACGACGCGAACGCCCAAGCGGCGTCCGACGATCCGGAGTTGGCGGGGATGGCCCAGCTCCACGAGCCCAGGACCTGCTTGCCGCCGGGGATCTCCGCGAGCTTGAACTTGCCGGCCGACGGTCCGGAGCCCGGCGCGTTGAGCGCGGGCAGATTCCAGTTGTAGCTGATCATGGAGGCGGCCTGGTCGCTCGACACCGACCGGAACGCCTCGTCGAAGGCCCAGTTGAGACTGTTGGGCGGCGCGGCGGTCTTGTAGGTGTCGATGTAGGCGTTGAGCGCCTGCTTGGCCTGCGGGGTGTTCAGCGTCGGCTTGCCGTCGGGCCCGTAGATCGAACCACCCGCGGCGAAGAGCCAGTTGCCCCACTCCTCGAAGATCTTGTAACCGCGCTGCGGCTGCATCGCGATACCGGCGCGGTCGCCGACCTTCAGCGCCTTGGACGTGCTGACCAACTCGTCGAGCGTGGTGGGCACGGGCAGCTTCGCCGTGGCCAGGTCGTCGGTGTCGTACAGGTAGCCCAGCGCGTAGTTGTAGAACGGCACGCCGTACTTCTTGCCGTCGACGGTCGCGATGTCGGTCAGCGGCTTGAAGAAGTCCGCGTCGTCGTAGCCGGGGGTGCTGTCGATGCGAGAGTCCAACGGCTGCAGGAAGTTCGCCTTGGCGAAGTCGACCATCCACGGGTTGTCCACGATGATCAGGTCGTAGGTGGGCGAGGACGACTGGAACGACGACACGAGCTTGTCGCGCATCTGGTCGTAGGTCAGCGTCTCGATGTCGACCTTGACGTTCGGATAGTCCTTGTTGAACTCGGGCACCATCGACTTGACGACGTCGGTGTCCGGCACGTTCTCCATCAGGATCCGCACGGTGCCGGAGACGTCCTTGGCCACCTCGCCGGTGCCGGTCGCCTGGGTCTGTTCGGGTCCTCCGCTGCCTGCGCAAGCACTGAGAACCAGTGTGAGCGCTGCACATACCGCCACCATCGGCGGCGCTAACCGCCGCCGCCTGGTCTTCTTCTCCATCGTCGTCATGTACCGCACGTTCCCTTCACTTGTCGGACTCCTGTCGAACGCGTCGTGCCATCTGGTGGGAGATCGGGGTCATTGCGGCGCCGAGGTCCCGCCAGGTCTGATAGGCGTCGTCGTAGATCGCCCGTCGCGTCGGGTCGGGCACGATCGGCGCTTCGAGGGTGACGAAACGCGCGGCATCCGACCAGTCGTCGAGTGCGCCGACGCCGATCGCCGCGATGACCGCGGCCCCGAGCGACGCACCGGGATGTCCTCGCACGGGGCGCATCTCGAGTCCGAGGACGTCGGCGTGGATCTGCTTCCACAGGGTGGACTTGGATCCTCCGTTGGTGATCATCACCCGGCGTGGCGGAATTCCGATCTCGGTGAACACGTCCACGTGGTGGCGGAAGCCGAACGCGATGGCCTCCAGCACCGAGCGGTACAGGTCGGCGCGGCCGTGGCCGAGGTGCATGCCAGCGAAGACGCCACGCAGCTCGGGGTCGTGCAGCGGGCTCTTCTCGCCGAGGAAGTACGGCAGGCACAGCACCTCGGCCGGAGCGGTCCCGGTGGCCTCCTCGTCGAGGGTGGTCAGCGGCACGGTTCCGGCGCCACCGATCAAGGCCTGAAACCAGCGGATCAGGCTGCCGCTGGTGGCCATGCAGCCGTTGGGCAACCAGTGCCCTGGCACGGGATGGGCGTCGAGATAGAGGCGCTCGTCGACCACGCGGGTGTCACTGGCGACCAGGATGTCACCGGCGCCGCCGAGCTTGACCAGGGCGTCACCGGGCCCGTTCACCCCCGCCGCAAAGGCCGACAGCACGTGGTCGGCCCCGCCGACGACCAGCGCGGTACCAGCCGCCAGCCCGGTCGAATCCGCTGCGGCGGTACTCAACTCGCCGACCTTGGTGCCCGGGGCGTGCACCGGAGGCAGAACGGTGCGCTCCAGGTCTGCTGCGCGCAACACGGGTTCTGCGACGTCGCCGTCGACGGTGTAGAGCCCCGATTCCAGGGCCCAGTTCCGTTCGACGTGTACATCGGATCCCAGGGCGGTCAGCACCCAGTCGTAGGAGCCGACGTAGTGCGCCGTGCGGGCGTAGACCTCCGGTTCGTGGGTGCGTAGCCACGCCGTGGTGGGTGCCACGGACTGCTGGGTCAGGGCCGACCCGGTCATGGTCACCAGGTCGACGTCGGACAGCAGCCGCGCGAGTTCACCGACCTCGCGGGTGGCCCGGGCGTCGTTCTGCAGGATCGCGCGGCGCAGGGGGCGGCGGTTGGCGTCGAGTGCGACCACGGCCGGGACCATGCCGGACACCGCGACCGCGACCACCGACTCGCGCTGAATGCCACTGGACTGCAACACCTCTCGAATGGATTCGACGACGTTGGCATGCCACTGACCGGTGTCGGCCTCGGCGAAGCCGGGACCGGGTGAGTGCAGGGTGGTGTCGCGGACGGCTTGGGCGACGATGCCGCGCTGGGTGTCGAACAGCACGGTCTTCGTACCGGTGGTTCCGACGTCGACGCCAATGGTGTGGGTGCTCATCGCTCTTCGGATCACAGGGATTCGGCCCGTCCCGTCTCGACGTCGACCCCGGCCACGCAGATCACGTCGACGCCGGCCGCGCGCGCGGCGACGAGGGCCGGATGCTGGGGATCGCCGTCGGTGATGATGACGTCGATCTCGGCCAGCGCCGCGATGCTGGTGAAGGTGACCCGGCCCAGCTTGCTCTGGTCGGCCGCGACGATGACGCGGTCGGCACGATTGCTCGCCGCGCGCTTCACCCGGCTGTCGGCCTGGTGGTAGTCGGAGATGCCGCGAAGCGCGTCGATGCCCGCCACCCCCATGACGAACGTGTCGCAGTTGTAGTTGGACAGGGTGTCCTCGGCAGCCGGGCCGATGAGGCTGAGTTCGCCGGGGCGCAGTTCGCCGCCGGTCAGGACGACGGTGGTGTCCTCCTCGTCGACGAGTTCCAGCGCCGCCAGCACGCTGGGCGTCAACACCGTCAAGCCGAGCTGGCGCCCCCGCAGTGACTGTGCGACGGCCAAGGCGGTGCTGCCCGAGTCGAGGATCAAGGTCTCGCCGCGGCTGACGAGGTCGGCGACCGCGTCGGCGATGTGGCGCTTCTCGACCGCGGCGTCGGCCACCCTGGTCTCGAAGGCGGGTTCGGTGTCCTTGCCCTTCAAGGCGATCGCGCCGCCGACCACCCGGCGAACCACGCCGAGGGTCTCGAGCGCCTCCATGTCGCGGCGGATCGTCATCTCGGAGACGTCGAAGTCGGTGGCGAGGTCGGCGTATCCGACCTCGCGTTCGGCGCGGACCCGTTCCTCGATGCGGCGCCGACGTGCCTTGGCGTCCACGATCAGACCCACGCCTGTGGAAAATTCACAGCAAATGTCTCCGATTTGGATGTCGACGGGTCAGATCCCCTTGGTTCTGTGAATTTACAACAGGTTCGTGTGGAGTGCCCACATTTCGCGGCAGTCGATTCGGAATTCTCCGGATCGCGTTACCGTGCGCTCGTGCTGCACTTGCGCGTCATCGCGCCCGAGGACCTCCGTGACGACGTGATCGGCATCCTCCGCGGCGAAGTCGGCGTCGCGAACCTGCTGCTGCACCCCGGGGCGGCGCTCGACCCCGCCGGCGACGAGATCACCGCCGACGTGGCGCGCGAATGCGCCAACGGACTGATCCGTCAGCTCAAGGCGCTCGACGTGCAGCACCGGGGCGCCATCACCCTCGAAGTGCTCGACACGGTGCTGTCCACCCGGGCCCACCGGGCCGAGGACGACGCGGCGGGCGATCCCGCCGACGCGCTGGTGTGGGACGAGTTGATCGGACGTACCCGCGAGGAAGCCACGCTGTCCTTCACGTTCGTGCTCTTCCTGACCCTGGCGTGTCTCATCGCGGCCATCGGCGCCGTCACCGACTCCACCGTCACCGTGGTCGGTGCCATGGTCCTGGGCCCCGAGTTCGGGCCGCTCGCCGCGGTGGCGGTGGCCATCGTCCAGAGGCGCTGGGACCTGGCGCGGCGTGCTCTCCTCGCCCTCGTGGTCGGGTTTCCGATCGCGGTCGGCATCACCGCGCTCGGGACCCTGGCCGGTGAAGCCCTCGGTTGGGTCAGCCTCGACACCGTGAGACGACTCACCGAGGTGGACTTCATCTTCCAGGTCGGACCCGTCTCGCTGGTGGTCGCGCTGCTCGCGGGTGCCGCAGGCATGCTGTCGCTGGTGTCCGCCAAGTCCTCGGCACTCGTCGGCGTGTTCATCTCCGTCACCACCGTGCCGGCGGCCGGATTCGCCGCCGTGGCAGCCATTCTCGGGGACTGGGACGTCGCCGCGAAGTCGGCGCTGCAGCTCGTGGTCAACCTGGTCGGCATCGTCGTCGCCGGCGTCCTCGTTCTGGTTTTGCGCCCCAAGGCACCCTGACCTCGCGCGGACGGCGAACGTGGCCGACCCCTTCGGCGATGCACCCCCCAGCCGGGTGTGGTGGGATCAACGCCTATGGGAATCAAGGTGGGGCTGGAGCATCGCACCAGTTACACGTTCGACCGGCTGGTGAAAGTCCATCCACACGTCGTCCGTCTGCGTCCGGCGCCACATTCGCGCACTCCGATCGAGGCGTATTCGCTGCAGGTCGAGCCCGCCGACCACTTCGTCAACTGGCAGCAGGACGCGTTCGGCAACTTCCTGGCCCGGCTGGTGTTTCCCAACCGCACGCGGGAATTGACCATCACGGTCGGCCTGATCGCCGACCTCAAGGTCATCAACCCCTTCGACTTCTTCATCGAGGAATTCGCCGAGACCTGGCCGTTCGAGTACCCGAAGGCGCTGCTCGAGGATCTCAAGCCGTACCTGCGGCCGGTCGACGAGGACGGCGAGGGTTCCGGGCCCGGTGAGCTGACGCGCGACTGGGTGCGGAACTTCCACGTGCGCCCGGGCACCCGCACCATCGACTTCCTGGTCGCCCTCAACGGGGCGATCAACGCCGACGTCGGCTACAGCGTCCGCATGGAAGCCGGTGTGCAAACACCAGATCACACCCTGCAGACCGCCATCGGATCCTGCCGGGACTCAGCCTGGCTGATGGTCTCGGTGTTGCGTCAGATGGGTCTGGCCGCTCGATTCGTCTCCGGGTACCTGGTCCAGCTGACCTCCGACGTCAAGGCGCTCGACGGTCCGTCGGGACCGGCCGCGGACTTCACCGACCTGCATGCCTGGACCGAGGTGTACATCCCGGGTGCGGGCTGGATCGGACTGGACCCGACCTCGGCCCTGTTCGCGGGTGAGGGCCACATCCCGCTGTCGGCGACGCCGCACCCGGCCTCGGCGGCGCCGATCACGGGGGCCACCGACCCGTGTGGGGTGACCCTCGACTTCTCCAACCTGGTGACGCGGGTGCACGAAGACCCCCGCGTGACGCTGCCCTACACCCCGGCCGCCTGGGAGTCGATCGTCGACCTGGGAGCCGCGGTCGACGCGCGGATGGCCGCGGCCGACGTCCGGCTGACCATGGGCGGCGAGCCGACCTTCGTCTCGATCGACAACCAAGTCGACCCCGAGTGGACGACCGACGCCGACGGGCCGCACAAACGCCAACGGGCTTCGGCGCTGGCCGCGCGGCTCAAGGAGATCTGGGCCCCAGAGGGCGTGGTGCAGCGCTCGCAGGGCAAGTGGTATCCGGGAGAGCCCCTGCCGCGCTGGCAGATCATGCTGCACTGGCGCGCCGACGGAAAGCCGCTGTGGAACGACGCGGCGTTGCTGGCCGACCCGTGGGCGGAGTCTCCCGCCGACCCCGTCCCACCCGATTCGGGACGGCGTGTCCTGGACGCGATCGCCGCCGGACTCGGTCTGCCCGAGACCCAGGTGCGCCCCGCCTACGAGGACGCCCTGGCCAAGTTGGCCACCGCGGTTCGGCAGCCGGCCGGGGAACCCGTCGCCGCCGGCGACGACCTGGTCACCGACACGCCCGAGGCCAGAACGAACCTGCTGACCCGGCTCGACGAGTCGGTCACCGAGCCGAGCGCCTACGTGCTGCCGCTGCATCGTCGCGAGGACGACACCGGCTGGGCCAGCGCGGACTGGCAACTCCGGCGCGGCCGCATCGTGCTGTTGTCCGGCGACTCGCCAGCCGGCCTGCGCCTGCCGCTGGACGCCATCAGCTGGAAGCCACCCCGGGCGACGCTCGACGCCGACCCGCTCGCCGCCCGCGGCGAACTGCCCGAGGATTCCGAGGACGAGGGCGCCGAGATCGAGGAGGCCAGCGGCGCGCCGATCACCGCGATGGTCGCCGAGGTCCGCGACGGCGTGCTGTACGTCTTCCTGCCTCCGACCGAGGAGCTCGAGCACTTCGTCGACGTGGTGACCCGGCTGGAGGCGGCCGCCGCCGCGGCCAACTGCGCGCTGGTGCTGGAGGGGTACGGACCCCCGGCCGACGCACGGCTGACGTCGATGTCGGTGACACCCGACCCGGGTGTCATCGAGGTCAACGTCGCCCCGACCGCCAGTTTCGCCGAACAGCGCCAGCAGCTCGAAACCCTCTACGAGCAAGCACGACTCGCCCGCCTGTCGACGGAGTCCTTCGACGTCGACGGCACCCACGGCGGCACCGGCGGCGGCAACCACATCACCCTTGGCGGTATCACGCCCGCCGAGTCGCCGATGTTGCGACGCCCCGACGTGTTGGTGTCGATGCTCACCTATTGGCAGCGTCATCCCGCCCTGTCGTATCTGTTCTCCGGCCGCTTCATCGGCACCACCTCCCAGGCGCCCCGGGTCGACGAGGGGCGCACCGAGGCACTCTACGAACTCGAGATCGCCTTCGCCGAGATCGACCGTCTGACAAGGGAAGTCGAGCCGTCCGAGGACGAGGCGGGCTCTGCTCCGGAACAGGGTCGCTCCGGAGGCTCCGCTCCGTGGATCGTCGACCGAGCCCTGCGCCACCTCCTCACCGACATCACCGGCAACACCCACCGCGCGGAGTTCTGCATCGACAAGCTCTACAGCCCCGACAGCGCGCGCGGGCGGTTGGGATTGTTGGAGCTTCGCGGCTTCGAGATGCCGCCGCACTTCCAGATGGCCATGGTCCAGTCGCTGCTGGTGCGCTCCCTGGTGTCGCTGTTCTGGGATCAGCCGCTTCGCGCGCCGCTGATCCGCCACGGTGCCAATCTGCACGGTCGATACCTGTTGCCGCACTTCATCATCCAGGACATCGCCGAGGTTGCGGCCGACCTTCGGGCGCACGGTCTCGCCTTCGACACCAGCTGGCTCGACCCCTTCACCGAATTCCGCTTCCCGCGCGTGGGCACCGCGGTGTTCGACGGCGTGGAGATCGAGTTGCGCGGCGCGATCGAGCCGTGGAACGTCCTGGGGGAGGAGTCCACCGCGGGCGGCACCGCCCGCTACGTCGACTCCTCCGTCGAGCGCCTCCAGGTCCGACTCATCGGGGCCGACCGCGACCGCTACGTCGTCACCGCCAACGGCCATCCGATACCGCTGCTCGCGACCAACAGTGGCGACGTGCAGGTTGGCGGGGTGCGCTACCGGGCCTGGCAGCCCCCCAGCGCGCTGCACCCCACCATCACCGTGGACGACCCGCTGCGCTTCGAGCTCGTCGACGTCGCGACCGGGACCTCGCGCGGCGGCTGCACCTACCACGTCAGCCACCCCGGCGGCCGGTCATATGACAACCCTCCCGTGAACGCCGTCGAAGCGGAATCGCGCCGCGGTCGGCGATTCGAGGCCACCGGATTCACCCCGGGTCAGGTGGACGTCTCCGACATCCGGGAGAAGCAGGCCCGTCAGTCCACCGATGCGGGCGCGCCGGGCATCCTGGATCTGCGTCGGGTACGTACCGTGCTGCGGTGATGGTCCTACGCATCAGCGGCCCCCCGGAGCCCACACCCGCCGTCAGCCTGCTCGCGAAGTACCGCGACGCCCGGCCGCAGGACTCGCTGTTCGACGAGCGCGCCGGCAACGGTTACGACGAGTTCGTCGACCCGTCCGGCACGGTCCGGCCGGCCTGGCGCGAACTGGCCGAGTGCGTCGCCGAGCGCGGCCCCTACGGCCTGGAACGGTTGCGGTCGGTGGTCAGCAGCCTCGTCGACGACGACGGCATCACCTTCGTTCAGGTGGATCCCGCCGCCGTGGGTGACGCCGTCACCCACGGCGACGGCACCCAGGTTCCCGGCCCCTGGCTCCTGGACCCGCTGCCCGTCGTCGTCTCCTCGTCGGACTGGGAGACCCTGGAAGCCGGTCTGGTTCAACGCTCGCGACTGATGGACGCCGTGCTGACCGACCTCTACGGTGCGCGCCGGTCGATCACCAGCGGGGTCCTGCCCCCGCAGCTTCTCTTCGCCCACCCCGGGTACGTCCGCGCCGCCCGCGGCATCGAGGTGCCCGGGCGACATCAGCTCTTCATCCACGGGGTCGACGTCAGCCGCGACGAATCCGGCGAGTTCCGCGTCAACGCCGACTGGACCCAGGCGCCGTCCGGGGCCGGGTACGCCCTGGCCGACCGCCGGGTGGTCGCGCACGCGTTTCCCGAACTCTACGAACGCATCGCACCCCGACCGGCCTCACCGTGGGCCCAGGCGCTGAGGCTCGCCCTCATCGACTCCGCTCCGGAGGCCGCCGAGGAGCCCGTGGTGGTCGTGCTCAGCCCGGGCACCCACTCCGAGACGGCCTTCGACCAGGCCTACCTCGCAAGCGTTCTCGGCTTCCCCCTCGTGGAGAGCGCCGACCTGGTGGTCCGCGACGGCAAGCTGTGGATGCGGTCCCTCGGCACGCTCAAGCGCGTCGACGTGGTGCTGCGCCGCGTCGACGCCGCCTACGCCGACCCGCTGGATCTGCGGGCCGATTCACGTCTCGGCGTCGTCGGATTGGTCGAGGTGCTGCGACGCGGCGCGGTCACCGTGGTCAACACCCTCGGCAGTGGAATCCTGGAAAGCCCCGGGCTGCAACGCTTCCTGCCGGAGCTGGCCGAACTCCTCGTCGGTGAGACACCGCAATTGGCCGCAGCGCCGATGTACTGGGGCGGTATCGACGTGGAGCGTTCGCATCTGCTGAGCCACCTGGCGACGCTGCTGATCCGGCCGGTCACCGGCGGCGAACCCATCGTCGGACCCACGCTGTCCAGCGGGGATCTCGACGACCTGGCGGCGCGGATCGGCGCGACCCCGTGGCAGTGGGTCGGCCAGGAGTTGCCGCAGTTCTCCTCCGCGCCCACTGCGCACTCGCCCAACGGGCTGTCCCCGGGAAGCACCGGCATGCGGTTGTTCACCGTGGCACAGCGCGGCGGGTACGCCCCGATGGAGGGCGGACTGGGTTACCTCCTGGAACAGGGCGACGCGGCCTACCGGATGAACACCCTTGCCGCCAAGGACGTCTGGGTGCGCTCGCCGACACGGGTGACCGCGGAACGGACGCCCGCCCCCTCGGTCGACCTACCTGCCATCAACCCGAGCCCGACCCGCGCGGTCAGTTCGCCGCGCGTGCTGTCGGATCTGTTCTGGCTCGGCCGCTACGGCGAGCGCGCCGAGAACATGGCGCGTCTGCTCGGCGTCACCCGCGAGCGGTACCACGAATTCCGCTACCGCCAGGACATTCCCGGCAGTGAATGCGTACCCGTGCTGCTGACCGCACTCGGGCTCATCACCGGCACCGACACCGGTGCCGCCGGCGACGCCGCCGAGATGATCGCCATCGCGCCGACGACGCTCTGGTCGCTGACCGCGGACCGCCGCCGCGCCGGATCTCTGGCTCAATCGGTCGAGCGGCTCGGGTCCTCCGCCCGCGCGGTTCGCGACCAGATGTCCAACGACACGTGGATGGTGCTCGCCGCCGTCGACCGTGCCGTGCTTCGGCATTCGACGACGCCACCGGACTCCCTGGCCGAAGGCGACGGTTATCTGGCCACCGCGCACAGCCAGACCCTGGCCGGGATGCTGGCGATGTCCGGCGTGGCGTCGGAGTCGATGGTCCGCGACGTCGGCTGGACCATGATGGACATCGGCAAGCGCATCGAGCGCGGCATCTGGCTGGCGGCCCTCATGCGGGCCACGCTGACGACGGTGCGCAGTCGCGGGGCCGAGCAGACCATCACCGAGTCGACGTTGGTGGCGTGCGAATCGTCGGTCATCTACCGCCGACGCACCCTCGGCAAGGTCAGCGTCGCGGCGGTGGCCGACCTGTTGCTCTTCGACGGCGAGAATCCGCGCTCCCTGGCCTACCAGTTCGACCGGCTGCGGATGAACCTCAAGGCGCTGCCGTCCTCCTCGGGATCCACCGGCCCCGAACGCCTCGTCGACGAGGTGGCCGCCCGGCTGCGTCGGCTCGACCCCGCCGACCTCGAGGACGTGACCGACGGCACGAGGCCCGAACTCGACGGCCTGCTCGGCGGCATCCACGACGATCTTCGCGAGCTGTCCCGTCGCATCACCGCGACCCACCTCTCGCTGCCCGGCGGAATGCAACCGATCTGGGGCCCGGACCAGCGACGGGTCATGCCGTGACCGCGACGGTGGGCACCCGGGCCTACGAGATCACCCATCGGACCATGTACCACTACTCCGACGACGTGACGAGCTCCTACGGTCGGGGCTTCTTGACCCCGCGTAATTCGACCAGGCAGCGGTGTCTGTCGCACGAGCTGCAGATCGACCCCGAGGCGGCCGACAGTTCTACCAGCCGCGACGCCTTCGGAAACGTCAGCTCGTACTTTCACGTCACCGAACGCCACCGGGCGCTGACCATCACCAGCCGCTCGGTGGTCGAGGTCGACCCGCCGCCGCCCGGGTTGTACGAAGGCGGCTCGGCACTCGCGCCGTGGGAGATCTCCCGTCCCGTCGGCACCGAGGGTGCTCTGGCGGTCGAATTCACCCTGGATCTGCAGCAGCCCGAGATCACCGACGCCGTCCGCGATTACGCCGCGCCCAGTTTCGAGCCCGGCCGTCCCCTCGTCGACGTGCTGCGTGACCTCAACGCCCGGATCAACCACGACTTCACCTACCGCTCGGGGTCGACGACGGTGTCCACCAGGGTCGCCGAAGTTTTGGTGGCACGCGAGGGGGTATGTCAGGACTTCGCCAGGCTCGCGATCGCGTGCCTGCGCTCCAACGGTCTCGCCGCCAGCTACGTCTCCGGCTATCTCGCGACGGACCCACCTCCTGGAAGGGAACGCATGGTCGGGATCGACGCGACGCACGCCTGGGCGTCGGTGTGGACACCGCAGAATCAATGGTTCGGGTTCGACCCCACCAACGACGCACTGGTCGACGAGCGCTACGTGGTCGCGGGTTTCGGTCGTGACTACGTCGATGTACCACCACTGCGCGGCATCATCTACACCGACTCGGAGAGCAGCAAGATCGACGTGTCGGTCGACGTGGCTCCGCTGACCGGCGGTGCCACCGGTGCGTGACTTCATCTGTCCCAACTGCGGACAGCATCTGGCCTTCGAGAACTCGGTGTGTCTGTCGTGCCGCAGCCGGCTGGGGTTCTCCCTGGACGACATGGCCTTCCTGGTGATCGCCACCGGTGAGGGCAGCGAACACGGCGGCGCAGTCGACGCCAGCGAGTACCGGCTGTGCGCCAATCTCCATGCCGCCGAATGCAACTGGCTGGTCAAGGTGGCACCCGTGCCGCAGCTGTGCACCTCGTGCGCGCTGACTCGGATGCGACCCAACGACGCCGACAAGCCGGCGATGACGGCCTTCGCGGTCGCCGAGAAGGCAAAACGCCGGCTGATCGTCGAACTGGTCGACCTCAAGCTGCCCATCGTCGGGCGCGACCTCGACCCCAACTACGGCCTGGCCTTCGACCTGTTGTCCAGCGAGTTCGAGAAGGTGTTCACCGGACACGAGAACGGCGTCATCACCCTCGACCTCGCCGAGGGCGACGACGTGCATCGCGAGCAGTTGCGGATCGCGATGGCCGAGCCGTACCGGACGCTTCTCGGGCACTTTCGCCACGAGATCGGGCATTACTACTATTACCGACTGGTCGGTGTCGCCTCCGAATACCAGCAGCGGGCTCGAGAGTTGTTCGGCGACGCCGAATCCGACTACCAGGCCGCCCTGGACCGCCACTACGGCGAGGGCGCGCCCCCCGGATGGGAACGCGACTTCGTGTCGTCCTACGCCACGATGCACCCGGCCGAGGATTGGGCTGAGACCTTCGCGCACTACCTCCACATCCGCGACACCCTGGACACCGCCGCGGCGTTCAGCTTCGCCCCGGCCGGGGCGACGTTCGAACGGAGGAACCTGGGCCCCAGCGGATTCGACTCGATCATCGATCTGTGGCTGCCGCTGTCGTGGGCGCTGAACATGGTCAACAGGTCGATGGGACACGACGACCTCTACCCGTTCGTGCTGCCGGCGAAGGTGCTCGAGAAGATGCGCTTCATCCACACCGTGATCGACGAGATCACCTCCGACCCGGCCAAGTTGGCCGCCGCCAGGGGCACGGCCTAGCGGTCGACCAGCCCGCCCTCCAGCAGGCTCCGGCCCGTGTCGACCAATGTGTCGGCCACCGGACGGGGGTGCCAGCCGAGCAGTTCGGTGGCCTTGGTCGCCGAGATGCGCTTCGGCTCGCCGAGCAGCCCGGCAAGTTCGCGCAACGCGGGGACGAATCGGGCGCCCACCCGCACCAGCCAGTCGGGCGCCGTCAGCCGGGGCACTCGGCGCCCCGCGGGACCTAGTCGGGACCGCAACGTCGCGGCGGTCTCGGGAAACGACACGGGCTGGCCGGCCGCGGCCAGGAATCGTTCGCCGATCGCCCGCGGATCCTCCAGCGCCATGACGTGGAGATCGGCGACGTCGCGGACGTCGACCACGGCGAAGGACGCGTGGGGCAGCAGCGGCGGCCGTCCCTGCAGGAGTCCCTTGACGATCTGCACCGACGTCGCCAGATCCGTACCGAGCACCGGTCCGAAGATGCCCACGGGGTTGACCACCGTCAGCTGCAGGTCGTGGGTGGCGGCGAACTCCCACGCGTCGCGCTCGGCGAGCGTCTTGGACTTCACGTAGGGAGAGTTGGGCGCTGCGGCGTCGGTCCAGTCGCTCTCGTCGTACGGTGCCCCCGACGACTTGGGGCTGTAACCGACGGCTGCGAACGACGACGTGAGGACGACCCGGCGGATCCCGGCGGCCTTCGCGGCGCGTAGCACCCGCAGGGTGCCGTCGCGGGCCGGCACGATGACGTCGTCCTCGTTCTCCGGCTGGCGGGCCGGGAACGGCGACGCGACGTGCAGCACTGCTTCGCAACCATCGACGGCTGACGCCCAGCCGTCGTCGGCGGTCAGGTCGGCGACGGCGAATTCGAGCGAGCCGTCGTCGGGCGCCAGGCCCAGCGCCTTTCGTACGGACGATTCCCGGCCGGGGGACCGGACCGTCGTGCGCACGCGGTACCCACCTGCCAGCAGGCGCTGGATGACGTGTCCGCCGAGGAATCCCGAGCCGCCGGTGACCAGGACCAGCCCGCGACGCTCAGACATCGCTGCCCGCCCCCTCGTCGGCCAGCAAGCGGGCCCCGAGGTCGAGGACCGTCTCGATGATCTCTCGTTCGGCGGCCACGTCGCCGGTCTCCCTCGCCGCCCACATCTGCGCCTTGGCCTCGACGTAGCGCTCCCGCAGGCGCAGCCGGGCGATCTCGTCGCGCAATCTCGCGGCGTGCGCCTCGAACAGCGCGCGCTGATCGGCGATGGCCTCGGAGCCGCGACGCGTGTTGGCCACGTAGCGCCGGATGTCGGCGACCGACATGCCGCTTCCGCGTAGGCAACTCAGCGATTCGACGGCGCCGACCAGGTCGGCGGGGTAGCGCCGGTGGCCGCTGCTGGGGTCCCTGGGCACGGCCTCGATGAGACCGATGCGTTCGTAGTACCGCAGGGTGGACTCGGCCAGGCCGGTGCGGCGCGAGACTTGCTGAATGGTCAGGTCGCGATCGGCAGTCGCGACGGCGTCGGTGGTCATGGCTCCACTCTGCCGAACTTGAAGCGCTTCAAGTCAAGTCTCGGTCACCGATCGGTTACGGCGTCGGCGCGGCAGCCCCCGGAGGCCGGCATCATTCCTAGGCTCGGCTCCGTGAACGACAGATACGGCTCCGACATCCTGTCCCGAGATCCGCATGCTGCGCGGCGGGTGCGCTCCACCGAGATGGCGGCCGACGTCGGCCTGGTCGTCGAAGACGTCGAAACCGGCTACGTCGGAGCCATCGTGGCCGTCGAGTACGGCCGGATGGTGCTGGAGGACTTCGACGGTCACCGACGACCCTTCACGGTCGGACCTGGATACCTCGTCGACGGCAAGCCGGTGATCCTGACCCCGCCCAAGGCCACGGCGCCCGCCGCACCCACCCGCACGGCGTCCGGCTCGGTCGCCGTCGCGCACGCCCGCGCGCGCACCGCCCGCGCCAGCCGCATCTACGTCGAGGGTCGCCACGACGCCGAACTCGTCGAGCAGGTGTGGGGCGCCGACCTCCGCATCGAGGGCGTCGTCGTCGAATACCTGGGCGGCGTCGACGATCTCGCCGCCATCGTCGCGGACTTCGATCCCGGCCCCGGTCGCCGGCTCGGCGTGCTCGTCGACCACCTCGTCGCCGGTTCGAAGGAGGCCCGCATCGCCGAGGCCGTCCGGCGCGGCCGCGGTGGTGAGCAGACCCTGGTGGTCGGTCACCCCTACGTCGACGTGTGGCAAGCGGTGAAGCCCGCCCGGCTGGGACTTCGACGGTGGCCGGTCATTCCCCGCGACGTCGAGTGGAAGCACGGGATCTGCGACGCGCTGGGTTGGCCGCATGCCACCCAGGCCGACATCGCCGCGGCGTGGCGCCGCATCCGCGGCACGGTCCGCGACTGGAACGACCTGGAGCCCGCGCTGATCGGCCGCGTCGAGGAACTCATCGACTTCGTCACCACGGGATAGTGGTGGACGCCGACCCGTTCATGGGCCATCATCCGTGGCATGTCCGTGCCTCCGCCACCGCCGTCCGACTCCAATCCTGCGTATCCGCCGCCTCCGTACGGTGCTGATCCGTCCCTGCCGCCGCCCGTCGGTGACTACGGCGCGCCACCGCCTCCTCCGCCGTACGGGGCTTATCCGCCGCCGTACCTCGGCCAGTACGGGGTGGACGCGTGGGGCCGGCCACTGTCGGACAAGAGCAAGCTGGTGGCCGGACTGCTGCAGCTGTTCCTGGGCACCTTCGGCATCGGACGGTTCTATCTGGGCTACAACGGCATTGCCATCGCCCAGCTCGCCGTGAGCCTGCTGACCTGTGGCATCGGTGCGATCTGGCCGTTCGTCGACGGCATCCTCATCCTGATCGGCAAGGTGCAGGACCCCAGCGGACGTCCCTTGCGCGAGTGAAGTGGTAAGCCTGTCCCGTGGCTGATGGTCTGTTCGACGTGACGCCCGAGCCGGGTGACGGTGAGGGCATTCCGGGTGGGGGACCGTCGTCTCCGCTCGCCGTGCGGATGCGTCCCGCCAGCCTCGAGGAGGTGGTCGGACAGGACCACCTGCTGCGCGACGGCTCGCCCCTGCGCCGGCTGGTCGACGGTTCCGGCGCAGCATCGGTCATCCTCTACGGCCCACCGGGCACCGGGAAGACGACGCTGGCGTCTCTGATATCCCAGGCCACCGGGCGCCGATTCGAGGCGTTGTCGGCGCTCTCGGCGGGGGTGAAGGACGTGCGCGCGGTGATCGACGTCGCCCGTCGGGCGGCCGTGCACGGCAAGCAGACCGTCCTCTTCATCGACGAGGTGCACCGCTTCTCCAAGACCCAGCAGGACGCCTTGCTGGCGGCCGTGGAGAACCGCGTCGTCCTGCTGGTGGCGGCGACCACCGAGAACCCGTCGTTCTCCGTGGTGGCACCGCTGCTGTCGCGGTCGCTGATCCTGCAGCTGCAACCCCTGGGCGCCGACGCGGTGCGCACGGTCGTCGAGCGCGCCGTCGCCGACCCGCGGGGCCTCGACGGCTCGGTGACCGTCGAACCCGACGCGGTCGAACTGCTGGTGCAGCTGGCCGCGGGCGACGCCCGCCGGGCGCTGACCGCGCTGGAGGTCGCGTCCGAGACGGCGGGAGTGGCGGGTTCGGTGACCGTCGAGGTGGTCGAACAGTCACTGGACAAGGCTGCCGTGCGCTACGACCGCGACGGAGACCAGCACTACGACGTCGTCAGCGCGTTCATCAAGTCGGTCCGCGGCTCCGACGTCGACGCGGCCCTGCACTACCTGGCTCGCATGCTGACCGCGGGCGAGGACCCGCGCTTCATCGCCCGACGGCTGACGATCCTCGCCAGCGAGGACGTCGGGATGGCCGATCCGACGGCGCTGCTGACGGCCGTTGCCGCCGCGCAGACCGTGGCCCTGATCGGCATGCCGGAGGCGCAGCTCACGCTCGCCCATGCCACCGTGCACCTGGCGACCTGCCCGAAGTCCAACGCCGTGACCACCGCCCTGTCGGCGGCGATGGGCGACATCAAGGCGGGCAAGGCGGGGTTGGTCCCGCCGCACCTTCGCGACGGTCACTACTCGGGGGCCGCGGCCCTGGGCAATGCCCAGGGCTACGTCTACCCCCACGGCGACCCGGATGGCATTGTGCCGCAACAGTATGCGCCCGACGAACTGGTAGGTGTCGACTACTACCGGCCGACCACCCACGGCGCCGAGCGCGACATCGCCGGGCGCCTCGACAAGCTGCGGGCCATTCTTCGCCGACGGCGGTAGGCCCTCGACACGCACTCAGGGCTGCGATCCGAGGATCGCAGCCCTGAGTGGTCTTCTGGGGGACTAGCGGCGCAACGTGCCCGTGCGGCGACGGCCCATGAGGCCGGCCACCAGGGCCACGCCGACCGCGGCGACGATGACCTGGACGAGCAGTTCCATCCAGTCGACGCCGTTGGTGGCGGTCGGGATTCCGAGCTGGCGGGCCAGCCAGGTGCCGATCAGCGCCGAGAGGATGCCGACGACGATCGTGACGAGCAACCCGATGGGCTGCTTGCCGGGCAGGACCAGTCGTCCAAGCAGGCCGATGATGGCGCCGATGACGATTGCGGTGATGATGCCTGTGGGTGTCATGGGAGGTCACTTCCGTCGAGGGGTGCGAGGTGCGTTGAGCTGGAACAGAAGTACCCCCGAGGGGCGTCAATAAACGTCGCCGTGAATTACCGTGCCACGTAATCTCGGGTCGTGAACTCGAAAGTGATCGACGTCGACACCTCCCGTCGCCGCACCGTGGACCTCACCGATGCCGTCCGGTCGTTCTGCGCCTCGCGCGGTGACGGCCTGTGCAACGTCTTCGTCCCGCATGCCACGGCCGGTGTCGCGATCCTCGAGACCGGTGCCGGCTCGGACGCCGACTTCGTGGACGCCCTCGAGCGACTGCTGCCTCGCGACGACCGCTACCGCCATGCGCACGGCTCGCCGGGGCACGGCGCCGACCACGTGCTGCCGGGTCTGGTCGCGCCGTCGGTGACGATTCCGGTCCAGCGCGGTGAGCCGCTGCTCGGCACCTGGCAGAGCGTCGTGCTGGTCGACCTGAACGTGGACAACCCGCGGCGCTCGGTGCGCATCAGCTTCGTGCAGGGCTGAGCCGCGCCCTTGCCGGGTTGATCGTGATGGGCCGGTAGTGTGATGCGGTCGAGAATCGGCGCAGGGGCAGACACCGAGTGATCAAGGACGGCAGCACGTGCAGACACACGAGATCAGGAAGCGCTTCCTCGATCACTTCGTGAACGCGGGCCACACCGAGGTGCCGAGCGCATCGGTGATCCTCGACGATCCGAACCTGCTGTTCGTCAACGCAGGCATGGTCCAGTTCGTGCCCTACTTCCTGGGTCAGCAGAAGCCGCCGTGGGATCGTGCGACCAGCGTGCAGAAGTGCATCCGCACCCCCGACATCGACGAAGTCGGCATCACCACTCGCCACAACACCTTCTTCCAGATGGCCGGCAACTTCTCCTTCGGCGACTACTTCAAGAAGGGCGCCATCGAGTTCGCCTGGACCCTGCTGACCAACCCGCAGGATCAGGGCGGGTACGGCTTCGACCCCGAAACGCTATGGGCGACGGTCTATCTCGACGACGACGAGGCGATCACCCTCTGGCAGGAAGTGGCGGGGCTGCCACTGGATCGCATCCAGCGTCGTGGCATGGCCGACAACTACTGGTCCATGGGCATTCCCGGTCCGTGCGGTCCGTCCTCGGAGATCTACGTCGACCGCGGACCCGAGTACGGCGTCGACGGCGGCCCAGAGGCCAACGAGGACCGCTACATCGAGATCTGGAATCTCGTCTTCATGCAGAACGAGCGGGGCGAGGGCACGGGCAAGTCCGACTTCGAGATCCTTGGCCCTCTGCCGCGCCAGAACATCGACACCGGCATGGGCGTGGAGCGCGTCGCGTGCCTGCTGCAAGGCGTGGACAACGTCTACGAGACCGATCTGATGCGGCCCGTCATCGACCTCGTGTCGGTCCGCGCGCCTCGGCCCTATGGCGCCGGCAACCACGAAGACGACGTCCGATACCGCATCATCGCTGACCACAGCCGCACCGCGGCGATCATCATCGGTGACGGCGTCACCCCCGGCAACGACGGCCGCGGGTACGTGCTGCGCCGGCTGCTGCGCCGGGTCATCCGCTCGGCCAAGCTGCTCGGCATCGACACCCCGGTCATCGGCGAGCTGATGGCGTGCGTCCGCGACTCGATGGGACCGTCCTATCCGGAACTCGTCAGCGACTTCGACCGGATCAACCGGATCGCCATCGCCGAGGAGACGGCGTTCAACCGCACGCTGACCTCCGGGTCACGACTGTTCGAGGATGCGGCCGCGTCCACCAAGGCATCCGGGGCCTCCGTGCTCTCCGGCGCCGACGCGTTCGCGCTGCACGACACCTACGGCTTCCCGATCGAACTGACCCTGGAGATGGCCGCCGAGACGGGGCTGACCGTCGACGAGGAGGGCTTCCGCGGCCTGATGGCCGAACAGCGTCAGCGCGCCAAGGCCGACGCCGCCGCCCGCAAGCACGCCCACGCCGACCTGTCCGCGTACCGCGAGCTCGTCGACGCCGGTGCCACCGAGTTCACCGGCTTCGACGAATTGTCCTCCGAGGCACGGATTCTCGGCATCTTCGTCGACGGAAGGCGAGTGCCCGTCGTCGCCCACGACGGAGCGTCCGCCGAGCGCGTCGAGCTGGTCTTGGACCGCACTCCGCTCTACGCCGAGTCCGGCGGGCAGATCGCCGACGTGGGGTCGATCACCGGGACGGGTTCGAGCGCTGCGGCGAAGGCCGCCGTCACCGACGTGCAGAAGATCGCCAAGACGCTGTTCGTGCACCGCGTCAACGTGGAGTCCGGCGAATTCGTCGAGGGTGACGCGATCGTCGCCAGCGTCGACCCGTCGTGGCGCCACGGTGCCACCCAGGGCCACTCCGGCACCCACATGGTGCACGCCGCACTGCGACAGGTGTTGGGTCCCAACGCCGTTCAGGCCGGATCGCTGAACCGGCCGGGCTACCTGCGCTTCGACTTCAACTGGCAGGGCGCACTCAGCGACGACCAACGCGAGCAGATCGAGGTCGTCACCAACGAGGCCGTCCAAGCCGACTACGCGGTCAACACCATGTACACCAAGCTCGAGAAGGCCAAGGCCATGGGCGCGATGGCGCTGTTCGGCGAGGCCTACCCCGAGGACGTCCGCCTCGTCGAGATCGGCGGGCCGTTCTCCCTCGAACTCTGCGGTGGCACCCACGTACACAACTCCGCTCAGATCGGACCGGTGACGATCCTCGGCGAGTCCTCGGTCGGATCGGGCGTCCGACGCGTCGAGGCCTACGTCGGCCTCGACTCCTTCAGGTACCTGGCGAAGGAGCGCGCGCTGCTCGCGGGCCTGGCGTCGTCACTGAAGGTGCCGTCCGAGGAAGTGCCCGCCCGCGTCGCCACCCTCGTCGAACGCCTCAAGGTCGCCGAACGGGAACTCGACCGGGCCCGGCTCGCCGGGGCCCGTGCGGCCGCGGCAGACGCCGCAGCCGGGGCGGAACAGGTGGGTAGGGTGCGGGTCGTGGCACAGCGCATCGCCGGCGGCGTCTCGGCCGCGGACCTGCGCAGCCTCGTCGGTGACGTCAAGGGCAAGCTCGGCTCCGAACCGGGTGTGGTGGCCCTGATCGCCGATCCGGCCGACACCGGCGGGGCCGTGCCGTACGTCGTCGCGGTCAACGCCGCCGCGCAGGATCTCGGTCTCAGCGCCAACGACCTCGTGAAGGTACTGAGCTCCACGGTCGACGGCCGAGGCGGCGGTAAGGCCGACCTGGCCCAAGGCTCGGGCAGCGGGGCGGCCGACGTCGACGCGGCACTGTCGGCGTTGCTCGCCGAGATCGCCCGGAGCTGACTCGGTTGACCGACACCGACCACCGTCAGCCCGACCGGCCAGGTGGTGACGACCCCGGACGAGGACGACGGCTCGGCGTCGACGTGGGCACGGTGCGGATCGGCGTCGCCACCAGCGATCCCGACGGGATCCTGGCGACGCCCGTGGAAACGGTGGCCCGGGACCGACGGGACGTGACCGGCAGGCACATTCGCCGGCTCGCCCAACTGACCGACGAACTGGCCGCGGTGGAAGTCGTCGTCGGCCTGCCCCGCACCCTCGCCGACCGCACCGGTCCCTCGGCGCTGGATGCCATCGCCGTCGCCGACGCCCTCGCCGCCAAGATCGCCCCGATCCCGGTGCGACTGTCCGACGAGCGACTCACCACCGTCACCGCCCAGAGGTCGCTGCGAGAGGCCGGCGTCCGCGCGAAGGGACAGAAATCGATGATCGACCAGGTGGCCGCCGTCGGCATCCTGCAGACCTGGTTGGACCAACGGCGAGACGTCCTCGCAAAGAGCAGCGGAGCATCCGATGCCTGACGACTGGAGCCGCGACCGGCCGGCGCCCGAAGCGGTGGGACGGCCCCGCCGGACGATGAGTCGCACCGAGCGGGCGCGGGCCAACCGCAACCGCCGGCGGCGCCGCAACCTCACCGTGCTGTCGGTCGTGGTGCTCGTCGCCGTGGTCGTCGGCGTCGGGGTCCTGGGCTCCAAGGTGTGGCACGGAATAGTCGGTACGCCCAACGACTACTCCGGTGACGGGGTCAAGGACGTCGTGGTGCAGGTGCACAACGGTGACACCACCACGGCCATCGGCAAGACCCTGCAGGACGGCGGCGTGGTGGCGACGTCACAGGCCTTCGTCGACGCGGCGGCGGGCAATTCGTCCATCTCGGCCATTCAGCCGGGGTTCTACAAGATGCGCACCGAGATTCCCGCCGCCAACGCCGTCACCCGGCTCGTCGATCCCGAGAATCGCGTCGGCCGGCTGACCATCCCCGAGGGCCGCCAACTCGACGACATCGCCGACGTGAAGTCCGGTGCCGTCACCAAGGGTGTCTTCTCGCTGATCGCCGACGCCACCTGCGTGGACCTGGACGGCGACAGGACCTGCGGCGTGAACGCCGACGCGCTGAAAGACGCGGCGGGCGCCGCCGAGCTCGCCGCGCTGACCGTCCCCGCCTGGGCCCTTGACCCCGTCAAGGCGATGGGTGCCGACCACCGGCGCCTCGAAGGCTTGATCGCACCGGGCACCTGGAACATCGACCCGTCGGCACCGGCCACGAGCATCCTGGCCACGCTGATCGGTGCCAGCGCAACGCAGTACGAGCAGAACGGTCTGCTGGCCGCCGGCAACGCCGAGAATCTCTCGCCGTATCAGGTCCTGATCGTCGCCTCGCTGGTGCAACGCGAGTCCAAGCCGCAGGACTTCGCCAAGGTCGCCAGGGTCATCTACAACCGGCTGATCGCCCCCGACCACCGCCGCCTGGAGTTCGACTCCACGGTCAACTACTCACTGGACCGCCAGGAGATCGCCACCACCGACGCCGATCGGGGCAGGGACACGCCCTGGAACACCTATGTGCGCGAAGGTCTTCCGGCCACGCCGATCTGCGCACCGGGCCAGCCCGCACTCGCTGCGGCCGAGAGCCCGGAGCCGGGGGACTGGCTGTACTTCGTCACCGTCGACATGCAGGGCACCACGTTGTTCACACGCGACTACCAGCAGCACCTGGCCAACATCGAAGTGGCCCGACGCAACGGTGTGCTCGACAGCTCGCGATGACGGCCCGCCGCGCGGCGGTGCTGGGCTCGCCGATCGCGCACTCCCGCTCACCGCAGCTGCACCTGGCGGCCTACCGCGCGCTCGGACTGCTCGATTGGACCTATGAGCGCATCGAGTGCACCGCCGATCGATTGCCCGCCCTGGTGGGCGGGATGGGACCCGAGTGGGTTGGCCTGTCGGTCACGATGCCGGGGAAGTTCGCCGCGCTGCGGTTCGCCGACGAGCGGACCGCCCGCGCCGATCTCGTCGGCTCCGCCAACACCTTGGTCCGGACCGCGTCGGGCTGGCTGGCCGACAACACCGACGTCGACGGTGTGATCGGCGCGTTGGGCGGACTTTCGGCGCCGTCGACGGCCGCGGTGCTCGGATCGGGCGGCACCGCGCCGGCCGCGCTGGTGGCCTTGGCCGAGCTGGGCGCCCGCGAGGTCGCCGTCGTCGCCCGTAGTTCCGAGCGGGCCGCCCCGCTCGTCGAGCTCGGTACGAAATGCGGCATGGCGACGCGCTGGGTCGAGCTGGGCCAGCCGTTGCCCGCCGTCGACGTCGTGGTCAACACGATTCCCGCCGACGTGGCCGCCCGCTTCGTCCACACCGTTGCCGCGGCCCCGGTGCTGCTCGACGCGATCTACGACCCGTGGCCGACGCCGCTCGCCGTGGCCGTCGCGGCCGAGGGCGGCCACGTCGTCAACGGTCTGCAGATGCTGCTGAATCAGGCCTTCGCGCAAGTGGAGCGGTTCACCGGCCTGCCTGCGCCAAAAGAGGCGATGACCGCGGCGTTGGGACGACCTTAGGCTCGTCGAGTGGGGGAGGCCGCGGTGGTGCTGGCGCTGTCGTGGTTGACGGCGCTGACGTTCTACGACGTGACGCAGCGGCGGCTGCCCAATGCCCTCACCCTGCCCGGTGCGGTGGCGGTGCTGGCCGGCGCGGCGGTCGAGGGCCGCGGGCAGGCGGCACTGCTCGGGGCGCTGGCGTTGGCCGCTTCGTACCTGATCGTGCATCTGATCGTCCCGGCCGCCATGGGTGCCGGGGACGTGAAATTGGCCCTCGGCGTCGGCGGGCTGAGCGGTGCGTTCGGCGTGGACGCCTGGGTGCTCGCCGCAGTGGCGGCGCCGCTGCTGACCGCGGCCTGGGGACTGGTGGTGCTTCCGCGGCACGGGGCGCGGGTCACGGTGCCGCACGGGCCGTCGATGTGCGTGGCGACGGCGGCCGCGGTGGCGTTGGTGATCGTCTGAACCCGCACCCGATCCGAGGCCCTACCGTGAAGCGATGCCGACCCGCGCCGCGACACCCGACGACCTGGTCGCAGTCGCCGAGATCTACGCCCATTACGTGCGGACCAGCGTCGCGACCTTCGAACTCGAGCCCCCCGACGACGTCGAGTGGCGGCGCCGCTTCGACGCGATCGTCGATGCGGGGCTGCCGTTCCTGGTCACCGAACGCGACGACCTGGTCGCCGGGTACGCCTATTGCGCGCCGTGGAAGACCAGACCCGCCTACGCCGGCACCGTCGAGGATTCCGTCTACGTCTCGCCGTCGTCGGTCGGGCGGGGCTGCGGCACCGAGCTGCTCGGCGACCTCCTCGACGCCTGTCGCGCCGCGGGGCTCCGCGAGGTCATCGCGGTGATCGCCGACACCGGCAATCCCGCCTCGGTGGAACTGCATCGGCGGTTCGGCTTCGCCGACGCCGGCCGCCTCGTGGGCGTCGGCGTCAAGCACGGTCGACGGGTCGACACGGTGTTGCTGCAGCTCGGCCTCGCATGACGGATTACCTCAGGTCGGGGGGGCCGTGGGAAGATGGGACGCGTGTTGCGATGGACCACAGCTGGTGAATCACACGGCCGAGCACTCGTGGCGATGGTCGAGGGCATGGTGGCCGGCGTGGAGGTCACGACGGCCGACATCGCCGCCGAACTGAAGCGGCGCCGACTCGGCTACGGCCGAGGCGCGCGGATGAAGTTCGAGGCCGATGCCGTGACGGTGCTGACGGGCGTGCGCCACGGCGTGACCCTGGGCGGCCCCATCGCCGTGGAGATCGGCAACACCGAATGGCCCAAGTGGGAGACGGTGATGGCCCCCGACCCGGTCGACCAGTCCGATCTCGACGGGGCGCGCAACGCGCCGCTGACGCGGCCGCGTCCCGGGCACGCCGACTACGCGGGCATGCTCAAGTACGGTTTCGACGACGCCCGCCCAGTACTGGAGCGAGCCAGCGCCCGCGAGACCGCCGCCCGGGTGGCCGCCGGCACCGTCGCGCGGGCGTTCCTGCGCCAGGCGCTCGGGGTGGAGGTGCTCTCCCACGTCGTCTCGATCGGTGCGTCGGCGCCCTATCAGGGACCGCCTCCGCAACCGGCTGACCTGGCTCGCATCGACGACAGCCCGGTGCGCGCGTTCGACGAGGCCTACGAGAAGGCGATGATCGCCGAGATCGAGGCCGCCAAGAAGGACGGCGACACCCTCGGCGGTGTCGTCGAGGTGGTCGTGCAGGGCTTGCCGATCGGTCTGGGCTCGTTCACCAGCGGCGACAACCGTCTCGACAGCCAGCTCGCGGCGGCCGTGATGGGCATTCAGGCCATCAAGGGCGTCGAGATCGGTGACGGCTTCGAGACTGCGCGCCGGCGCGGCAGTGTGGCGCACGACGAGATCTACCCCGGTCCCGACGGCGCGGTCCGCTCGACCAACCGTGCCGGCGGTCTCGAGGGCGGCATGACCAACGGTCAGCCGCTGCGGGTGCGCGCCGCGATGAAGCCCATCTCGACGGTGCCGAGGGCGTTGGCGACGGTCGACATGTCCACCGGCGAAGAAGCCGTCGCGATCCACCAGCGCTCCGACGTGTGCGCCGTCCCAGCAGCCGGTGTCGTGGTGGAGTCGATGGTGGCGCTGATCCTGGCGCGGGCCGCCCTGGAGAAGTTCGGCGGCGACTCGCTGGCCGAGACCATGGCCAACGTCGACGCCTACCTGGCGTCCATCTCCGCCCGAGACCAGGCTCGGGCGTCGGGCTGATGGCGCCGGTGGCCGTGCTGGTGGGCATGCCTGGCTCGGGCAAGTCCACCATCGGGCGCCGCCTGGCCAAGGCGTTGGACGTGCCGCTGCTGGACACCGACGCCAAGATCGTGGAGACCACCGGCCGCGCCATCGCCGACATCTTCCGCGACGGTGAGCCGGAGTTCCGTCGCATCGAGGCCGACGTGGTGTGCGCGGCGCTCGCCGAGCATGACGGCGTCGTCTCCCTCGGTGGCGGTGCGATCACCACACCACGCGTGCGCGAGGCGTTGGCCGGACACACCGTGGTCTACCTGGAAATCAGTGCGGCCGAAGGCGTTCGGCGTACCTCCGGCGGCACCACCCGGCCGCTGCTGGCCGGTGCCGACGCCGGCGAGCGCTTCCGCGAACTCATGACCCAGCGGGTGCCGCTGTACCGCCAGGCGGCCACTTTGCGCATCAACACCAACCGTCGCAACCCCGGTGCCGTCGTCCGCCAGATCGTGCAGCGGATGGAGTCGGCCGGTGGCGAGCGTCAACAGCGGCGCCGGCGTCGGTCGGCGTGGCGCCGGCTGCCCACCGTCCTGAACCCAGCACCCACCACCGAAGCGCCGCCCAGTCCCGCGGCGCTGGCCCGTCGAGCAGAGGCGCGTAATGACTGAACCCGTGACCGTCGACGTCCTCGTCGACCGGCCGTACCCGGTGATCATCGGAACGGGGTTGCTCGAGGACCTCGGCCGGGTCCTCGAGGGTCGGCACCGGGTCGCGATCCTGCACCAGCCGGTGTTGAACGCGACCGCGGAGTCGATCCGAAACCATTTGGCGGAGAAGGGGATCGACGCGCATCGCATCGAGATCCCGGACGCCGAGGATGGCAAGGAACTGCCGGTCGTCGGCTTCATCTGGGACGTGCTGGGCCGCATCGGCGTGGGGCGCCAGGATGCCATCGTGAGCCTCGGCGGCGGCGCGGCCACCGACGTCAGCGGGTTCGCGGCGGCCACCTGGCTGCGCGGCGTCGACGTGGTGCACGTGCCGACGACCTTGCTCGCGATGGTCGACGCGGCCGTCGGCGGCAAGACCGGCATCAACACCGAGGCCGGCAAGAACCTGGTCGGCTCGTTCCATCAGCCGCTTGCGGTGCTGGTCGATCTCGCCACCCTGGAGTCGTTGCCACGCAACGAGATCGTGGCCGGGATGGCCGAGATCGTGAAGGCCGGCTTCATCGCCGACCCGAAGATCCTCGACCTGATCGAAGCCGATCCCGAGGCGGCGCTTGATCCGACGGGTTCGGTTCTGCCCGAACTGATCCGCCGCTCCGTGGCGGTCAAGGCGGAGGTCGTCGCGGCCGACGAGAAGGAGTCCGCGCTACGCGAGATCCTCAACTACGGCCACACGCTGGCTCACGCCATCGAGCGGCGTGAGCGCTACCGCTGGCGCCATGGTGCCGCCGTGTCGGTCGGGTTGGCGTTCGCCGCCGAATTGGGCAGGCTCGCAGGACGCCTCGACGACGAGACCGCCGACCGTCACCGGTCGATCCTGACGGCGCTGGGGCTGCCGGTGACCTACGACGCGGATGCGCTGCCGCAGCTGCTGGAGTACATGGCCGGGGACAAGAAGACCCGGTCGGGGGTGCTGCGCTTCGTGGTGCTCGAGGGGCTGGCCAAGCCGGGCCGACTGGAGGGTCCCGACCCGGCGTTGCTGGCGGCCGCCTACTCCGAGATCGGAACCCGCTGATGGCCAAGGTCAACGTGTTCAACGGTCCCAACCTTGGTCGGCTGGGCAAGCGGCAACCCGAGGTCTACGGCAGCACCACCCACGACGACCTCGTCGCACTCATCGAGCGGGAAGCCGCCGAGCTCGGCCTCGACGTCGTCGTCCGGCAGACCAACAGCGAGGCCGAACTGCTGGGCTGGGTGCACGACGCCGCCGACGCGAAGGAACCCGTCGTGCTCAACGCCGGAGCGCTGACCCACACGTCGGTGGCGCTACGCGATGCGTGTGCGGAGCTGACGGCCCCGCTGATCGAGGTGCACATCTCCAACGTGCACGCGCGCGAGGAGTTTCGGCACCACTCGTATCTCAGTGGCGTGGCCACCGGCGTCATCGTCGGTCTGGGGGTGCAGGGCTACGCGCTGGCCCTGCGGTACCTGGCCGGCAGCGACTAGGACTGCTCGCGGCCGCGCTCGGTCGTGGCCTCGGAGGACGCTTCGTGTTCGCGTGGCTCGGTGACGGTCGAGGTGAGGCTCTCGGTCCGCACCGCCTCGGTGCCCTCGGCCGACGCGGACCGGTCGTCGTCGGGGTGGTTGCCCGCGTTGACCGCCGCGAAGACGTCGGTGTCGGCGCGGTCGCCGTCCTCGCCACGGCGCTGTACGGGCGGGGCCTTGCGGTCGACGAGGGCGCGTCCCAGCGCCACGCCGGCGAGTGCGAAGACGAACATCAGCAGCGCAGTGAACGCCGCGAACGTGGTGACCTCGTTGATCAGACCCTGGGCGTAGAGGTTCTCGTAGAACAGTGAGATGAACCACGCCACGAAGCCGCTGACGATGCCGGCGAAGAGTCCGCCCAGCAGCCAGGTCATCGCCAAGTCGCCCCGGCGGTCGGGGTCTGGGTTGGCGCGTGCGTCGGCGCGACCGTCGGTCAGACCCCACACGAATGCGGCGATGGCGAACACGGAGACCAGCAGAATGCTGATCCAGAGTGCCTGACTCTCCATCAGATTGATCAGGGCTCCCTGGAGCAAGCGGACGATGACCATCAGGGCGGCGAACACCAGTCCGCGCAGCAACCACTTACTCATGGGGGCACAGCGTAGCGAGTACCGTCAGGCGCTGTGACGATTTCCCAGCGCAGGGCGCGCCTGCGTCGCCGACTGGCCGCCGCAAATTTGGACGCGATGTTGGTAACGGACCTGGTGAACGTCCGATACCTGTCTGGATTCACCGGTTCGAACGCCGCCTTATTGGTCCGCGCCGACGACGAGGTTCCGCTGCTCGCAACCGACGGTCGGTACATCACGCAGGCCGCGCAGCAGTCGCCAGACGCCGAAGTCGTCATCGAACGTGCGTGTGCGCCGCATCTGGCGGCCGCGGCGGTTGGGCTGGGGGTGCGACGGCTCGGCTTCGAGAGCCACGTCGTGACGGTCGACAACCACGCCGTGTTGGTGAAGGCCGCCGGTGAGGTCGAGTTGGTGCGTGCCGCCGGCGCCGTGGAGGCGCTGCGCGAGGTCAAGGACGCGGGGGAGATCGCCCTTCTGCGGTTGGCCTGCGAGGCCGCCGACGCCGCGCTGACCGACCTGGTCGCCGCGGGCGGCTTGCGGGCCGGGCGCACCGAGAGGGAGGTGGGGCGTGATCTGGAGTCGCGCATGCTCGACCGCGCCGCCGACGGAGTGTCCTTCGAGACGATCGTCGCCGCGGGTGCCAATTCGGCGATTCCGCATCACCGACCGACAGACGCCGTGCTCGCGGCGGGCGACTTCGTCAAGATCGACTTCGGCGCGTTGGTGGGCGGCTACCACTCGGACATGACGCGGACCTTCGTGTTGTCGCCGGTGGCCCAGTGGCAGCTCGACGTCTACGACCTGGTCGCGACGGCTCAACGCCACGGTCGGGAGGCCTTGGCCCCGGGCGTGTCGCTGTCCGGCGTGGACGGGGCGTCGCGGCAGGTAATCGCGGACGCCGGGTTCGCCGAGCAGTTCGGGCACGGTCTGGGGCACGGGGTCGGGTTGCAGATCCACGAAGCGCCGGGAATCAGTGCGTCATCCGCCGGTACACTGCTTGCTGGCTCTGCGGTCACCGTGGAGCCCGGGGTCTATCTGCCCGGCCGTGGCGGTGTCCGCATCGAGGACACGCTGGTCGTGGGCAGTGACGACAAACCCACCCCCGAGTTGCTGACCCGGTTCCCCAAGGAACTGGCAATTCTCTAAAGAGGCTAGGAGTAGTACCGCCGTGGCATCGACCGCCGACTTCAAGAATGGGCTCGTCCTGCAGATCGATGGCCAGCTGTGGCAGATCACCGAGTTCCAGCACGTCAAGCCGGGCAAGGGCCCCGCGTTCGTGCGTACCAAGCTCAAGAACGTGCTGTCCGGCAAGGTCGTCGACAAGACCTACAACGCGGGCGTCAAGGTCGAGACCGCGACCGTCGACCGCCGCGACGCCACCTACCTGTACCGCGACGGCAGCGACTTCGTCTTCATGGACTCCGAGGACTACGAGCAGCACCCGCTGCCCGAGACGCTGGTGGGCAACAACGCCAACTACCTGCTGGAGAGCATGCCGGTGCAGATCGCCTTCCACGACGGCGTGCCGCTGTACCTGGAATTGCCCGTGACCGTCGAACTGCTCGTCGCCAGCACCGAGCCGGGCCTGCAGGGCGACCGCTCCAGTGCGGGCACCAAGCCGGCCACCATGGAGACCGGTGCGGAGATCCAGGTGCCGCTGTTCATCAACACCGGCGACAAGCTGAAGGTGGACTCGCGCGACGGCAGTTACCTGGGCCGAGTGAATGGCTGACCATGCCTGACCGTCGTGGGGACAGGGGTCGCCATCAGGCGCGCAAGCGTGCGGTGGATCTGCTGTTCGAGGCCGAGGCGCGTGGGCTGACTGCCTCCGAGATCGCCGAGGGCCGGGCCACGATGGCCGAGGGCGACGCCGAGATGTCGACCCTGAACCCCTACACCGTCACGGTGGCGAACGGTGTGACCGAGCACGCCGCCCACGTCGACGACCTGATCTCCGCGCATTTGCAGGGGTGGACGCTGGATCGGCTGCCCGCGGTGGACCGGGCCGTGCTGCGGGTCGCGGTGTGGGAGCTCCTGTACGCCGACGACGTGCCGGAGCCGGTCGCGGTCGACGAGGCCGTGGAGCTGGCCAAGAGCCTGTCGACCGACGAGTCGCCGGCCTTCGTCAACGGTGTGCTGGGTCAGGTCATGCTGGTGACGCCGCAGATCCGGGCGGCGGCCGCTGCGGTACGGGCCGAGCCCGAGGCCGCGCAGGAACGCACCGACGTTCCGTAGGTCACGCACATCTGAGACCTAGGCTCGTGGCGTTGACTGAGCACATGAGTCGCGAAATCACCTCTCGTGCAGGCACTGTCGTCGTCGTTCTGGACGGGGACACCCACGCCGGCAATCAGCTCGCTTGCAGGTTGCTCGCCGAGGGATGCCGTGTGGCGGTCATTGGTCACCACGCCGAGAGTCTGGTCCGCGTGACGCACGGTCATCCTGCCCAGCGGGTGTTGGCGATCGTGGGCGACGTTGCCGATCATCGGCAGTGGGCGCGGATCGTGCAGCGGGTCACCGAGCGGTTCGGGGTCATGGACACCATCGTCCGGGCCGAGGCCTCGACGGTCCGCGCCGTCGCTTGAGCCGTCCGACGGTCTGCTAGCCCTCCGTGTCGTTCATCATGCGTTCGCGGTGGACGCGGTCGGTCCGGTCGTGGGCGCGGGTGGTTCTACGGCGGGGCATGGTGAGGCCGGTGGTGTGCGGTGTGGGTCTGCCCGTGATCGTGACCGTGGTGGTGGGTGCGGACAGTTCGGGGAAGAGCAGTCGGCTGCCCGGTGTGGTGAGGTGTTCACGGCCATCCGGCGCAGTCCACAGAACGGTGCCGTCGTCGAGTTGTCTGTCGCGCCAACCATTCTCGCCACCCCAGAACGTCTTGAGCAAGTGATGTCGACGGCATGGGCATTTGAGGTTGGATGCCGCGGTCGGACCATGCGGCCACGGGATGGTGTGGTCTATGTCGGTCTGGGTGGCGGGCATGCGGCAGCCGGGGAGGAACTGGCCGCCCATCATCGCTGCGGGGCGCAGGTTGGCCAGCGCGCCGGGTGTCGGGGTGAGGGCCGCGGTCAGGGTGAGGTCGCGTAGCGGCTTGTCGAACAGGGGTGGGTGGTCGCCGTCGAGGGCGGCGCGCTCGTCGGGGGGCGGGGTCTTGTGTGTCGGTGCGGGGGTCTCGGGTGTCGGTGCGGGCGTCTCGGGTTCGGGTGCCGGGCCGCTGATCGTGTCCTCTGACGCGATCACGTAGACCACCACCCCGGTGGCCGGTGGGTTCTGCGCGGCCGGGCAGTCGTCGGTGCCGCACAGGCAGGCCATGCGGTCGTTCCCGCCAGCGCCGAAGGCGTCGGCGCGGAGTTGATCAGCGGTCCGCGGGTCGGCGGGGCACACGGTGGCGGCCAGGGCTCGCAGTCGGGCCTGCAACGTCTTGGCGTCGTGGGCGAAGAGGGTGGCGTACAGGGTGGCAAGGCCGCTGCCGTCCTCGTCGATGGTGATCTCCACCGATCGACTCCGCGCCTTGGTCTCGGTCCGCCGGACCGCTTGCGGGTCGACCTGCGCCACCAGCGCGTCGATCGTCTTCTCGGTCTTGTCCACCGACATCGGCTCCCACGAACCAAAGGCATCGGCCAACGATGCGTCCAGAGCCCTCAGGGCGTCGGGGTCGACGACCAGGGCGGCCCGTGTCACCACGGTGCGGACCAGTTGGTAGGTGATGAGCCCGTCGGCGAAGACGTCGGCCACCCTGGGGAACCGTTCGTGCAGCGCGACCGCGACCAATAGCTGGTGACTGGCCGCACCAGACGTGATTCTCTGTGCGGCGCCGACATGCGCGGCGACGGCGTCGAAATTGTCCAGACACCACTGGTCCCGATCAGCCGCCCCGGACAGTGCGTGCGCCTCGTCGAGCATGGCGGCCATCGCAGCGACGCGGCGGGCGCAGGCGGCGTTCTCCACCCGGGCCCACGCCGACAGGGTTCCGGCACCGCGGGTGCCGGTCGTGGCGTCCACCAACTGATCGAACATGAGTCCAGTCTATGGCGCACGTCTGACGAAAGTCGTTCTGCTACAAGCGTTCTGTGGATGAACACCAGACTGTGGACAACCCCGCCAACGGCATCAGGAATGTCGGGGGCGCATGCTAGAGCCGCCACACGTTCACACGCGGGGAATGAAATCGACGCGGATCACCGCTGAACATCGACATGGCTGACAACCACATCCACACCGCACTCATCGTCGGAGCGTCGAAGGGCCTCGGGCTTGCGATGGTGGCCGAGTTCCTCCGGCGCGACTGGCACGTGATCGCCACCGTCCGTGGTGAGAATCCGACCGCGCTCCACGAACTCGACGGGTCCGGGCGCCTCGAGATCGAGACACTCGACGTCACCGTCGCCGAGCAGATCGCGGGACTGCGCGAACGGCTGACCGGTCGGCGTCTCGATCTGTTGTTCGTCAACGCCGGGATCGCGCACGACGACGTTCCGGTCGCCGAGGTGAGCACGGAGAGCTTCGTCGACGTCATGGTCACCAACGCACTCAGCCCCCTGCGGGTCGTCGAGGCCGTGAAGGACCTGGTGCCCGAGACGGGCACGATAGGCGTCATGTCGTCGCGGCAGGGCAGCATCTCGCTCAACACCCGGGGTGGGCACGAGGTGTACCGGGCCAGCAAGTCGGCGCTCAATCAACTCTTCCGCAGCTTCGCCGCACGCCATGCCGGCGACCCGAGGACGCTGCTGCTGATCAATCCCGGCCACGTTCAGACCGAACTCGGCGGAGCGGGCGCCAAGCTCACCGTGGACGACACCGTCCCCGGCGTCGTCGACGTCCTCATCGCCCATGCCGGTGACGGTGGACTGCAGTTCCTCGACTACGAGAACGCCGTCGTCCCCTGGTGAGCGACCCGACTCAGGACTCCAGCGCCTGATACGTCCGCCGGACGAATCGCGGCTGGGCGGCCTGCAACTTCGCCAGTGAGGTGTTGCCCGCCACCGCGGCGGCGGCAGCCTCCGAACTCAGGTCGGGCAGGTTCTGGATCAGATACAACATGATCAGGTCCGCCGACGGGTCTGCCTGCCACCACGTGCCGTAGGCGCCCGGCCAACTGAAGGTGCCGAGCCCGCCCGGACCGTAGAGCTGGCGGGACTGCGCTGCGTCGGTCACCACCGAGAGGTTCAGTCCGAAACCTCGACCGCGCCAAAAGGGCATGCCCAGAAAGGGATAGGTCTTCTGCTGGTCGGTCAGTCGATCGGTGCGCATCGACCGGACCGACTCCTCGGACAGCACCCGCACGCCGTCCACCGTGCCGCCGGCGAGCAACATGCGGGCGAAGGCGAGATAGTCGTCCGCGGTCGACCACAGCCCCGCACCGCCGGTGCAGAACGTCGGCAGCGTCACCGGCGCCGGACCCATCACGTCGTCGCGCAGCCGACCGTTCTCGTCGAGTTGATACATCGTGGCCGCGCGCCGGCGGCCTTCGGCGCTGACCTTGAACCCCGTGTCGGACATCCCAAGTGGGTCCAGGATGCGCTCGGCGAGCACGTCGGCCAGCGGCTTGCCCTCGATCCGCGACAGCGCGATGCCCAGCACGTCGGTGGAGTGGCTGTAGGTCAATCGTTCACCGGGTTGGTGGGCCAACGGCAGCTTCGCCAATTCGGCCAGCCAGCGGTCCTGGTCTTGGCGGAACATCAGCTTGCCGTACGCCCGCGACAGTGGAGGCCCCACCGAGAACGCGTAGGCCAGGCCGCTGCGGTGCGTCATCAAATCGTCGACGGTGATGGGGCGTCGCAGCGGCACCGTCGCCTCCAGCGGCCCCGCCGGATCGGCCATCACCCGCGCGTCGGCCAATTCCGGCAGCCACCGGTCCACCGAATCGGTCAGGGCAAGCTTGCCGTCCTCGATCATCGACATGGCCGCGGCCACCGTCACCGGCTTGGTCATGGAGGCGATCCGGAAGATCGTGTCGCGCTGCATCGGCAATCCCGCGTCGACGTCGCGGTGGCCGAGTTCGTTGACCTGCAGGATCTTGCCGGCCTGCCAGACCAGCGTGACGGCACCGGCTAGCAGGCCGGCGTCGATCGCCTCGCGGATGGACGCCTGATTGCCGTCGAGATTCACCTGGCCAGCCTAACCAGCCAAGATGTGGAAGCCCGGTGGGTGTTAAGCTGCCGCGGAAGTTCGACGTCCTTTAACGATCCGTCCCGAGAGGCGGAGAAGGAGGTCCGGGTCAGTCATGGCTGCCGCCAGCTCCGACCGGGAATTGATGTCCGCCGCGGACGTGAGCCGGACGATTTCGCGCATCGCGCACCAGATCATCGAAAAGACCGCACTCGACGGCGCCGACGCGCCTCGCGTGATCTTGCTCGGCATTCCCACCCGCGGTGTCACCCTCGCCGCCCGCCTGGCTGAGAAGGTGCACGAATTCTGCGGTGTGACAGTGCCCCAGGGTGCCCTGGACATCACGCTCTACCGCGACGACCTGGCGGGTAAGCCGCCACGCCCGCTCGGTGAGACCTCGATCCCCGAGGGTGGCGTCGACGGCGCTCTGGTGATCCTCGTCGACGACGTGCTCTACACCGGTCGCTCGGCGCGGGCTTCCCTGGACGCACTTCGCGACATCGGTCGCCCGAGAGCGGTGCAGTTGGCCGTTCTGGTCGACCGCGGACACCGAGAGCTTCCGTTGCGCGCCGATTACGCGGGCAAGAACGTGCCGACCTCGCGACACGAGAACGTCAAGGTGCGGCTGGCCGAGGACGACGGCGGCGTCGACGGGGTGTCCATCGCACCGTACGGAGGGCCCCAGCGATGAGCGCTCGCGCGAAGAGCAGAGAGTTTCAGCGATGACCAGGCACCTACTCAGCGCCGACGACCTCACACGCGAGGAGGCGACAGCGATCCTCGACGACGCCGACCGGTTCAGCAACGCACTGCTGGGTCGCGAGGTCAAGAAGCTGCCGACGCTACGAGGCCGCACCGTCATCACGATGTTCTACGAGAACTCGACCCGGACGAGGGTGTCGTTCGAGGTGGCCGGCAAGTGGATGAGCGCCGACGTCATCAACGTCAGCTCCTCGGGCTCGTCGGTGGCCAAGGGTGAGTCGCTGCGCGACACCGCGTTGACGCTGCGTGCCGCCGGCGCCGACGCCCTGATCATCCGGCATCCGGCTTCCGGTGCGGCGCAACGACTTGCGGAGTGGACGGCCGAACCCCACGACTCGGGCCCCTCGGTGATCAACGCCGGAGACGGAACCCACGAGCACCCGACTCAGGCCCTGCTCGACGCGCTGACGATCCGCCAGCGGCTGGGTTCGGTCGAGGGCAAGCGCGTCGTGATCGTGGGCGACGTGCTGCACAGCCGCGTCGCGCGCTCCAACGTGCGACTGCTGAGCACCCTGGGCGCGGAGGTCGTGCTCGTCGCGCCGCCCACGCTCCTGCCGACCGGCGTCTCGACGTGGCCGGTGACGGTGTCGCACGACCTGGACGCCGAACTGCCCGGCGCGGACGCGGTACTCATGCTGCGGGTGCAGGCCGAGCGGATGAAGGGCGGGTTCTTCCCGTCGGCCCGGGAGTACTCGGTGCTCTACGGTCTGTCCGAGAAGCGGGCGGCCCGCCTCGCCGAGCACGCGGTCGTGCTGCACCCCGGACCGATGCTGCGGGGCATGGAGATCGCGTCGTCGGTGGCCGACTCCTCGCAATCGGCGGTGCTGCAACAGGTTTCCAACGGAGTTCACGTTCGGATGGCGGTGCTGTTCCATCTGCTCGTCGGCGCAGGTGCGGGTGCGGAGGTGAGTGCATGAGTCTCGTGATCAAGGGCGTCCTGCTCTACGGGGAGGGTAATCCCGTCGACGTCGTCGTCGCCGACGGCCAGATCACCGAGATCGGCACCGACGTCGAGATTCCCGACGACGCCGAGGTGGTCGACGCCGCGGGCAGGATCCTGCTACCGGGCTTCGTCGACCTGCACACCCATCTGCGCGAGCCGGGACGCGAGTACGCCGAGGACATCGAAACCGGTTCGGCCGCAGCTGCTCTGGGCGGGTACACCGCGGTCTTCGCGATGGCCAACACCGACCCCGTCGCCGACAGCGTCGTGGTGACCGATCACGTATGGCACCGCGGCCAGCAGGTCGGTCTGGTCGACGTGCATCCGGTCGGCGCGGTCACCGTCGGGCTGAAGGGCGCCCAGCTCACCGAGATGGGCTTGATGGCCGCCGGCGTGGGCAAGGTGCGGATGTTCTCCGACGACGGCCTCTGCGTCGATGATCCGCTGGTGATGCGGCGGGCGCTGGAGTACGCCAGCGGCATCGGGGTGCTCATCGCGCAGCACGCAGAGGAGCCGCGGCTCACCGTCGACGCGGTCGCCCACGAGGGGCCGAACGCGGCCCGACTCGGGTTGACCGGCTGGCCGCGCTCGGCGGAGGAGTCGATCGTCGCGCGTGACGCCATCCTGGCCCGCGACGCCGGGGCGCGGGTGCACATCTGCCACGCCTCCACGGCGGGCACCGTCGAGTTGCTGAGATGGGCCAAGGAGCAAGGCATCTCGATCACCGCAGAGGTGACGCCGCACCACCTGCTGCTCGACGACGGGGTGCTGGAATCCTACGACGGGCGCAACCGGGTCAACCCGCCGTTGCGCGAGGCCGGCGACGCGGTCGCGTTGCGTCAAGCACTGGCCGACGGCGTGATCGACTGCGTGGCCACCGACCACGCGCCGCACGCCGACCACGAGAAGGCGTGCGAGTTCGCCGTCGCCCGGCCCGGCATGCTGGGTCTGCAGACCGCCCTGTCGGTGGTCGTCGAGACCATGGTGCGCCCCGGACTGCTGTCCTGGCGCGACGTCGCGCGGGTGATGAGCGAGGCCCCGGCGGCCATCGTCGGCCTGCCGGACCAGGGCAGGCCCCTGGAGGTGGGGGAGCCGGCCAACCTGGTCGTCGTCGACCCCGACGCGACCTGGACCGTCACCGGCGCCGACCTCGCCAGCCGGTCGGACAACACGCCGTTCGAGGCGATGACGCTGCCGGCCACGGTGACCCTGACGACGTTGCGCGGCAAGGTGACTGCGCGAGACGGCAGCAGCCCGGCGACCGGGGGATCGGCACCGGCATGAACACCCCCACGCTGATCGCCCTGCTGATCATCGCCGCGCTGCTGGCCCTGCTGATCGCGTTCTTCATCCGTCAGATGCTGCGCGGCTGGGTGCACCGGGCGCAGCGGCAGGCCGAGATGATCGGTGCGCTACCCCCGCTGCCCGACAGCGTCGGCCCGGCGATCGTGCCGCCCACCAAGGGTCTCTACGTCGGCAGCACGATCGCGCCGAGCTGGCAGAATCGCATCGCCGTCGGTGACCTGGGATTCCGGACCAAGGCGGTGCTGACCCGCTATCCCGAGGGAATCATGTTGCAGCGCAGCGGGACCGGCCCCATCTGGATTCCCGACGAGTCGATCACCGCGATTCGCACCGAACGGGGCATCGCCGGCAAGGCGCTGACGCACGACGGAATTCTCGCCATCCGCTGGCAGCTGCCCTCGGGCACGGAGATCGACACCGGGTTCCGCGGCGACGACCGCCGCGAACTCGCGAACTGGACCGGGGAGGTCGCATGAGGCTGAAGGACAAGGCCATGTTGGTGCTCGACGACGGACGGGTGTTCACCGGCACCGCGTTCGGCGCGGTCGGGCAGACCCTGGGGGAGGCCGTCTTCTCCACCGGAATGTCCGGCTACCAGGAGACTCTCACCGATCCGAGCTACCACCGCCAGATCGTCGTGGCCACCGCACCACAGATCGGCAACACGGGCTGGAACGGCGAGGACGCCGAGAGTCGCGGTGACAAGATCTGGGTCGCGGGATACGCCGTACGCGATCCCTCGCCGCGCGCGTCCAATTGGCGGGCCACCGGCACCCTCGACGACGAACTCGTCCGCCAGGGCGTCGTCGGGATCGCGGGCATCGACACCCGCGCCGTCGTCCGGCACCTGCGCACCGTGGGCTCGACGAAGGCCGGGGTGTTCTCGGGCGACGCCCTGGCCGACGTCGACGAACTGCTGGCCAGGGTGCGCAGCCAGCCGTCGATGCTGGGCGCCGACCTCGCCGGAGAGGTGAGCACCGACTCGGCCTACGTGGTCGCCGCCGAAGGGGAACGGCGTTTCATCGTGGCCGCACTGGACCTCGGCATCAAGACCAACACACCGCGCAACTTCGCCAAGCGGGGCATCGAGACCCACGTGCTGCCCTCGAACACCGTCTTCGACGAACTCACCGCGATCGCACCCGACGGGGTGTTCCTCTCCAACGGCCCCGGTGACCCGGCGACGGCCGACCACGTCGTCGAGGTGACCCGCAAGGTGCTCGAGGCGGGCATCCCGCTGTTCGGCATCTGCTTCGGCAATCAGATCCTCGGCCGGGCCCTGGGCCGCTCGACCTACAAGATGACCTTCGGCCACCGCGGGATCAACATCCCCGTCGTCGACCACACCACCGGGCGGGTCGCGATCACCTCGCAGAACCACGGCTTCGCCCTCGAGGGTGAGGCTGGCGAGGAGTTCGACACGCAATTCGGCCGCGCCGTCGTCAGCCACACCTGCGCCAACGACGGCGTCGTCGAAGGCATCAAACTCGTTGACGGAAGGGCGTTCTCGGTGCAATACCACCCCGAGTCGGCGGCGGGACCGCACGACGCCGCATACCTGTTCGACCAATTCGTCGAGTTGATGGCAGGGGAGGAGCGCTAATGCCGCGTCGCGAGGACCTCAAGCACGTACTGGTCATCGGCTCGGGGCCGATCGTGATCGGACAGGCCTGCGAATTCGACTACTCCGGGACGCAGGCATGCCGCGTGCTGCGTGCCGAGGGACTGCAGGTCACCCTGGTCAACTCCAACCCGGCGACGATCATGACCGACCCCGAGTACGCCGACAACACCTACGTCGAACCCATCACCCCGGCGTTCGTGGAGAAGATCTTCGCCCAGCAGGAGGCGCGCGGGAACAAGATCGACGCGGTCCTCGCCACCCTGGGCGGGCAGACCGCCCTGAACACGGCCGTCAAGCTCTACGAGGGCGGCGTACTGGAGAAGTACGGCGTCGAGATGATCGGCGCGGACTTCGACGCGATCCAGCGCGGTGAGGATCGGCAGAAGTTCAAGGACATCGTCGCCAAGGTCGGCGGCGAGTCGGCCAGGTCGGCGGTCTGCTACACGATGGACGAGGTCCGCGAGACGGTCGCCGACCTCGGCCTGCCCGTGGTCGTGCGCCCCTCGTTCACGATGGGCGGACTGGGCTCGGGCATGGCCCACTCGGTCGAGGACGTCGAGCGGATGGCCGGTGACGGGCTCGCCGCATCACCCACCGCCAACGTGCTCATCGAGGAATCCATCTTCGGCTGGAAGGAATTCGAGCTCGAACTCATGCGCGACCACCGCGACAACGTGGTGGTGGTCTGCTCGATCGAGAACTTCGATCCGATGGGCGTGCACACCGGCGACTCGGTGACCGTCGCCCCGGCGATGACGCTCACCGACCGCGAGTACCAGACGATGCGCGACCTCGGCATCGCGATCCTGCGCGAGGTCGGCGTCGACACCGGTGGCTGCAACATCCAGTTCGCGATCGACCCGGCCGACGGTCGGCTCGTCGTCATCGAGATGAACCCGCGCGTGTCGCGGTCGAGTGCGCTGGCCTCCAAGGCCACCGGCTTCCCGATCGCCAAGATCGCCGCGAAGCTGGCCATCGGCTACACCCTCGACGAGATCGTCAACGACATCACCAAGGAGACCCCGGCCTGCTTCGAGCCGACGCTCGACTACGTCGTGGTCAAGGCGCCGCGGTTCGCGTTCGAGAAGTTCCCCGGCGCCGATCCCACCCTGACGACCACCATGAAGTCCGTCGGTGAGGCGATGTCGTTGGGCCGCAACTTCATCGAGGCCCTCGGCAAGGTGATGCGCTCACTGGAGACGGGCCGCAGCGGCTTCTGGACCGGCACCGACCCCGAGCTGTCGGTCGAGGAACTCCTGGAGCGGCTCAGGACACCCACCGACGGCCGGCTCTACGACATCGAGCAAGCCCTCCGGCAGGGCGCCTCGGTCGACCGGGTCGCCAAGGCCTCCGGCGTCGACCCCTGGTTCGTCGACCAGATCGACGGCCTGGTGCACCTCGCGGACGAGTTGCGCTCGGCGCC
Source organism: Mycobacterium sp. NPDC006124 (assembly GCF_040614235.1). Lineage (NCBI taxonomy): Bacteria > Bacillati > Actinomycetota > Actinomycetes > Mycobacteriales > Mycobacteriaceae > Mycobacterium > Mycobacterium sp. NPDC006124. The sequence goes on along the minus strand of NZ_JBEXUA010000005.1, from coordinate 282,364 downwards.
CGTTCTCGACGAGGACATGCTGCGCACCGCCAAGCACAGCGGCCTGTCCGACCGGCAAATCGCGGCCCTGCGACCCGAACTCGCCGGTGAGGACGGCGTACGCACGCTGCGTCGGCGACTGGGCGTGCACCCGGTCTACAAGACGGTCGACACCTGTGCCGCGGAGTTCGAGGCCAAGACGCCGTACCACTACAGCAGCTATGAGATCGACCCGGCGGCCGAGACGGAGGTCGCTCCGCAGACCGACCGGCCGAAGGTGCTGATCCTCGGATCGGGGCCCAACCGGATCGGTCAGGGCATCGAGTTCGACTACAGCTGCGTCCACGCCGCGACCACGCTCAGTGAGGTCGGCTTCGAGACGGTCATGGTGAACTGCAACCCCGAGACGGTGTCCACCGATTACGACACCGCCGACCGGCTCTACTTCGAACCGCTGACCTTCGAGGATGTTCTCGAGATCTATCACGCCGAATCCGCCTCCGGCGCCGGCGGTCCCGGCGTCGTCGGAGTCATCGTGCAACTGGGTGGTCAGACCCCGCTGGGCCTGGCCCAACGGCTCGCCGACGCCGGCGTACCGATCGTCGGCACCAGCCCCAAGGCGATCGACCTGGCCGAGGACCGTGGTGAGTTCGGCGAGGTGCTGAAGAACGCCGGTCTGCCCGCGCCCCGGTTCGGCATGGCCACCAGCTTCGAACAGGCCCGCCGAATCGCCGCCGACATCGGCTATCCGGTTCTGGTACGCCCGTCCTACGTGCTGGGTGGCCGCGGCATGGAGATCGTCTACGACGACGAGACGTTGCGCGACTACATCACCCGCGCCACCCAACTCTCGCCCGAGCATCCCGTGCTGGTCGACCGCTTCCTCGAAGACGCCATCGAGATCGACGTCGACGCGCTGTGCGACGGGTCCGAGGTCTACATCGGCGGCGTGATGGAGCACATCGAGGAGGCGGGCATCCACTCCGGCGACTCGGCGTGCGCACTGCCGCCGGTGACGCTCGGCAAGCAGGACATCGCCGCCGTACGTCACGCGACCGAGGCGATCGCCCACGGCATCGGCGTCGTCGGGCTACTCAACGTGCAGTACGCGCTCAAGGACGACGTGCTCTACGTGCTGGAGGCCAACCCGCGGGCCAGCCGCACCGTACCGTTCGTCTCCAAGGCCACGGCCGTGCCGCTGGCCAAGGCGTGTGCGCGAATCATGCTGGGCACCAGCATCGCCGAGTTGCGCAGGGAGGGCATGCTGGCCGCCACCGGGGACGGCGCCGACGTCGCACCCAACGCGCCGATCGCGGTGAAGGAGGCGGTCCTGCCGTTCAACCGGTTCCGCAAGGCCGACGGTTCACAGGTCGATTCGCTGCTGGGGCCGGAGATGAAGTCCACCGGCGAGGTGATGGGCATCGACCGGGACTTCGGGACCGCGTTCGCCAAGAGCCAGACGGCGGCCTACGGATCGCTGCCGGCCGCCGGCACGGTGTTCGTCTCGGTGGCCAACCGCGACAAGCGCTCGCTGGTGTTCCCGGTCAAACGGCTCGCCGACCTCGGATTCCGGGTGCTGGCCACCGAGGGCACCGCCGAGATGCTGCGTCGCAACGGCATTCCGTGCGACACGGTCCGCAAGCACTTCGAGACGCCCAGCCCCGACCGTCCGGCGGCGTCCGCCGTCGACGCCATCCGCGCCGGTGAGGTCGACATGGTGATCAACACCCCGTACGGCAACTCCGGTCCACGCGTCGATGGTTACGAGATCCGGTCGGCGGCCGTCGCGATGAACATTCCGTGCGTCACGACGGTGCAGGGCGCGTCCGCGGCGGTGCAGGGGATCGAGGCGGGCATCCGCGGCGACATCGGCGTGATGTCGTTGCAGGAGTTGCACAGTCGGCTCGGCGGAACGGCGACGTGACCGGTTTCGGGGCCCGGCTGGCCTCGGCCATGGCCGATCGCGGCCCCCTGTGTCTGGGCATCGACCCGCATCCCGAGCTGCTGCGGGCCTGGGACCTGCCGGTCGACGTGGCCGGGCTCACCGCGTTCTGCGACGTCTGCGTGCGGGCCTACGAGGGCTTTGCGATCGTCAAGCCGCAGGTCGCCTTCTTCGAGAGCTACGGTGCGGCCGGCTACTCGGTGCTGGAGACCGTGGTCGCGGAGTTGCGCGACGCCGGCGTCTTGGTGCTCGCCGACGCCAAGCGTGGTGACATCGGCACGACGATGGCGGCATACGCGGTCGCGTGGGCGGGGGACTCGCCGCTGGCGTGCGACGCCGTCACCGCCTCGCCGTATCTCGGCTTCGAATCGCTGCGACCGCTGATGGACACCGCCGCCCGGCACGACCGCGGCGTGTTCGTCCTCGCCGCGACGTCCAACCCCGAGGGCGCGGGCATTCAGCGCGCGATGACGGAGGGTCGGACGGTCGCGCAGTCGATCGTCGACGACGTCGGCGCCGAGAACCGGGCGGCGGGAGCCGGGTCGGTCGGCGTGGTGATCGGCGCCACGCTGACGGAGGTTCCCGACCTGAGCGGCCTCGGGGGGCCCGTGCTGCTGCCCGGCGTCGGTGCCCAGGGCGGACGCCCCGACGCGCTGAGCGGCCTCGGTGGTGCGGCGCCGGGCACGCTGCTGCCCGCCGTCTCGCGCGAGGTGCTCCGGGCCGGACCCGACGTGGGTGCCGTGCGCGCGGCCGCGGAGCGCATGCGCGACGCCGTCGCCCACCTCGCGGGCTGACCGGCAGACGACGGCGGCGGGTCACCGTTTGCCGGTGACCCGCCGCGTCGAACCGGGCTGGCTACAGCGGAATCCAGACGGGGCCGAACCAGAAGCCCCAGCCCTGTCCGTTGCCGGCCGGCATCGGGGTGACCTGCTGACCGTTCCAGTTGAACGGCTGGTGGTCCTGGCGGCCCTGGTCCACTCCGCGGTGCTGCCAGTCGACGGGGGCCCCGCCGCCGTTCGGGCCCCGATTGTCGTTGTCGTAGCCGCCGCGACCGTTGTCGTGTTGGTTGGGTCCGCACGCCGGTTGACCCGGCATGTTGCACTGGCCGGGATCGGCCGACGCCGTTCCGAGGCCGACGCCGAGCAACCCGGCCAGTCCGACTCCGGCGGCCAGCGTCGACGCGTAGATGGTTCGCTTGAAGGTCATCAGAATCTCTCTGCTCGTCACGTGTCCGTGAGACGTGTTCGACTCACGGACACGACGCTACGAAGCCGACATGGGTGCGATCCCAGGCGAGCGTGTGCGCGGGCTGTGCGTTCGGTAACGGGTCGAGCACCGTTTGCTCACGGGGCGATGGCGGGACCAATGGGTCCGACACCGGTCCGGCGGGCGTCTTCCGGGCAGGGGAGTGACGTACGGGGCGGACGCAACCCGAGTGACGGTCGTGGTCTGCTCGGGCGGGCGCCGGGACGTCTCCGACACGCCCGACATGCGGTGACCAGGGAAATTCTCAGTAATCGGGCACCGGCGAGCGACGGCCCGTTCGACGCGTCCGCCGCGCCCCTTGCCCGCGACACTCGATTCGGGGCCGAAAACACCCGCTGTACAGGCACGACGCGGTCTGCGGGGTCGCCGAGCCGGACCGGCGGCCAGGATCGGCGAAAATCCGCCGATTGCCCTACACGCTGCGCTTTTGACCCGGAGACCCGGGGGGTGGGGTTAGCTTTCGTCAGCGGCCGTGGGTACGGTCGTCGTCGCTGGCTGGTTCTCCAACCAGTCAAGACACAAGAAGATGATGGCCAGTACGAAGATGGCGAGAGACGGAGGAACCCGTGGCCCTTCCCCAGTTGACCGACGAGCAGCGCGCGGCAGCGTTGGAGAAGGCTGCCGCCGCACGTCGAGCGCGAGCTGAACTGAAGGATCGACTCAAGCGTGGCGGCACCAACCTCAAGCAGGTCCTCAAGGACGCTGAGAGCGACGAGGTCTTGGGCAAGATGAAGGTTTCCGCCTTGCTCGAGGCATTGCCGAAGGTCGGCAAGGTCAAGGCGCAGGAAATCATGACCGAGCTCGAGATCGCTCCCACCCGCCGGTTGCGCGGTCTGGGCGATCGTCAGCGCAAGGCCCTGCTGGAAAAGTTCGACTTCACGGCAGATTAGTGCCGACGGAGGACCGGGCGGCGTCGGCGATGAGTCGAATCGTGGTGCTGTCCGGTCCTTCGGCCGTCGGCAAGTCGACGGTCGTCAGGTGCCTGCGTGATCGGGTGCCCAATCTCTACTTCAGCGTCTCGGCGACGACGAGGTCGCCCCGGCCCGGCGAAGTCGACGGAGTGGACTACACCTTCGTCACCGCCCCTCAATTCCAGCAGCTCATCGACGACGGCGCGCTCCTGGAGTGGGCCGAGATCCACCGTGGCTTGCACCGATCGGGCACGCCCGCCGAACCCGTCCGTGCCGCCGCCCGCGCCGGCCGACCCGTCCTCATCGAGGTCGACCTCGCCGGTGCCCGCTCCGTGAAGGCCGCCATGCCGGAGGCCGTATCGGTCTTCCTGGCTCCGCCGAGCTGGGAGGTGTTGGAGTCCCGACTGGTCGGCCGCGGCACCGAAAGCCCCGAGGTGAGGGAGCGCCGGCTCGCCACCGCACGCGACGAGTTGGCCGCCCAGCACGACTTCGACGTGGTCGTGGTCAACGCGCAATTGGAATTTGCCTGTTCAGAATTGGTATCCTTGCTGATGGGCCACACGCCGGATCCGGCGTGACCAGTCATCAGACAGCACGGCCCCAGCGAAAACGCCAGGAGATAACTTCGTGACAATCCCTGTCGAGAGCACCGACTCCGACGCCGCCAACGCCTACGACACGCCGCTGGGCATCACCAACCCGCCGATCGACGAGTTGCTGTCCCGCGCGTCGAGCAAATACGCACTGGTGATCTACGCCGCCAAGCGGGCGCGCCAGATCAACGACTACTACAACCAGTTGGGCGACGGCATCCTCGAGTACGTCGGACCGCTCGTCGAACCGGGTCTGCAGGAGAAGCCGCTGTCGATCGCCATGCGCGAGATCCACGGCGACCTGCTCGAGCACACCGAGGGCGAACACTAGGTCACCGGCTTCGACATGGCCGAGCGCAAACGGGTCGTCGTGGGTGTCGCAGGCGGCATCGCCGCCTACAAGGCATGCACGGTGATCCGTCAGCTCTCCGAGGCCGGGCACTCGGTCCGGGTGGTACCGACCGAATCCGCGCTGCGGTTCGTCGGGGCCGCCACCTTCGAGGCGCTTTCCGGACAACCCGTACGGACCGGCGTCTTCGAAGACGTCGACGAGGTGCCGCACGTTCGCATCGGGCAGGAGGCCGACCTCGTCGTCGTCGCGCCTGCCACCGCGGACCTGCTGGCCCGCGCGGTGGCCGGTCGCGCCGACGACCTCCTCACGGCCACCTTGCTGACCGCCCGATGTCCCGTGGTGTTCGCGCCGGCCATGCACACCGAGATGTGGTTCCACCCCGCCACGGTCGCCAACGTCGAGACGTTGCGCCGCCGAGGAAACGTCGTCCTGGAACCGGCGTCCGGCCGCCTCACCGGAGCCGACACCGGCGCCGGTCGCCTGCCGGAGCCCGAGGAGATCACGACGCTGGCCCAGCTCCTGCTCGACCGCCCCGACGCCCTGCCCTACGACCTTGCCGGGGTCAAGGTGCTCGTCACGGCCGGCGGCACCCGCGAAGCGCTGGACCCGGTCCGATTCATCGGCAATCGGAGCTCGGGCAAGCAGGGGTACGCGGTCGCCCGCGTCGCCGCTCAGCGCGGCGCCGAGGTCACCTTGATCGCGGGTAACACCGCCGGTCTGGCCGACCCCGCCGGGGTCTCCGTCGTCCACGTGGGTTCGGCCCACCAACTCCAGGACGCGGTCTCCAAGCACGCGCCCGACGCCCACGTCCTCGTCATGGCCGCCGCCGTCGCCGACTTCCGGCCCACCCACGTCGAGACCAGCAAGATCAAGAAGTCCCACGAGCCCGGTGCCGCCTCGGCGCCCGTCATCGAATTGACCCGGACCGATGACGTGCTGGCCGGTGTGGTCCGGGCCCGCGCGGACGGCCAACTGCCCAACATGGCCGCCATCGTCGGATTCGCCGCGGAGACCGGCGACGCGAATGGCGACGTGCTGTTCCATGCGCGGGCGAAACTGCAGCGCAAGGGCTGTGACCTCCTCGTCGTGAACGCCGTCGGCGAGGGCAAGGCCTTCGAGGTCGACAACAACGACGGATGGCTCCTGGCGGCCGACGGCAACGACGTCGCACTGGAGCACGGTTCGAAGACGCTGATGTCTAGCCGTATCGTGGACGCGATCGCTGCGTTCCTCGGAGACCGGGCGGAGTGACGGACTCGTCGTAGGCACCCTGCGCGTAAGGGTTGCGGCCCTCCGGTGCGCACGCTTGGCTGCAGCAAGGTATCGATATGATTCGCACAACTAAGCTTTAGAAGGGGATGACATCGTGAGCAAAGGTCGGCTGTTTACCAGTGAGTCGGTGACGGAGGGACATCCCGACAAGATCTGCGACGCGATCAGCGACTCGGTGCTCGACGCGCTGCTGGCGCAAGATCCGAAGTCCCGCGTCGCGGTGGAGACCCTGGTGACCACCGGTCAGGTGCACGTCGTCGGCGAGGTCACCACCACGGCCAAGGAGGCGTTCGCCGACATCCCGAAGACGGTGCGCGAGCGCATCCTCGAAATTGGCTACGACTCCTCGGAGAAGGGCTTCGACGGCGAGACCTGTGGCGTGAACATCGGGATCGGCGCGCAGTCGCCCGACATCGCGATGGGCGTCGACACGGCCCACGAGGCGCGCGTGGAGGGTGCCGGTGATCCGCTGGACTCCCAGGGCGCCGGCGATCAGGGGCTCATGTTCGGCTACGCCATCAAGGACACGCCCGAGCTGATGCCGCTGCCGATCGCGATCGCACACCGCTTGGCGCGCCGGCTGACCGAGGTCCGCAAGAGCGGCGTGCTCGACTATCTGCGTCCCGACGGCAAGACCCAGGTCACCGTGCAGTACGACGGCACCACCCCGGTCCGGTTGGACACGGTCGTGCTGTCCACCCAGCACGCGGACGGCATCGACCTCGAGGCCGGCCTGACCCCCGACATCCGCGAGAAGGTCGTCAACACCGTCTTGGCCGACCTGAACCACGAGTCGATGGACACCTCGGACTACCGGCTGTTGGTCAACCCGACCGGCAAGTTCGTGCTCGGTGGCCCCATGGGCGACGCGGGTCTGACCGGTCGCAAGATCATCGTCGACACCTACGGCGGCTGGGCCCGTCACGGCGGCGGCGCGTTCTCCGGCAAGGACCCGTCGAAGGTGGACCGCTCCGCGGCGTACGCGATGCGCTGGGTGGCCAAGAACGTCGTCGCGGCCGGCCTGGCCGAGCGCGTCGAGGTGCAGGTCGCCTACGCCATCGGCAAGGCGGCCCCCGTCGGCCTGTTCGTCGAGACGTTCGGCTCGGAGACCGTCGACCCCGCCCGCATCGAGAAGGCCATCACCTCGGTCTTCGACCTTCGCCCCGGGGCGATCGTCCGCGATCTGGACCTGCTGCGCCCGATCTACGCGCCGACGGCTGCCTACGGTCACTTCGGCCGCACCGACGTCGACCTGCCGTGGGAGCGGACGAACAAGGTCGAGGAGCTCAAGGCGTCCGTCTGACGACGT
>NZ_JBEXUA010000005.1:0-274647 GCF_040614235.1 Mycobacterium sp. NPDC006124 | reverse complement strand
CGGACGATGCGGCGAGGGACGAGCCCCCTGAGGAGTCAGACCATGTGCTCCGTCTGACGACGATGCGGCGAGGGACGAGCCCCCTGAGGAGTCAGACCATGTGCTCCGTCTGACGACGATGCGGCGAGGGACGAGCCCCCTGAGGAGTCAGACCTTGTGCTCCGTCTGACGACCGCGAACTGACGTAGAGGGCCCTGCTTCCCCGCGAAGCAGGGCCCTTTGCGTCTGCTCGGGCGATGATGGGGGCATGGACCACGTGACCTTCGTGCCGACCGTCGACCAACTCGCCTACACCTTCGGGGGCGCCGCGCCCGTGATGCGGATCAAACCGGGGACCGCGCTGACGCTGTGGACCGAGGACGCCTACGGTGGCCGCATCACCAGTGCCGCCGACGTCGCGACGACGGCGCTGGACACCGAGGACCTCAACCCGCAGACCGGACCGTTCTGGATCGAGGGCGCCGCACCGGGGGACACCCTGGCGGTGCACCTGGTCGACTTGACGCCCGCACGCACCTGGGGCGCGTCGACCCTGATCCCGTTCTTCGGCGGGCTCACCAGCATCCCGGCCAGCCCCACGCTGCAGGACCCACTACCTGAACGGACGTACCTCTACGACTACGACGCCGGCACCGAGACGCTCGGATTCTCCGCACTGGGCAGCGACTTTCGGCTTCGCCTGCCCGCCAACCCCATGCTCGGCACGGTCGGCGTCGCACCCGCCCGGCGCGAGGTGCGGACCTCGTTGGTGCCGGACTACTTCGGCGGGAACATGGACAGTCCCGAAATGGCGGCGGGCGCAACGTGTTACCTGCGGGTCAACGTCGACGGCGCATTGTTCTCCCTCGGCGACGGCCACTACCGGCAGGGTGAGGGCGAATCGTGCGGCACCGCGGTGGAGGGCGCGATGCACGTGACGGCCATCGTCGACCTCATCAAGGGTGGCGGACCGGCCTGGCCGAGGATCGAGAACGACACCCACCTGATGTGCATCGGCTCCGGTCGCCCGCTGGAGGAGGCGTGGCGGGCGGGGCAGGTCGAGATGGTCGGCTGGCTCGGAGAGTTGTACGGCCTCGACCGCCTCGACGCCTACCAGTTGCTCAGCCAGATCTCGGAGGTACCGATCGCGAACGTGGTCGACACCAATTACAGTGCCGTGACCAAGGTCGACAAGCGACTGCTGCCCGAGGCACCGGCCTTCGGTGGGATTCACGACGAAATGCGCAGGGCTGCAAGGTCGCTGGGCTCTATCTCATACTGAGGGGACGACCATGGAACTCGGACTGGCTGGCAAGCGCTTCCTCGTCACGGGCGGCACCAGGGGCATCGGCCGGGCGGTGGTCGACGGACTGCTGGCCGAGGGCGCCGCGGTGGCATACTGCGCCCGGACGGTCGAGGAGGGGATGGGCGCCGAGGCGGCGATCGGCACCGCGGTCGACGTGGGCGACGCGGCCGCGCTGGCGGCGTGGGTGGACGCCAGCGCCGACGCGCTAGGGGGCGTCGACGGGGTGGTGGCCAACGTCAGCGCGCTGGCCATCCCCGACACCCAGGACAACTGGCGCACGACCGTCGACGTCGACCTGATGGGCACCATCGGCTTGGTGGAGGCGGCGATGCCCCGGCTGCTGGAGTCCGGCGCCGGCTCGATCGTGACGATCTCGAGTGTCTCCGGTCGTGAAGTCGACTTCGCCGCAGGCCCGTACGGGACGATGAAGGCCGCCATAATCCACTACACGCAGGGACTGGCCTTCAACCTCGCCGGCAAGGGCGTGCGGGCCAACACCGTCAGCCCCGGCAACACCTACTTCCCGGGCGGTGTGTGGGCCTCGATCGAGGAGAACGACCCGGACTTGTTCGCCACCGCCCTCGGACTCAACCCGACGGGCCGGATGGCCACGCCGCAGGAGGTCGCCAATGCCGTGGTGTTCCTGAGCAGTTCGGCGGCGAGCTTCATCACCGGCACCAACCTGCTCGTCGACGGCGCCCTGACCCGCGGCGTGCAGTTCTGATCGGCTAACCGCTGAACTCGTAGTCGGCGAGCGGGAAGCGGCGGCTGCGCCAGACCGCCTCTGCGGTGGTGGTGGGGCGAAGAGGCACGTCGCCGTTCTGGTCGAAGTAGTAGCTGTTGGCCAGGGCGCAGCTGTCCTGCCAGAAGATCTGACGGTGCCGCTTGCGCATCATCTCCGCGAAGTAGCGGTCGTTGGCCTCGGCCGACACCTCGACCCGGGTGGCGGCCCGTCGCGAGGCCTGCACGAGGCAGCGCACGATGTGGTGGGTCTGGGTCTCGATGAGGGCGAAGTAGGACGAACCGACGTAACCGTAGGGCCCCATCACGGTGAAGAAGTTCGGGAAGCCGGGGATGCTGACTCCCTCGTAGGCCTGCAGTCGTCGCTCGGTCCAGAACTGGGCCAGCGACGTGCCGCTAGACCCGGTCACCGGGAACGTCGGAAGGCTGTCGACGTCCATCACCTTGAAGCCGGTGGCCAGGATCAGGACGTCCACCTCGCGAAGGGCGCCGTCGACGGTCGCGACACCCGACGGGGTGATCTTCTCGATCGGCTCGGTGACCAGCTCGACGTCGTCGCGGTTGTAGGTCGACAGATACGTGTTGTGAAATCCGGGTCGCTTGCACCCGACGGCGTACTGCGGCGTCAGCTTCTCGCGCACCTCCGGATCGTGCACCTCGCGCCGCAGAAAGGCCCGGCCCATCTTCTCGGCGCGATTGGCCAGCGGGAACACCCCGTAGTACTGCGCCGAGATCGTGAAGGTCAGCTCGACGTAGGCCTGGCTCAGCAGACGCTGAAGCACCTTGCCGCCCGGTATCCGCATCAATCGGCGGGCCGCCGCGGGCAGTGGTACGTCCAACTTCGGCATGCACCAGATCGGCGTGCGCTGGAACACGGTGAGGTGCTCGACGACGGGGGCGATCTCGGGAATCACCTGCACCGCCGAGGCCCCGGTGCCGATGACCGCCACGCGCTTGCCGGTCAAGTCCTGCGAGTGATCCCACCGGGCGGTGTGCATGGTGATGCCCGCGAAGCCGTCGACTCCGTCGATGTCGGGCAGCTTCGGCACGGACAGCACTCCGCTGGCGTTGACCAGGAAGCGAGCGGTCAGCACGTCGCCATCGTCCAATTCGATGCGCCAGCAACGCGATTCGTCGTCGAATACCGCGGCCGTGACCATCGTGTCGAACCGGATCCTGGAGCGCAGCCCGTACCGGTCGACGCACCGCTGGGCATAACGCTTCAGTTCGGCACCCTTGGCGTAGGTGCGTGACCAGTCGGCACTCTGCTCGAAGGAGAACTGATAGGAGAACGACGGAATGTCCACGGCGATGCCGGGATAGGTGTTCCAGTGCCAAGTGCCGCCGGGCTCCTCGCCCGCTTCGACGATCTGGTAGTCACCGAGACCGGCCTTGTCCAGCTGGATGGCCGTCCCGATGCCGGCGAAACCGGCACCGACGATGACGGTGTGGAAGTCGGGTCCGGTCACGCGTTGCCTCCGTCGGCGTCGAGTGGCCTGAAGATTACGCCGTCGAACCCGGATGCAGGGCCGCTCTGAGAGCCGCGAGGCCGCGGTGGGTGGCCTCGGTGGCCGCCGGCGACACCATCGCCAGGTTGACGTAGCCGTGCACCATCGTGGGCTCGTTGCTCAGCTTAACGGGAACGCCCGCCGCGCAGAGCAATTCGGCATACTTGCCGCCGTCGTCCCGCAGTGGGTCGTGCTCGGCGGTGCCGATGAACGCGGGTGCCACTCCGGCGAGGGTGGCCGCGTTTGCCGGTGCGAGGTCGGTCGGCAGGGTCGCGGGATCGGACATGTCGACCCCCGGCAGGTACCACGTCAAAAAGGCCTTCATCACCTCGGCGTTGAGGATCGGCGCGTCGGCGTTCTCGACGAACGACGGTGCCGAGAGGTCACCGACCGCCACCGGGTACCAGAGCAGTTGGAACGCCAGCGACGGTCCGCCGGCGTCCCTGGCCCGCAGCGCCATCACCGCCGACAGATTGCCCCCGGCGGAATCGCCCGCGACGGCGATCCGCGCCGGATCCCCGCCGAGTTCCACGGCGTGCTCGGCGACCCAGCGCAGCGCCGCCCACGCGTCGTCCACCCCGGCGGGAAACGGATGCTCCGGCGCCAGCCGGTAGTCGACCGACACGACGATCGCCTCGGCGCCGATGGCGTGCGCCCGCGCGACGTGATCGTGGGTGTCGAGGTCGCCGATCGCCCAGCCGCCGCCGTGGTAGTACACCACCACGGGCAGGTCGGCGTGGGCCTCGACGGGTGGCCAGTAGATGCGGACGGGAATGTCGGCGAGGTCGCCGTATCCGACCGTACGCTCCTCGATTCGCATGTCCGGCAACGACTCCGGCGGTGGCTTCACCGCGCGGAACCGCTCGCGGGCCACCTCGACGCCGTCGTCGACCGTGAAGTCCAGCGGCACCGCGTCGAGCAGCATCTTCAGGATGGGGTCGATCGGGGGCCGTTCGGACGTCGTCTCCGTCATGTGCCTCAGGCTAGCGCGCGACGCAGCGCGGACAACCCGCGCTCGACGGCATCGGTCGCGGCTGGGACGACCCCGTGATAGCCCAGATAGCCGTGCACCAGGGTCTCTGCGTCGTGCACCTCGACCGGCACGCCGGCGCCGGCGAGCATTCCGGCGTACTGGACGCCGTCGTCACGCAGCGGGTCGTACCCGGCCACCGCGACGTAGGCGGGCGCCAGGCCGGCGAAGTTCGTCGCCCGGCCGGGCACCAGCGTCGCGGGCGGGTTGCGGAGGTCCTGTCCCGTGGCGTACCAGCGGGAGAACTGGGCGACCGCGTCCACCGCGAGGATGGGTGCGTCTGCGTTCTCGGTGAACGACGGCAGCGAGGTGTCCCACGTCGTCGCCGGGTACCACAGCAGCTGGAAGGCGATCGCCGGCCCACCGGAGTCGCGGGCCAACTGCGCCACCACCGCCGCCAGGTTGCCCCCGGCCGAGTCGCCCGCGACCGCCAGCCGCGCCGGGTCCGCGCCCAGTTCGGCGGCGTGCTCGGCGACCCACTGCGTCGCCGCCCAGACGTCGTCGACCGCGGCCGGATATGGATGCTCCGGCGCCAGGCGGTAATGCACCGACACGACCAGCGCTGCGGAGCCCACCGCATGCCGGCGGGCGTCGTTGTCGTAGGTGTCGAGGTCGCCGACCACCCAGCCGCCGCCGTGGAAGAACATCACCACCGGCACAGGTCCGTCGGCCGCCGCCGGGGGCCAGTAGAGCCGGATGGGGATCGGGCCGCCGGGGCCGTCGAGCGTGCGGTCCTCGGCGCGCAACTCCTGGTGCACCGGGTGGCGGGGCAGGTCGCGGAACCTTTGGCGGGCCGCGTCGGGTCCGCCCTCGGTCGTCAACTGGAAGGGGACCGCTTCCAGTACCTTCTGCAGGATGGCATCCAGAGGGGGCTTGTCTGCGGATTCCTCGGTGACGGGCATCGGCTCACCGTACGCATCGCCGACGACGCGGACGCTGTGGGGCGCGGCGGCGATCGTCGCCGCCGGCTACGGGGTCTTACTCGTCGTGATCGCACTTCGGTCACCGGCCGGAGCCGAGCTCACCGGACGGTTCGGTGCACAACCCGGGGTCAAGGCACTGGCCGCGGTGCTGCTCGCCGCGGCCGCGACGAGACACCCGATCGGGCGGGAACGACGCTGGTTGGTGCCGGCGCTGCTGTTCTCGGCGGCGGGGGACTTCCTCCTCGCGATGCCCTGGTGGCAACCGTCGTTCGTGCTCGGACTCGGCGCCTTCCTGATCGCGCACCTGTGCTTTCTGGCTGCCCTGGTGCCCCTGCGAACCGCGACGCCGGTCGGGGTCGCGGCCGCGGCCCTCGTCTGCGTCGCCTGCGTGCTGCTGCTGGTCTGGTTCTGGCCCCACCTGACCGCCGACGGCATGACCATTCCCGTCGTGGCCTACATGGTGGTCCTGGCCGCGATGGTCTGCGCCGCACTGCTGGCCGACCTGCCGACGCCGTGGACGGCGCTGGGCGCGGTGTGCTTCGCGGTGTCCGACGCAATGATCGGCATCGGCCGCTTCGTCCTGGGATCCGAAGCGCTGGCGGTACCCATCTGGTGGGCTTATGCGACCTCACTGCTGCTGATCACCGCCGGTCTGTTCTTCGGACGCGGGCAGCCGCCGGCCCGATGAGCGCAGCCGAACCGAAGGACCTCAGGCGCGCCGCCGAGCACGAACCCGTCGCCCGGGTGCTCCCGATGCTGTCCGTGCCGCACCTCGACCGCGACTTCGACTACCTCGTCAGCGCCGAGCAGTCCGACGACGCGCAACCCGGCGTACGGGTCAAGGTGCGCTTTCACGGCAGGCTGGTCGACGGGTTCGTCCTCGAACGGCGGTCCGACACCGACCACGACGGCAAGCTCGGCTGGCTGGATCGCGTCGTGTCCAGCGAGCGGGTCCTGACCCCCGAGGTGCGACGGCTCGTCGACGCGGTGGCTGCGCGGTACGCCGGCACCCGGCCCGACGTGCTCCGCCTCGCCGTCCCGCCCAGGCATGCGACGGTGGAGAAGCAACCGGTGCCCGACCCACCCCGGGCGGCCACACCGACGGTCGACCCGGTGGCGTGGGCCGAATATCACCGGGGCGCACAGTTCCTCGAGGCACTCGCCGAGGGGCGGGCGGCCCGTGCGGTCTGGCAGGCGCTGCCCGGTGAACGGTGGACCGACCGGCTCGCGGAGGCCGCCGCCGTGGTGGTGCAATCCGGCCGGTCGGTGCTCGCCGTGGTGCCCGACCAGCGTGACGTCGACGCGCTGCACGCCGCGGCGGTGCACCACGTCGGAGAGGGCGTGGCCGTCGCCCTCTCGGCAGGCCTCGGGCCGTCGGCGCGCTACCGCCGCTGGCTGTCGGTGCTGCGGGGCGACGCCCGGTTCGTCATCGGCACCCGCAGCGCGGTGTTCGCGCCCGTCGCCGACCTCGGCCTGGTCATGGTGTGGGACGACGGCGACGACACGCTGGCCGAGCCGCGGTCGCCGTACCCGCACGCACGCGAGGTGGCGATGCTGCGGGCGCACCAGTTGCGGTGTGCCGCAGTGATCGGCGGCTACGCCCGCACCGCGGAGGCCCAGGCCCTCGTCGCCAGCAGATGGGCCCATGATCTGGTGGCCACCCGGCCGACGGTGCGGACGCGCACCCCGCGGGTGATCGCACTCGACGACAGCGCGTTCACCCAGGAACGCGATCCCGCCGCCCACACCGCGCGGCTGCCGACGATGGCACTCGACGCGGCCCGTACCGCGCTGCGGTCCGGGTATCCGGTGCTGGTGCAGGTGCCCCGCCGCGGTTACGTTCCGGCGCTGGCCTGCGGCAAGTGCCGCACGATCGCCCGGTGCCGGCACTGCACCGGACCCATGTCGCTGCCCGACCGTGCGGCGGGAGCCGTGTGCCGATGGTGCGGCCGGGCCGAGCCGACGCTGCGCTGCGTGCGCTGTGGCTCGGACGCCGTCCGCGCCGTCGTCGTCGGGGCCCGGCGCACCGCGGAGGAACTGGGCCGTGCGCTGCCCGGCACCCCGGTGATCACCTCCGGTGGCGACGCGATGGTCGCCGAGGTGCCCGCCGCGCCGGCGCTGGTGGTGGCCACCCCCGGCGCCGAGCCCACCGTGCCCGGCGGATACGGCGCGGCGCTGCTGCTCGACGGCTGGGCCCTGCTCGGGCGCCAAGACCTCCGGGCCTCGGAGGACGCGTTGCGACGGTGGATGGCGGCCGCCGCGCTGGTCCGGCGCCGCGGCGACGGCGGGGTAGTCGCCGTGGTCGCGGAGTCGGCGATCCCGACGGTGCAGGCGCTGATCCGCTGGGATCCGGTCGGCCATGCCGACGCCGAACTCGCCGCCCGGACCGAGGTCGGCCTGCCCCCGGCAGTCCACATGGCCGCCGTCGACGGTCCGCCGCCGGCCGTCGCGGCGCTGCTCGAGGCCGCCCGGCTTCCGGACGGCTCCGACGTGCTCGGACCCGTGGACCTGCCCGCCGGTGCGCGGGCGTTGCCGGGCACCGATCGCGACGCCGAGGTGGGCCGGATGCTGGTCCGGGTACCGCGCACCACCGGGCTGGAGTTGGCCTCGGCGCTGCGCCGCGCCACCGGAGTGTTCAGCGCCCGTCACGATCAGCCGCCGGTTCGTGTGCAGATCGACCCGTTGCACATAGGGTGAGTCCGACCCGACGGGCAGCGACTGGCGAGGAGAGATGCGGTGAGGCGGATCTTCGGCTGGTCGGTGCTGGCGATCCTGGTCGCCGCCGGGCTGCTGTGGCCCGTACTGTTCGGTGGCGTATCGGGCTCCGCCCCGGCTGACGATCCCGTCGTGATCAGCGACTACCAGGCCGACTTCACCGTCGCGGCCGACGGACGACTCAACGCGGTCGAGACGATTCGGGGCGAGTTCCCCTCGGGCCGCCACGGCATCTTCCGGTACTGGGACGTCGCCAACCCGAACAGTCCGCGGGTGCGCCAGGAACCCGACGTCACCTCCATCCTGATGGACGGCGAACCCGTCCCCTTCACGCTGCTCTCGGAGTCCGGGGACCGGTTCCGGGTCGCCAAGATCGGCGACCCCGACAGCACGTTGAACCCCGGCACCCACGTCTACGAGATCCGGTACTCCGTCCCCGGGGTACTCGACCCGGGCAGCACCGGCGAGAACCGCGGCTTCGCCTCGGTCGTCGGCAACCCGGACTCGACGTCGGCCTTCTTCTGGAACGTCATCGCACCGTCGTGGAACAACGAGATCGAACGGGTGCGGGTGCGCGCCCGGATGCCCGCCGACGTCACCGGCGCCGAATGCTCCGTCGGGTTCGGCACGGGGCGCGCGTGCGACGGTCTCGCGGTGTCGGGCAACACGATCGAATTCACCGCGGCCAATCTGCCGCCACGCACACCGGTCACCCTGCGCGCGGGCGTCGACCTACCGACCCCGGAACGCCTCAGCCTGCCGTGGTCCTACGAGTGGGACCGCGTCCTCGGACGCTCGATCGGCGCGGTCGCGTGGGTCCTGGGCCTCTGCGTCGCCGGCGCGCTGATCGCCTACCTCTGGTACCGCACGACCGTGGAACCCGATCCCGGATTCCCGGTGCAGTACGCCCCGCCCGCCGGGTTGGGACCGGTGCAGATCGAGTACATCCGCACCGAGGCGGTGCCCAAGAATGCACTGGCGGCCACCCTGCTGTACGCCGCCGAACGCCACCTCGTGGAGCTCGAACAGGTCGACGAGAAGAGGTGGATCGTCCGGGGTGTCGCCGACGACGGCTGGGCCAAGATGGACCCCGTGACCCGTGCGGTGGCACTGGCACTGAAGGTGAAGGGACGGGGCCGGGAGTTCGAGGCCACGTCGACCGCCAGCGCAGGCAAGAAGCTGTCCACGGCGAAGTCCGACCTGGCCACGGCCGTTCGAAAGTGGGCGCTGGACGAGGGGCTCGTGGTCAAGCGCCGCAAGGAACTCTGGATACGGTCGGCCAACGGCCTGGCCGTCATCCTGGCGGTCTGCGGCTTCTTCCGCTGGGGCTTCCCCGCCACCATGTGGGGGTTGCCGTTCGTGGCGTTCTTCGTCTTCTCCCGGGGTTCTTGGGCTGATGGCGTCGGCATGAGGCGGACCGCCAAGGGGCGCCAATTATGGTCCGAGGCAGGCGGATTCCACCGGCTGCTGTCAACCGATTCGGCCGAGACTCGGTTCGACTTCGCCGCGCGCAAGGACCTGTACACCGCCTACGTCCCGTTCGCCGTCGCGGCCGGAGCCGCCGCGCTGTGGGCCAAGAAGTACAGCGACACGATGGGAGTCACCGCTCCGCAACCCGAGTGGTATCAGACCTACCACCCGTCGAGCGGCTATGGCACGAGCCATTCCGACGGAGCGGACTTCGACGGCTTCGACTCGGCGCTGTCGTCGTCGATCAGTGCGTACACGGCCTCGCAATCGTCATCGTCGTCCTCATCCGGCGGCAGCAGCTTCAGCGGTGGGGGCGGCGGCGGTGGCGGCGGAGGAGGTGGCTCGTGGTGACCTCGACCCTCGTCTTGGCGGTCGTGCTCCTGGTGGTGATCCTGGTGGCATTCGTACTGGGCTACAACAAGATTCGCTCGGCGGACGTGCGGGTGTCCGAGGCGCTTGCGGGCATCGACGTCGAGTTGACCCGACGGGCGTCGCTGATCCCCAGCCTCGTCCAGACCGTGCAGACCTTCGCCGCCCACGAGAAGGCGGTGCTCGACCACGTGACCGACGCGCGGGCCGCCATCGCCACCGCGACGGGTAGTGGATCGGTCGCCAAGCGCAGCGCCGCCGAGCGCGAGCTGGACGGCGCCCTCGGACCCGTGCTCGCGCTGGGACAGAGCTACCCGCAGCTCAGCTCGTCGGGTAACTTCCTGAACCTTCAGGACAATCTCGCCGACACCGAGAAGACGCTTGCGTTCGCCCGCCAGTACTACAACGACGCGGTCGCGACGCTCAACAAGACCCTCACCACGATTCCGTGGATGTTCGTCGCCCCGCTGGCCGGGGTGTCCGAACGCGAGTACTACCAGATCAACGGTTGAGACGTGCGAATCATCTTCGCGGGCACTCCAGAGCCCGCCCTTCCCTCCCTGCGTCGACTCGTCGGCTCCCCGCACCACGACGTGGCCGCCGTGCTGACGCGCCCCGATGCCGCCTCGGGTCGACGGGGCCGCCCCGCGCCGTCACCGGTGGCCCAATTCGCCTTGGAAGCGGGCATTCCGGTGCTGCGCCCGTCGCAGCCCAACGGGGCCGACTTCGTCGCCGAACTTCGCGACCTCGCCCCCGACTGCTGTGCGGTGGTGGCCTACGGCGCGTTGCTGCGCGACGGACTGCTCGCCGTCCCGCCGCATGGCTGGGTCAACCTGCACTTCTCCCTGTTGCCGGCGTGGCGGGGCGCCGCGCCCGTGCAGGCCGCCATCGCCGCCGGCGACGAGGTGACGGGTGCCACCACGTTCCGCATCGAACCGAGTCTGGACTCCGGGCCCGTGTTCGGCGTGGTGACCGAGACCGTCCACCCGACCGACACCGCCGGGGATCTTCTGGACCGGCTGTCCGTCTCCGGGGCCATGCTCTTGGAGCGGACGATGGACGGCATCGCCGACGGCACCCTCGCCGCCGTGCCACAGCCCACCGACGGCATCACCGTCGCGCCGAAGATCACGGTGGAGGAGGCGCGCGTGCGGTGGGATCTTCCCGCGCAGGTGGTCGACCGTAGGATTCGCGCGGTGACCCCCAACCCCGGCGCGTGGACGATGATCGGCGACGTGCGCATCAAGGTGGGTCCCGTGCTGCCCGAGTCCCCGGAGCAGGAACCGTTGGCGCCCGGCATGATTCGGGTCGACCGTCGTGGCGTCCGCGTGGGCACCTCGTCGGTTCCGGTGCTGCTCGGCGAGATCCAGCCGCCCGGCAAGAAGCCCATGAAGGCCGCGGACTGGGCCAGGGGCGCCCGACTCGACGAGAACGCGCGCGCCTCGTGACCCGGCCGCAGGGGCGGCGCCGTCCGCCGCGCAAGCCGCTGGACCCGGCCCGCCGGGCCGCCTTCGACGTGCTGCGGGCCGTCTCCGAACGAGACGCGTACGCCAACCTCGTCCTGCCCACGCTGCTTCGGGAGCGGCAGATCGCTGGGCGTGACGCCGCGTTCGCCACGGAACTGGCCTACGGCGCCTGCCGTGCGCTCGGGTTGCTCGACGCGATCATCGTGCACGCGACCAACCGCCCGCTGGATCGCATCGATCCCGTCCTGCTGGACCTGTTGCGGCTCGGCTCCTACCAATTGCTGCGCACGCGCGTCGACGCGCACGCCGCCGTGGACACCACCGTCGAGCAGGCTGCTCTCGAATTCGACAGTGCGCGTGCCGGTTTCGTCAACGGCACGCTGCGGACGATCGCATCCCGCGACGAGTCCTCCTGGGTCGCCGAACTGGCCCCGCCGGCGGTGACGGATCCGGTGGGCAACATTGCGTTCACCCACGCCCACCCCCGATGGATCGCGCAATCCTTCGCCGACGCGCTGGGTGCCGACGCCGCCGAACTGGGGGCCCTGCTCGCCAGCGACGACGACCGCCCGGTGGTGCACCTGGCCGCCCGGCCCGGGGTACTGACCGCCGAGGACCTTGCCCGGGCCGTCGACGGCGAGGTGGGCCGCTACTCGCCGTATGCGGTGTACCTGTCGGGGGGCGACCCCGGTCGACTCGACGCCCTGCGGGACGGGCAGGCCCAGGTGCAGGACGAGGGCAGTCAGCTCGTCGCACGCGCGTTGACGCTGGCTCCGGTCGAGGGCACCGACGAGCGCTGGCTCGACCTGTGCGCCGGCCCCGGCGGAAAGGCCGCCATCCTGGCCGCCGTCGCGGCGGAGCGCGGAGCCCACGTGACGGCCGTGGAACCCACGCCGCACCGCGCGGACCTCGTCGAGCAGACGCTGCGAGGGTCGGACGTCGACGTGCTGCGGGTCGACGGTCGGGAGACGGGTCTACCCGCCGCGTCCTTCGACCGGGTTCTCGTCGATGCGCCCTGCACGGGACTCGGCGCACTGCGGCGTCGCCCGGAGGCACGGTGGCGCCGACAACCCGGCGACGTGCCCGGTCTGGCCAAACTTCAGAAGCAACTGCTGGCCGCGGCGATCGCCCTGACCCGCGACGGTGGCATCGTGCTGTACGCGACCTGCTCACCGCATCTGGCGGAGACCGTCGGCGTGGTGGCCGACGCGCTACGCCGCCAGCCCGTCACCGCCGTCGACGCCCGCCCGCTATTCGACGCCGGGCCGACGCCCGTGCCCGACCTCGGCGCGGGACCCTACGTCCAGCTGTGGCCGCACCGGCACGGAACCGACGCCATGTTCGCGGCCGCGCTGCGGGTCCAACGCTGACCCCGGAGAGTTGGAACCTAAGCTGGCCGCCATGCCCGAACCCTTGATCGCGCCGTCGATCCTGGCCGCCGACTTCGCGCGCCTGGCCGACGAGACCGCCGCCGTCGTCGGCGCCGACTGGCTGCACGTCGACGTGATGGACAACCACTTCGTGCCGAACCTGACGCTGGGCCTGCCGGTGGTCGAGAGTCTTCTCGCGGCCACCGACATTCCGATGGACTGTCACCTCATGATCGAGGATCCGGCGCGGTGGGCGCCGCCGTACGCCGAGGCCGGCGCCTACAACGTGACGTTCCACGCCGAGGCCACCGACGACCCGGTCGCCGTCGCCCGCGACATCCGGGCCGCCGGCGCCAAGGCCGGTCTGAGCGTCAAGCCGGGCACCCCGATCGAGCCCTACCTCGAGATCCTCCGGCATTTCGACACCCTGCTGGTGATGTCGGTCGAGCCGGGCTTCGGCGGCCAGAAGTTCATGCCCGAGGTGCTCTCCAAGGTCACCGCGGTGCGACGCCTCGTCGACGCCGGAGAGCTCACCGTGGTGGTGGAGATCGACGGCGGCATCAACGACGACACCATCGAGGCGGCCGCCGAGGCGGGCGTGGACTGCTTCGTGGCCGGCTCGGCGGTCTTCGGCGCCGCCGATCCCGGGGTCGCCGTGCAGAAGCTCCGACGGCAGGCCGCCGCGGCGTCGAAGCATCTGGCCTGACGCACCCGTGAACGTCGACGACGCCATGCGGTCGGCCATCGCCCAGGCCGACGGCGTCAAGGGCACGACCTACCCGAACCCGCCCGTCGGCGCGGTGATCCTGGACCGCGACGGGCACATCGCCGGGGTCGGCGCCACCCAACCCGCCGGTGGACCACACGCCGAGGTCGTCGCCCTGCGGCGCGCCGGGGAGCGGGCGGCCGGCGGCGTGGCGGTGGTCACCCTGGAACCCTGCAACCACCACGGGCGCACCCCGCCCTGCGTCGACGCACTGATCGCGGCCGGGGTGTCCAGGGTGGTCTACGCCGTCGCCGACCCGAATCCCGTCGCCGCCGGGGGAGCCAAGCGTCTCGGCAACGCCGGCGTCGAGGTCGAGGTCGGGGTACTTGCCGACGACACGGCCGGGGGCGCGCTGCGCGAATGGCTGCACCGCCAGCGCACCGGCCGGCCGCACGTCACGTGGAAGTTCGCCTCCAGCGTCGACGGGCGCAGCGCCGCGGCCGACGGCACCAGTCAGTGGATCACCAGCGAGGCCGCCCGCGCCGACGTGCATCGGCTCCGCGCGGTCGCCGACGCCATCGTCGTCGGCACCGGCACCGTATTCGCCGACGATCCGACGCTGACGGCCCGGCTGCCCGACGGGTCGCTCGCCGAGCGCCAGCCGCTGCGCGTCGTGGTCGGCGAACGGGACGTCTCACCCGAGGCCAAGGTGCTCAACGACGACTCGCGAACGATGGTGATCCGTACCCGGGATCCGCACGAGGTGATCCGGGCGTTGTCCGACCGGACCGCGGTGTTGGTGGAGGGCGGCCCCACCCTGGCAGGGGCGTTCCTGCGCGCCGGGGTCGTCGACCGGATCCTGGCCTACGTCGCCCCGATCCTTTTGGGCGGTCCGATCACCGCGGTCGACGACGTGGGTGTGGCCAGCATGGTCGCGGCTCAGCGGTGGCGCTACGACGGCGTCCTGCGGCTTGGCCCCGACATCCGGATGAGTCTGGTGCCCGCCACGTCATAAACGAGACGTGGAATTCCCTTGGCGGCCAATGTGAGTCGCGTCACGCGCGGAATGTGCTCCGTTGGGACACTCGTTACTCCTTTGAGACCTCAACCGCCCCACGTGGACCCGATTGGTGTCGCTGGTCCCCGTAAAATCGGAGCCATGGTCGTGGCCAACTGGCCCAGGCTGCCCGTCGATTCGGGCACCACGTAACGAAGGACGAAGAGCAATGACTGCACTGCAGGACTGGCTCAGCTTTCGCCCGGCCGATCAGAACGCCATCGTCGACATGGTCTTCCGCCCCCTGCGCGCGGTGCTGAACGGTCCGGAATCCGAAGCCAGAAGCGAACTCAAGCTGCTCACCCCCGGCGTCGAGCGCTGCTGACCGGTTAGCTCTGAGCGCCGACCGGAGCGGTCGTCGTGTCCAACTCCTCGGCGTGCTCGTGCTTGCCGGCGATGAGCAGACCGAGCAGCGCGCCCACCACGCAGACCA
The DNA here is from genome assembly GCF_040614235.1 of Mycobacterium sp. NPDC006124. Classification (NCBI taxonomy): domain Bacteria; kingdom Bacillati; phylum Actinomycetota; class Actinomycetes; order Mycobacteriales; family Mycobacteriaceae; genus Mycobacterium; species Mycobacterium sp. NPDC006124. Next base: position 259,574 of record NZ_JBEXUA010000005.1, on the reverse strand, counting down.
CCATCGTGATGAAGAAGATCTGCCCGTACTGCATCGTGTAGGCGGTCCTCACGTTGGCAGCGAGTTGCGCGCCAATCTCCAACAGGTTGTTGCCCTTGGGCTTCGGCATCTCGGCCAGGTACTGGTTGAACTTGTACAGGCCCCAGGCACTGAGCGACGCCAAACCGATGAGCATGCCGATCATTCGGGACACCACCACGGCGGCGGATGCGATTCCGTGTTGAGAGCCGGGCACGGTGCGCAGGGTGGCCGACGTCAGCGGCCCGATGACCAGGCCGAGGCCCAGACCGGCGAGCACCAGGTCGGTGTCGAACGTGGGCAGCGTGAACAGCACCAGGTCGTGGTGCGCTGAGAGGACGTCGACGTTCCAGTGCGACACCAGCCAGTAGCCGAACGCCGCGATCAGCAGGCCGACGAACGCGACGATGCGGTCGCCGATGCGGGTGGCGATCACGCCGCCGATCACCGCGCCGACGGGCAGTGCGCCCAGGAACCACAGCAGCAGCAGAACGGTCTCGTTCTGCTCCTTGCCCAGCACGCCCTGGCCGAACAGTTCGACGTTGACCAGCGTCACCATCAGGGCCGCACCGGTACACAGCGACGCGCCCAGGGCGGCGAGGAACGGGCGGAACTTCACGCCGGTCGGGTCGATGAGGCGGGTCTTCGCGAACTTCTCCCACACGAAGAAGGCGATCGCCATCACCAGGGCCACGCCCAGCACGGGCAACCCCCAGCTGGGGAAGACCTGCTTGCCGTCGGGCGACGGGTTGTACATGCCGAACACCATGAGGCCCAGCGCGACGGCCAGGAGTAGGCCGCCGACGACGTCGACCTTCTCGCGTGGCTCGTCCGGGTCCCTCGACGGCAGGCTGAAGTGGATCATCACCATGGCGATGAACGCGAGCGGCACGTTGATCCAGAACACGTCGCGCCAGGAGGTCAGCGCCCAGACTACGGCGACGCCGTACAGCGGACCGAGGACGGCGCCGAGTTCCTGTGCCGCACCGATGCCGCCCAGGACGGAGGCCCGGCCCTTGGCGGCCCACAGGTCGGCCGCCAGGGCCAGGGTCACCGGCAGCAGCGCGCCGCTGGCGGTGCCCTGCAGGAATCGGCCGATGACGATGGTGAAGAGGTCGTCCGACAGCGCGGTCACCACGGAGCCGACGGCGAAGCCCGCCAGGCTGAGCTGCAACACCAGCTTGCGTCCGAAACGGTCCGAGGCCCGGCCCAGCAGCGGCATCGCGGCGATGTACCCGAGCAGGTACATGGTGATGATCGGGGTGACGCGCTGGATTTGGTTCAGCGAGATCCCGATGTCTCGCATGATGTCGTTGATGACCGTGATGACGACGTAGGTGTCGAGTGCGCCGAGGAGGACGGCGAGTCCACCGGCGCTGATCGCGATCCGCCGGTTGGTCGCCTTCGGCTGGACGCTGCCGGGGGCCGTCACGTTCCCGCGAGCCATCAGGCGGCGGGCTTGGTGACGGTGACTGTCTTGCCCCAGTCGCTCAGCGTCATCTGGACACTGTTGCCCTCGCTCGGGTCGAGCTTGGCCTGCTGCAGGGCGTGGTCGCCGTCCTCGGTGATCCACGCGGTGGCCGGGACGTCGCCGGAGGCACCGAGATTGGCAAGCCCGTTGACGACGGCGGCGCTGACCTTGCCGGTGACCTTCACGGTGTTCACACCGTTGATGGTCTCGCGTCCCTCGGACTTGGGATCAGTGAAGTTGGCGAGCAGGTTGGCCAGGCCGACCTGGGGATTCAGGATCTTCGACACGTCGTAGATATCGGCCGCGGGGCCGAAGTTGGTGAAGCTGCCAGGCGTCAGTGCGCCGTACAGATCCCCGTCGGCGACGACGAAGTCGACGTCCTTGAAGGTCTGGCCGAAGGCGATGATGCTGGCCTTGCCCTGGGCCGCGACCACGGGAACGTTGGTCAGGTCGCCGGTCAGGGTCTCGATGGGCAGTTCCTTGATCTTGCCCGTCACCGTGAGCGCGAGGTGCACGCTCTTCTGTGCGCTGGTCGTTTGGGTGGATTCCTTGAGCAGCGACGCTGCGTCGGGCAGCGGTGAGTCGTTCTTCGGCGAGGACGAGCCGCAACCCGCGACGAGCAGGATGGCGGCGAAGATGGACACGAGGACGGCAATGCGAGGGCGCGTCTGCATGAACTGCATCGTAGTGGGTGGGCCTGGGTGCGCCGTTGCCCGAGGTACCGGGTACAAACGTGGGCGTGCCGACTGAGCTGGTCTTTCGCCCCGTTCCCTCCGACGCCGGGGACGCCGCCGCACTGGTCGCGGCGATGCTGGCCGAAATGCGCGAGCTGTACTGGGACGTCGGCGGATCCGGTGGTCTGGACCTCGATTCACCGGACATGCCCAAGGCCGGGCCCGCCGAGTTGGGCCCACCCGGCGGGGTGTTCCTGGTCGGCTATCGCGAGGGCATGGCGGTGTGCGGCGGCGGTCTCAAGCGGTTGCCCGACGGCTCGTGCGAGATCAAGCGGATGTATGTCGTCCCCGCCGCGCGGGGTCAGGGCGTGGCCCGAGTGTTGTTGCACGCCTTGGAGGACGCCGCCCGTGAACTCGGCTACGCGGTGGCCCGCCTCGACACCGGCCCGCGGCAAGGTCACGCACAGCGGTTCTACGAGAAGGAGGGCTATCGGCCGGTCGGCAACTTCAACGACAACCCGGTGGCCACCTACTTCGGGGAGAAGCTGCTCTGAAGCCCGAGACGACTAGTCTTGGTCTCGTGTTCACCGGCATCGTCGAAGAGTTGGGCGAGGTCGTCGGCAAGGAAGACCTCGCCGACGCCGCCCGATTCGTCATCCGCGGCCCGCTCGTCACCACCGACGCCGGCCACGGCGACTCGATCGCGGTCAACGGTGTGTGCCTGACCGTCGTCGACCTGTTGCCCGACGGTGCGTTCACCGCCGACGTGATGGCCGAGACGTTGAATCGCTCCAGCCTGCAGGGCGTCGGGGTGGGCAGTCAGGTCAACCTCGAACGCGCCGCCGCCGTCGATGGCAGGCTGGGCGGCCACATCGTGCAGGGCCACGTCGACGGTACCGGCCGGGTGCTGGCCAGAACCCCGTCCGAGCACTGGGAGGTGGTCCGCATCTCGCTGCCCGACACGGTCTCCCGGTATGTGGTGGAGAAGGGTTCCATCACCGTCGACGGCATCTCGCTGACGGTGTCGGCGATCGGCGCCGACTGGTTCGAGGTGTCGCTCATTCCGGCCACCCTGCAGCTGACGACGCTGGGTCGCGCCGAGGTGGGGACCGCGGTCAACCTCGAAGTCGACGTCATCGCCAAATACGTCGAACGGCTGCTGGCCCATCGGGGCGCCGCCGAGAGCTGACTCGCCGTTGCGACCGGCGTCACGTTGTTGGACGAAAAGTTCAATTGAACCGATCCCTCGGCATGTTCAATCCGAATTCCGGGTACCCAGCGCTACCTTCGGCCGTTCCACGGTGAGTTTCCGTTCGTTCTTCGGCGGCACCTCGGCGTCTCCGGCACAGCCGACTACGCCTCGTGACCGGAGTAGAGATGCTCGACGACCCGACGACCGCCGACCCCGGCGCCGACCAGCAGCGCATCACCGACGCTCTTCGCGCGATCACCGAACGCCGGGCCGTCATCGAGCAGGCCAAGGGCATGTTGATGCTCGTCTACGGAGTCGACGCCGACGAGGCGTACGACGTCCTCCGCAGGCTGTCTCAGCACGGCAACGTGAAGCTCCACGTCGTCGCACACCAGGTGATGAACTACCTCGTCGAACTGGCCCGCGACAAGGGTCCCGTGCGACGGCTCGCGCTCGGCGGATTGATCGAGTCCGCCAACCGGAGAATCACGCACGGCGACTTTCGCCCCCGCTGAATGAAACGTCCGCCCTGCTCGGAGCTGCTGGCGGGAGCGGGCAATAGGTGCTGCCCCGGGTTGGTTCATACTGAAGGACACTGACCGAGGTCGAACGGCGCCGTACGACGCCGAACGACGCTGAACGACGCTGAACGACGTAGTAGGGCGCATCGCACGATGGTTCCGATGGTGGAACGGCAAGGGTGGCAAGGATGACGAGGCTGGATTCCGTCGAGCGGGCGATAGCCGACATCGCTGCGGGCAAGGCCGTCGTCGTCATCGATGACGAAGATCGCGAGAACGAGGGCGATCTGATCTTCGCCGCCGAGAAGGCAACCCCCGAGCTGGTCGCGTTCATGGTGCGGTACACCTCCGGCTACCTGTGCGTGCCGCTGTCCGGCGAGGTGTGCGACCGGCTGGGTCTGCTGCCGATGTACGCGGTCAACCAGGACAAGCACGGCACCGCCTACACCGTCACGGTCGACGCCAAGGCCGGCGTGGGCACCGGCATCTCGGCATCCGACCGGGCGACGACGATGCGTCTGCTCGCCGACCCCACCGCCGTCGCGGGAGACTTCACCCGGCCCGGCCACGTGGTGCCGCTGCGCGCCAAGGAGGGCGGCGTTCTTCGCCGCCCCGGTCACACCGAGGCCGCGGTGGACCTGGCGACGCTCGCCGGACTGCAGCCTGCGGGCACCATCTGCGAGATCGTCAGTCAGAAGGACGAGGGCGAGATGGCCCAGACCGACGAGCTGCGGGTGTTCGCCGACGATCACGACCTGGCGCTCATCTCGATCGCCGATCTCATCGAGTGGCGGCGCAAGCACGAGAAGCACATCGAGCGCATCGCCGAAGCCCGCATCCCGACCCGCCACGGTGAGTTTCGCGCAGTGGGCTACACCAGCATCTACGACGACGTCGAGCACGTCGCCCTGGTCCGTGGCGACATCACCGGGGGCGGACCCGACGGCAATTCCGATCACGACGGCCACGACGTGTTGGTCCGGGTGCACTCCGAGTGCCTGACCGGCGACGTGTTCGGGTCGCGGCGCTGCGACTGCGGTCCGCAGCTCGACGCGGCGATGGCGATGGTGGCCCGGGAGGGCCGAGGCGTGGTGCTCTACATGCGTGGGCACGAGGGCCGCGGCATCGGCCTGCTGCACAAGCTGCAGGCCTACCAACTGCAGGACGCCGGCGACGACACCGTCGACGCCAATCTCAAGCTCGGCCTGCCCGCAGACGCCCGGGACTACGGCATCGGCGCCCAGATCCTGGTGGACCTCGGCATCCGCTCGATGCGGTTGCTCACCAACAACCCCGCCAAGCGCGTCGGCCTGGACGGTTACGGGCTGCACATCATCGAACGCGTGCCGCTGCCGGTGCGCGCCAACGCCGAGAACATCCGCTACCTGATGACCAAGCGTGACCGCATGGGACACGATCTGACCGGCCTCGAGGACTACGACGACGGCGTCTACGAGTTCGGCGACCGGTTGCCGCCGACCGCGACCGACCCCGGGGGAGTCGCCCCGTGAGCGGCGGCGCAGGCGTTCCCGACATGCCGGCAGTCGACGGGTCCGGCCTCAAGCTGGCGATCGTCGCCAGCACCTGGCACACCACGATCTGCGACGCCCTGCTCGACGGCGCGCGGCGAACCGCGGCGGCTTCCGGGGTGCCCGATCCCGACGTGGTCCGCGTCCTCGGTGCCATCGAGATCCCAGTCGTGGCACAGCAATTGGCGAAGTCGCACGACGCCGTGGTGGCGCTGGGCGTCGTCATCCGCGGTCAGACGCCGCACTTCGACTACGTGTGCGACGCCGTCACCGCCGGTTTGACGCGGGTGTCGCTCGACGAGGGCACGCCCGTCGCCAACGGCGTGCTCACCACCAACGACGAGCAGCAGGCGCTCGACCGCGCCGGGCTGCCCGGGTCGGCGGAGGACAAGGGCGCACAGGCCGCCGCCGCGGCACTGTCGACGGCACTCGTGCTGCGGGACCTGCGCAAGACGCCGTGACGGAGCCCGCCTGCGACCTCGAGGTCAAGCCGCACCTGACGCCCTACTTCGCCTACGGCGCGGCCTTCCTGATCGCGGCCGCGCACATCGCGGTGGGCTTCCTGCTCAAGGTCGGCTCCTCCGGGGTCGTCTTCCGCACGGCCGACCAGGTGGCGATGGGATTCCTGGGCGTCATCATCGGGTGCCTCGTCCTCTTGTTCGCCCGCCCCCGACTCCGCGTCGGCCCCGGCGGTCTGTCTGTGCGAAACCTGTTGGGCTACCGCCTGATTCCCTGGTCGAACGTGGTCGACGTGTCGTTTCCCAAGGGCGCTCGGTGGGCCCGCGTCGACCTGCCCGACGACGAATACGTGCCGTTGATGGCGATTCAGTCGGTCGACAAGGAGCGCGCCGTCGACGCGATGGACGCCGTGCGAACGCTGGTGGCCCGCTACCGCCAACCCGAGGTCAAGCGAGGCTCAGCGACATCGTGATCTCGTGGGCCCTGGCCTCGGGGGTGGCGGCCCCGCCCTCGACGAGGTCGAAGCCCAACCGCTGGTAGATCCCGCGGGCGGACGCGTTGCCGGTCTCGACGCGCAGCGTCACCACCCGCGCCCCCTGCGCGCGAGCCCACTGCACCGCGGCGCTCACCAGGTCGTACCCGAGTCCACGGCCACGCACCTGCGGCTCGAGCCACAGCGAGTAGAGGTACACCGTGTCGGTGCTCTGCCGCTGGGCGCCGATCAGGCCTACGAGGTCCTCGCCGACGAGCAGGGCGAACTGGGCGTGGGCGCGCAACCGGCGACGCCACTGGGACGCGGTGAAGGCCAACTCCTCGCGGTACTGCCGGTCCTCGGTGCCGAGGGTGTCGTCCAGGGCGCGCAGACGAAGCGCGGCGAACTCGCGCCAGTCCGCTTCGACGAGCCGTGTGACGGTGGGTGCACTCATGCAGCGTCGCATGGCTCCTTCGGGCGGTGCGTTAGAATGTGCTGATAGTGACCCATTTTCGCACGTCGGCGACCGCTCTGGAAGCCGACGCACATTACGTGCGCGCCGCCCAGGTGACCATGCGTCCCGGGACGTCGCCGACCATCACCATTCCGATCGCCGGCGGCCGGTGTCCCGACGTCGACGGCATCTGGTCCTACCTGCAGGAGCCCGCGGAGTTCTTCGGCATCGCCATGCCGGGCGTCGACGAGGTCGCCGCCGCGCTCGACGGGTTCGCGGCCAGATCCGCCGCCGCGTGGGTGGCCGCGACCGTCGTGATCGTGGAGACCAACGACGCGTCCGAGGTCGCGGTGTTCGGCGCCACCGTGCGGCCGTGGCGCCCGGAGGCCGTGGTGATCGTCGCCGACGACTCGGTGCCACCGGTACACCGCGCGTCGGACCCGTGGTGGCGGCGGATGGCCGCGCGCACGACCAGTCGCGCCGAGATCGACCAACGCGAACGCTGGCTCACCGGCCTCGGACGGGCTGATGCACTGTCCGGCGGGGTGCCGCTCCTCGGTGCGCTGGTGGCCGAGACCACTCGCGGTTGCGTCGGGGTGGAGAATCCCGAGCCCACGTCGGTGCTCGTCCAGCTGGCGGAGTGCGGGTGGACGGCGCCCGTCACCCGGACCGCCGAACTGCCCGCCGGAATCGTCCGGGCCTGGTGGGTGTCCCCACGATTCGAGACGCACCCGGTCGCCGAGCTCGCCGGGGCGCGCTTGCCCGTCACCCTCGACGACGTCGAGGCAGTCCCGCCGTTCGCGAGGTGGTCATGACCGAATTCGACCCGGCATCGTTTCGGGCGCTGAGCATCGACGGCTACGACATGGCCGACGGGGTGTTCCGGGCGCGGTATACGTTGCGCACCAGCATCTCTGGCGATCAACCCGGTGACGTCTCCTTCGCCGAGGTGGTCGACTTCGCGGCCGCGCTGGGCGAGCACCGACCCGACGACCGGCTGCTCGGCTTGCTGGCGCTGACCTGCTCGCCGAGTTACTACAAGGCCGCCGCGCCGGCGCGAATCGAGATCGCGTTCCCGACGCACGCCTTCGAACGTCACTACCTCGAGGAGCTCGTCGCGGGCGGGCTCGGCGAATTCGCCTACCGCAACTCACTTCCCGGCGCCCTGACCCCCGAGGTGACGGGCCCCGACGCCGGGCCCGCGGAGACCGCCGAGGACGGGTGGGACCCCGACGCCGAGCCGCTGGTACCCGTGGGCGGCGGCAAGGACTCCGTCGTGAGCATCGAGGCACTCAAGGGGCACGGCTTCCACCCGACGCTGTTCAGCGTCAACGAGTTCGACCCCATCGACCGGTGCATCGACATCAGCGGTCTGCCCAGCGTCCGGGTCACACGTCGGATCGACCCCGCCCTCATCGAGGCCAACTCGCGCGGCGCCCACAACGGGCACGTCCCGGTCACGGCGATCAACAGCGTCATCGGTTTGATCGTCGCCGATGCGACCGGTCTGGGCCCGGTGGTGCTGTCCAACGAGCGGTCCTCCAACGTGGGCAACGTCACCTGGCAGGGGCGCGACGTGAACCACCAGTGGTCCAAGAGCATCTCCTACGAGACGCTGTTGCGGGACACCTTGCGCCAGTACGGTTTCAACCCGGATCGCTACTTCTCGCTGCTTCGTCCGCTGTCGGAGTCCGAGATCGCCGACCGCTTCGCCCGCAGTCCGCAGTACTTCCGCGACTTCATCAGCTGCAACCGGCCGTTCGCCATCGACGCGGGCCGCCGAGGGGCGACGTGGTGCGGGCACTGCCCCAAGTGCCTGTTCGTCTACGGGCTGATGGCACCGCGCCTCGGCCGCCCCGAGGTCGAGTCGATCTTCGGTCACGACCTGTTCTCCGAGGTCGACAATCGCCCGGGTTTCGAGGACATCGTCGGCCTCGGCGTGCACAAGCCGTTCGAATGCGTCGGCGAGTACTACGAGGCCGCCGAGTCCCTGGTGGCGGTGCTCGACGGCGAGGAGTGGCGCGGAGTGCCGATGATCGAGGAATTCCGTTCCCGCCGAGGTGAACTCGAGAAGGTGTCGCAGGCCTACGCCGCGGAGCGCACCGGTGCCGCCGACGTCGACTACGTTCCCGCGAGGTACGCCGCGGCGTTGGTCCGGCCGTGACCGAGGTCCCGTCCGACCTGGCCGGGCTGACCGTCGGCATCTGGGGTTTCGGCCGGGAGGGCGTCTCCATGGCCAGGACGGCCGCCGCTGCCGGCGCCGCGCGCGTCGAGGCCGTCGACGACATGGGCCGTCGACCCTTCGAGGAACCTCAGGACATCCCCAACCTCGAGGTGTTCCGCGGCCCCGAGCATCTCGCCCGCCTGCGGGCGTGCGACGTGGTGTTCGTCAGCCCCGGTGTGCCGTGGCGCCAGCCGGTGTTCGAGGACCTTCGGCGCTCCGGCATCCGGATCTCCAGTGCCGCCGACTGGTTCATGTCCCGGCACGGTGACGTCACCGTCGGGATCACCGGGACCAAGGGCAAGAGCACCACGGCGTCGTTCCTGGGCCACCTGCTCCGGCAGGCGGGCGTCGACGCCGTCGTCGCAGGCAACATCGGCACCCCGCTGTCGGATCTGTCGCCCGAGGCCGGTGCCGTGGTCGTCGCAGAGATCTCCAGCCAGCAGGCCGCGTTGCTGACCACCTCGCCGGCGGTGGCGGTGATCACCAATCTGTACGAGGACCACCTGGATTGGCACGGCGACCGCGATTCCTACCACCTGGCCAAGGCCAACGTGTTCCGTCGGGGCGCCCGAACCCTGGTGACCACCCCGGACGTCCTGGCGACCCTGGAGCGGATCGGCGCGCCGCCGACCGGACCCGAGGTGCGCCTCGTCGAACCCGACCGGCTACCGCACAGTGCGACGGCGTCTCGACGGTCGGTGATGAACTACGAGCACAACGTGGTCAACGGGGCGCTGGCCGCCGTCGCCGCCGCCGAGGTGCTGGGCCGCGAGGTGACCCAGCAGGAGTACGACTCGGCCGTGCGGACGTACCCGGGCTTGCCCCACCGGCTGCAGACCGTCCGCACCACCGGGCGCATCCAGTGGATCGACGACACCCTGGCCACCACGGGGGAGAGCGTCGTCGCGGCGCTGCGGGCGATGGACCCCGACGACCACGTCGCCCTGATCGTCGGCGGGATGGACCGGCAGCTGAGCTACGAACGACTCGACGGCTACCTGTGTGGTGGTGAGCGCCGGGTCACGCTGATCCAGGCACCCACCAACGGAGCCGCCGTCGGCGTGGAGTTCGCGCGCCGCCATCCGTCGCGCACGCACGTGGTCGACGGCCTCGAGGAGGCGGTGCTGGTGGCCGCGGGACTGCCCGACGTCGACGTCGTGCTGCTCTCGCCGGGCGCGGCGAGTTATGACCTCTACGTCAACTATGAGGCGAAGGCCGCCGCGTACTGCGGTTTCGTCGACGCCCTCGGCTGACGGGCCCACGCCTGGCGTTCGGTTGTCGGCGGGCGAACTAATCTGGACTCCGTGCCCGATCCAGCGACCTACCGGCCGGCCCCGGGCTCGATACCCGTCGAGCCCGGCGTCTATCGGTTCCGCGATCCGCACGGCCGGGTGATCTACGTCGGCAAGGCCAAGAGCCTGCGCAGCCGCCTGAACTCCTACTTCGCCGACCTCTCCGGGCTGGCGCCACGTACCCGGCAGATGGTGACCACCGCGGGCAGCGTCGAGTGGACGGTCGTCGGCACCGAGGTCGAGGCGCTGCAGCTGGAGTACAACTGGATCAAGGAATTCGATCCGCGGTTCAACATCCGCTACCGCGACGACAAGTCCTATCCCGTGCTGGCCGTCACCCTCAACGAGGAGTACCCGCGGCTGTTCGTCTACCGCGGTCCGCGCCGCAAGGGCGTGCGGTACTTCGGGCCCTACTCCCACGCCTGGGCCATTCGCGAGACCCTGGACCTGCTGACCCGGGTGTTCCCCGCCCGCACGTGCTCGGCGGGGGTGTTCAAGCGCCACAACCAGATTGGCCGGCCCTGCCTGCTGGGTTACATCGACAAGTGCTCGGCGCCCTGCGTCGGCCGGGTCAGCGCCGAGGAGCACCGCCGCATCGTGCTCGACTTCTGCGACTTCCTGGCCGGTAAGACCGACCGGTTGGCCCGCGACATGGAACAGCAGATGAACGCCGCCGCCGAGCAACTCGACTTCGAGCGTGCCGCCCGGCTGCGGGACAACCTGTCCGCCCTCAAGCGTGCACTCGAGAAGCAGACCGTCGTCTTCGGCGACGGCACCGACGCCGACGTGGTGGCGTTCGCCGACGACGAGCTCGAGGCCGCGGTACAGGTGTTCCACGTCCGCGGCGGACGGGTGCGTGGTCAGCGGGGCTGGGTCGTCGAGAAGTCCGGCGAGCCCGGCAAGTCTGGCCAGGAGCATCTCGTCGAGCAGTTCATCACCCAGTTCTACGGCGACCAGGCCGAACTCGGAGGCGCCGCCGACGACGCCACCAACCTGGTGCCCAGGCAGGTGCTGGTGCCGGTGCTGCCTGACAACGCCGACGAGCTCGCCGCCTGGCTGAGCGGGCTACGCGGGTCCAACGTGCAGTTGCGGGTGCCCGCCCGCGGGGACAAGCGCGCGCTGGCCGAGACCGTGCACCGCAACGCCAAGGACCAGCTGGCCCAGCACAAGCTGAAGCGCGCAGGCGACTTCAACGCCAGATCCGAAGCACTGCAAAGCATTCAGGAGTTCCTGGGGCTCACCGAGGCGCCGCTGCGCATCGAGTGCGTGGACATCAGCCACGTCCAGGGCACCGACGTGGTGGCGTCGCTGGTGGTGTTCGAGGACGGGTTGCCTCGCAAATCGGATTACCGGCACTACGCCATCCGTGAGGCGGCGGGCGACGGGCGCTCCGACGACGTCGCCTCCATCGCCGAGGTGACGCGGCGCCGCTTCGCGCGCCACGTCGCCGACGCCCAGGCGCCCGTCGTCGAGGACGGCAAGGCCAGGAGATTCGCGTATCCGCCGAACCTGTTCGTGGTCGACGGTGGCGCACCTCAGGTGAACGCCGCCGCCGCCGTCCTCGAGGAGTTGGGCGTCTCCGACGTGGCCGTCATCGGGCTGGCGAAGCGGCTCGAGGAAGTCTGGGTGCCCGGCCAGGAGGACCCGGTGATCATGCCGCGCAACAGCGACGGGCTCTACCTGCTGCAGCGCGTGCGCGACGAGGCGCACCGGTTCGCGATCACCTACCACCGGAGCAAGCGGTCGAAGCGGATGACCGCGTCGGCACTAGACTCCGTGCGAGGACTGGGGGAGCACCGGCGAAAGGCGTTGGTGACACACTTCGGGTCGGTGGCCCGGTTGATGGACGCCAGCGTCGAGGAGATCACCGCGGTACCGGGAATCGGGGTGGCCACCGCGAACGCCGTCCTCGAGGCACTCGGGGTGCCTACGATCAAGGCCGAGGCGACGACGACGGGCCAGGGGATGACGACGAGCGAGCAGCTGGAGGCGGATCGCGCATGACCGATCTGCGCGACGGCCACGGCGACGAACTGCCGGCGGCCGGGATCGACGTCGTCCTCGTCACCGGACTCTCGGGGGCGGGCCGCGGTACCGCGGCCAAGGTCCTCGAAGACCTGGGCTGGTACGTCGCGGACAACTTGCCGCCCGAGCTGATCGCCAGAATGGTCGAGCTGGGACTGGCCGCCGGCTCGCGCATCACCCAGCTCGCCGTGGTGATGGACGTCCGCTCCCGGGGGTTCACCGGCGACCTGGAGTGGGTGCGGCACGATCTCGCCACCCGGGGGATCACCCCTCGCGTGCTGTTCCTCGAGGCGTCCGACAGCATCCTGGTGCGCCGCTACGAACAGAACCGCCGCAGCCACCCCCTGCAGGGCAATCAGACTCTGGCCGAGGGCATTTCCGCCGAGCGCAACCTGCTGGCGCCCATCAGGGCCGCTGCCGACCTGGTGATCGACACCTCGTCACTGCCGGTGCCCGCACTGCGTGAGACCATCGAGCGTGCGTTCGCCGCCGAGACAGTGGCCCACACCAACGTGACCGTCGAGTCCTTCGGGTACAAGTACGGTTTGCCGATGGACGCCGACACCGTCATGGACGTCCGCTTCCTGCCCAACCCGCACTGGGTCGACGAGTTGCGCCCGCACACCGGCCAGCACCCGGCCGTCCGCGACTACGTCCTCGGCCAACCGGGGGCGGCGGACTTCATCGACACCTACCATCGGCTTCTGGACGTCGTCATCGACGGATACCGCAGGGAGGGCAAGCGCTACATGACCGTCGCGATCGGGTGCACGGGTGGCAAGCATCGCAGCGTCGCCATCGCCGAAGCCCTCGCGGGGCGCCTCGACGGTGACGGTGATCTGACGGTGCGGGTGCTGCACCGGGACCTGGGCCGCGAATGAGCGCACGCATCGTCGCGCTGGGCGGCGGCCACGGGCTCTACGCGACGCTGTCGGCCCTCCGCCGGCTGACGCCGCACGTGACGGCCGTCGTGACGGTCGCCGACGACGGCGGCTCCTCGGGGCGGTTGCGCAGCGAACTGGACGTCGTGCCACCAGGTGATCTGCGAATGGCGTTGGCGGCGTTGGCATCCGACACCCCGCACGGTCACCTGTGGGCGACCATCCTGCAGCATCGGTTTGGCGGAAGCGGCGCGCTGGCCGGCCACCCCATCGGCAACCTGCTGCTCGCCGGGCTCAACGAAGTCCTCGCCGACCCGGTCGCCGCGCTCGACGAACTCGGCCGCATCCTCGACCTCAAGGGCCGGGTGCTGCCCATGTGCCCCATCGCGCTGCAGATCGAGGCCGACGTCGCCGGCCTTGAGTCCGACCCACGGATGAGCCGGGTGATCAGGGGCCAGGTCGCCCTCGCCACCACCGTCGGCAAGGTGCGACGCGTGCGCCTGCACCCGGGCAATCCGCCCGCGACGCGCCAGGCCGTCGACGCGATCATGGCCGCCGACCTCGTAGTGCTCGGTCCCGGCTCCTGGTTCACCAGCGTGATCCCGCACGTGCTCGTACCGCAGTTGGCCGCGGCGCTGCAGGCGACGACGGCGCGGCGCGCGCTGGTGCTCAACCTGGTCGCCGAACCCGGCGAGACGGCAGGCTTCTCCGCCGAGCGTCACATCCACGTACTGGCGCAGCACGCACCAGGTTTCACGGTGCACGACATCGTCGTCGACGCGGCAGGCGTCCCGGGTGAACGCGAACGCGACCAACTCCGTCGGACCGCCGCCAGCCTCGAGGCACGAGTTGAGTTTGCTGACGTGTCCAGACCTGGTACACCATTACATGATCCGGCCAAGTTGGCCGCGGCGCTGGAGCGAGTGAGGCTGCGCGGTAGTGCATCCGCGCCGCCGCCGGCTCCGACTGCCGCCGCCCAGTCGGTCGACGAAAGGTGACGATCTCGTGGCGATGACAGCCGAGGTCAAGGACGAGCTGAGCCGTCTGGTGATCAACTCGGTCAGCGCGCGACGCGCGGAAGTCGCGTCGCTGCTGCGCTTCGCGGGTGGTCTGCACATCGTGGGGGGCCGAGTGGTCGTCGAGGCCGAGGTCGATCTCGGGGTCATCGCCCGGCGGCTGCGCAAGGACATCCACGACCTCTACGGCTACAACGCCGTCGTGCACGTGCTGACCGCCAGCGGTATTCGCAAGGGCACCAGGTACGTGGTCCGGGTGGCTCAGGACGGCGAGGCGCTGGCCCGTCAGACCGGACTGCTGGATTTGCGGGGCAGGCCTGTGCGTGGTTTGCCGGCCCAAGTCGTGGGCGGCAGCGTCGGCGACGCCGAGGCCGCCTGGCGCGGAGCGTTTCTGGCGCACGGGTCGCTCACCGAGCCGGGCCGTTCCTCGTCGCTGGAGATCAGCTGCCCCGGTCCGGAAGCGGCACTGGCCCTCGTCGGGGCGGCGCGTCGGCTCGGGGTCAGCGCGAAGGCCCGCGAGGTACGCGGCAGCGACCGCGTGGTGGTGCGGGACGGGGAGGCCATCGGTGCGTTGCTGACGCGGATGGGCGCCCAGGACACCAGGCTGACGTGGGAGGAGCGCCGCCTGCGCCGCGAGGTGCGGGCAACCGCGAACCGGCTCGCCAACTTCGACGACGCGAACCTGCGCCGCTCGGCGCGCGCCGCGGTGGCCGCTGCGGCCCGGGTGGAACGCGCCCTGCACATTCTCGGTGACTCCGTGCCCGACCACCTGTCCAACGCGGGCCGGTTGCGCGTGGAGCACCGGCAGGCGTCACTGGAGGAGCTGGGCCGGCTGGCCGAGCCTCCGATGACCAAAGACGCCGTGGCAGGGCGTATTCGGCGACTCTTGTCGATGGCCGACCGCAAGGCCAAGCAGGACGGCATCCCCGACACCGAGTCGGCCGTGACACCGGACCTGCTCGACGACGCCTAAGCTGCGACCGCCGAGTGTGGGAGTGGATTGGCCGCGGGGTTGGCGGCCAGCGCGTCCAGCACCGCGGCCATCGCCTGCGGGCTTAGGAAGATGTTCGCGTGCCCGACGACGAGTCCTGGATACCGGTCCTGCAGCACGACGTTGTGGACGCCGTCCCCGGTGAGCGCCTGCTGGGTGTAGGGCGTGACGACCTCGTCGTCGACCGAGGAGATCGTCGTGTACAGCACCCCGGGCCGGGTGTCCCCGTGCCCGTAGACCTCGTCCTGGAACGGTGACCCCGACGCCTGCTGGAACAGTGCGGGGGCGATCGCGTCGGCCACGGCGGTGAACAGCGCCCCCAGGATCGGAATGGACGTCAACCCGTTGAGTTGGTCGAAGTCGGTGCCGTGGTTGCTCGGGGCGAGACCGATGACCTGGGACACCTTGGCCGCACCGCCGAGTTCGTTGACGTAGTAGACCGGCAGGATGCCGCCGCCCTGGGAGTGCCCGATGAGGATGACCTTCGGGGCCTTGGTCTCGGCGAGCACCCTGTCGACCTCCGCGGCGAGTTCGAGGCCGGACTGCCGGATGTCACCCACGGCCTGGATGGGGAAGTTCGGATCACCGGTGACGTTGCCGTAATTGAACGTGTAGACCTTGTAGCCCGCGTTCGCCAGCACCGGTGCCCCGACCGACCAGTTGACGCCCTGGGTCGCAGAGGTGCCGTTGAGCAGGATGATCGGCAACGGATGCTCCGGCGTCACCCTGATCGACGGGTCGTTCGCTCCCGCGGGCGGCCTGGTGGGGGTGAAGAACGAGAGCCCGTCGAGGATGCCGTAGTCGACCGCGAATCGACCGGTGGGAGGTACCGGCGAGGCACCGACCAGGGTGCGACCGGCGGCGGCCGCAGCGTTGGCCACCGACATCGCCAACAGGTAGGGCACGCCCAGGAAGCTCGACGGGCCGAAGAACTGGGCGACGACGGTCGCCGCGGTGTGCACCACCGACACCGACACCGTCGCGACGTCGACGGCCAGCCCGGCGAGTTGCAGGTCCAGCCGTGGCGCGACGGTCGGTGCGGGCCGCGGGGTGCCCGCTGCGGCCGCGACCGCCGCAGTCTGCGCCGGGACTGCCTGTACCGGGGCGACCTGCGCTGGGACGACGCGTAGCGCAGGGGGAGGGGACGGAGATTTCGGTGGGGAGGCTTCGGGGGCAGTGGTCGCCGCCGTATTCGGCTGCCGTGCATGGCCGTTGGACTGGTGCGGCGCGTCGGCTGCGGGCGCCGCTTCGGTGGGCTCGGACGCGGGCGGTTCGGGCTCCTTGGGTTCGGGCTCCTTGGTGTCGGAAGTCGGCTCTGGTTTCGGCGCATCCGGCTTCACCGCGTCCGGTGTGGTGGCGTCCGGCTTCACCGCATCCGGCTTGGAGGTGTCCGGCTTGGTGGTGTCCGGCTTGGTGGCGTCCGGCTTGGAGGTGTCCGGCTTGGAGGTGTCCGGCTTGGTCGCGTCCGCCCCGCCGGAGCCGGCCGATGTGGAGTCGTGCGCAGAGGTCTGGCCCGAGGGACTGGCCGAACCGTCGTCGGCCAGGGCCACGCCGCTGCTGCCCAACGCACCGGCGGAGAACCCAGTCAGCAGGATCGCGGCAAGGGCCAACCGCAGCCGCGGGTGCGGCACGGGCGTTCCGTACGAACTGGGGCGACGCGAACTCTCGTACATCCGAACCTCCGACTCGAGCTAACGGACGGTAGCCGTCGAGCGACCTCGGCGGTCGCGGTTTCGGTCGAATCGACCGGCGCCGCTACCGTGGGCCGATGGACACCCTTCGGGTGGGCGGGACCGCCCCCGAGCCACCGTTCGGCGCCATGGCCGACGGCGGCGGTCTCGACGTCGACCTCGCCACCGCGCTGGGGGCCGCCCTCGGTTTGACCGTCGAGCGGCTCACCGTCGGCGCGTTCGAGGCCGACGCACTCGCCGCCCTGCGGGCCGGGGCGTGCGACTGCGTCGTGGCGGGTCTGACCGCCACCGCCGGGCGACGGACCTCTGCCGCGTTCGGGCCGCCGTATCTGGTGTCGGGGCAGGCGCTCGCCGTCGACGCGGTGCGACATCCGGCGAGCCGTTCGGTCGACGACCTGGCCGGGCTCACCATCGCCGTGCGTCGGGGCTCGGCGGGGGAGTCCTACGCCGAGCGGCTGCTCGCCGCCGGCCAGATCGGAGCGGTCCGCGCCTTCGGCCATCGCGACTTCGCCTCGGCAGCAGGCGAACTCGCGGCACATGGTTGCGACGCCCTGGTGGCCCTCGCACCGACCCTCACCCAGCTCGTCGCGTCCGCCCCCGACGTCGACGTCGTGCAGCGAGGGCTCAGTCGCGAGGAGATCGCGGTCGCCGTGGCCCCGGGTGACGACGCGCTGTTGGCTCAGCTCGGCACCGCCCAAGACCGCCTCGAGGCCGACGGCTCGTTGCAGGAAATGCGCCGCAAATGGCTCGGCAACCCCTACCGGGACCAGAGTCTGGCCGCCCACTGACCAGCCTTCGCGTCAGGAGGGGCGCACCACTAGGCTGATCCCCGAGCACGAGACGGGGCGACGTCCCAGAGCATCTTCGAGATCTAAGGAGCACGACAGTGACCGTTCGGGTAGGCGTTAACGGCTTCGGCCGAATCGGACGCAACTTCTTCAGGGCCCTGGACGCGCAGAAGGCCCTCGGCAACAACGTCGACGTCGAGATCATCGCCGTCAACGATCTGACCGACAACGCCACGCTGGCGCACCTTCTGAAGTTCGACTCGATCCTCGGCCGGCTGCCCTACGACGTCAGCCTCGAAGGTGACGACACCATCGTCGTCGGCGACACCAAGATCAAGGCGCTCGAGGTCAAGGCCGGTCCGGCCGAACTTCCGTGGGGCGATCTGGGCGTCGACGTCGTCGTCGAGTCCACCGGCATCTTCACCAACGCCGCCAAGGCGAAGGGTCACCTCGACGCCGGTGCCAAGAAGGTCATCATCTCCGCACCGGCCACCGACCCCGACATCACCATCGTCATGGGCGTCAACGACGACAAGTACGACGGCAGCCAGAACATCATCTCCAACGCCTCGTGCACCACGAACTGCCTCGGCCCGCTGGCCAAGGTCCTGCACGACGAGTTCGGCATCGTCAAGGGTCTGATGACCACGATTCACGCCTACACCCAGGACCAGAACCTGCAGGACGGCCCGCACAGCGACCTGCGTCGCGCCCGCGCCGCCGCCCTGAACATCGTCCCCACCTCCACTGGCGCGGCGAAGGCGATCGGTTTGGTCATGCCGGAGCTGAAGGGCAAGCTCGACGGATACGCCCTGCGCGTGCCGATCCCCACGGGTTCGGTCACCGACCTCACCGCCGAGCTGGCCAAGTCGGCCACTGCCGACGAGATCAACGCGGCGATGAAGGCTGCGGCCGAGGGCCGCCTGAAGGGCATCCTCAAGTACTACGACGCGCCGATCGTCTCGAGCGACATCGTCACCGACCCGCACAGCTCGATCTTCGACTCGGGCCTGACCAAGGTCATCGACAACCAGGCCAAGGTCGTGTCGTGGTACGACAACGAGTGGGGCTACTCGAACCGGCTGGTCGACCTGGTCGCGTTGGTCGGCAAGTCGCTCTGACCGCGGCAGATGGCGATCAAATCACTCGAAGACCTATTGGCTGAGGGCGTCGAGGGCCGGGGCGTGCTGGTGCGCTCCGACCTGAACGTTCCGCTCGACGACGAGGGGACGATCACCGATCCCGGTCGCATCCTGGCGTCGGTCCCGACGCTGAAGGCGCTCTCGGACGCAGGGGCCAAGGTCGTCGTCACCGCCCATCTCGGACGGCCGAAGGACGGGCCCGACCCCAAGTTCTCACTGGCACCCGTCGCGGCCGCCCTGGGCGCGGAATTGGGCAGGCACGTCCAGCTGGCGGGTGACGTCGTCGGCTCCGACGCACTCGCCCGCGCCGAAGGTCTGACCGACGGTGACGTGTTGATGGTCGAGAACATCCGCTTCGATTCCCGTGAGACCAGCAAGGACGACGCCGAGCGGCTCGCGCTGGCCAAGGAGCTGGCCGAACTGGTCAGCGCGGCCGACGGTTCACCCGGTGCGTTCGTCTCCGACGGATTCGGCGTGGTGCATCGCAAGCAGGCGTCGGTGTACGACGTGGCGACGATCCTGCCGCACTACGCGGGCTCGTTGGTCGACACCGAGGTCAAGGTGCTCGAGCAGCTCACCAGCTCGACCGAGCGTCCGTATGCGGTGGTGCTCGGCGGCTCGAAGGTCTCCGACAAGCTGGCCGTCATCGAGAACTTGGCGAACAAGGCCGACAGCATCGTGATCGGCGGCGGAATGTGCTTCACCTTCCTTGCCGCACAGGGGGTTTCGGTAGGCACCTCGCTGCTGCAGCCGGAGATGATCGACACCTGCAAGAAGCTGCTCGAGGACTACGGTGACGTGATCCACCTTCCGGTCGACGTCGTCGTCGCGGAGAAGTTCGCCGCCGACTCGCCGGCCGAGACCGTGGCCGTGACCGCGATCGCCGACGACCGGATGGGCCTCGACATCGGTCCCGAGTCGGTCAAGCGCTTCACCGCTTTGCTGTCCAACGCCAGGACCGTGTTCTGGAACGGCCCGATGGGCGTCTTCGAGTTCCCGGAGTTCGCCGCGGGCACCAAGGGCGTGGCCGAAGCCGTCATAGCCGCGACCGCCAAGGGTGCGTTCAGCGTCGTCGGCGGCGGAGACTCGGCCGCCGCCGTGCGTCAACTCGGTCTCCCGGAGGACGGCTTCTCCCACATCTCCACCGGTGGTGGTGCGTCGCTGGAATACCTCGAGGGCAAGACGCTGCCCGGCATCTCGATCCTGGAAGGCTAGGAGACCCCCGTGGCACGCAAACCGCTCATCGCCGGCAACTGGAAGATGAACCTCAACCACTTCGAGGCCATCGCCCTGGTGCAGAAGATCGCGTTCTCGTTGCCGGAGAAGTACTTCGACAAGGTCGACGTAACCGTCGTCCCGCCGTTCACCGATCTGCGCAGCGTGCAGACCCTCGTCGACGGCGACAAGCTGCGGCTGACCTACGGCGCGCAGGACGTCTCCCAGCACGACTCGGGGGCATATACCGGGGAGATCAGCGGTTCGTTCCTGGCCAAGCTCGGGTGCACGTTCGCGGTCGTCGGGCACTCGGAGCGTCGTACCTATCACGGCGAGGACGACGCCTTGGTCGCGGCGAAGGCGGCCGCCGCCCTCAAGCACGGGTTGACCCCGATCGTCTGCATCGGCGAGGGGCTGGAGATCCGCGAGGCCGGCGACCACGTCGCCTACAACGTCAACCAGCTCAAGGGTTCGCTGGCGGGGCTGTCGGCCGAGCAGATCGGTGCGAGCGTCATCGCCTACGAGCCGGTTTGGGCGATCGGCACCGGCCGGGTGGCCAGCGCCGCCGACGCGCAAGAGGTATGTGCGGCCATCCGCGCCGAGCTCGCCGAGCTTGCCTCGCCCGCCGTCGCGGACACGGTTCGCGTGCTCTACGGCGGGTCGGTCAACGCCAAGAACATCGGTGAACTCATCGGTCAGGCCGACGTGGACGGCGCCCTCGTCGGCGGAGCGTCCCTGGACGGCGAGCAGTTCGCGATCCTCTCGGCGATCGCCGCCGGCGGACCGCTTCCCTGACCCCGATTCCTCGATTTGGCGGGGCGCCGGTATTCTTGCGACCATGATTTTCGCCCTGCAGATCACCCTCGTCGTCACCAGCGTCCTGGTGATCCTGTTGGTGCTTCTGCATCGGGCCAAGGGCGGCGGCCTGTCGACCCTCTTCGGTGGTGGCGTGCAATCCAGCCTGTCGGGCTCGACGGTCGTCGAGAAGAACCTCGACCGGCTGACCTACTTCATCACCGCCATCTGGCTGGTGTCCATCGTCGCCGTCGCCCTGCAGATCAAGTACGGCTCCTGAGTCGCAGAATCGCTGCGGTCGCCTCGGCCTGACCGTGTTCGGCCCAGGCCAACGGCGTCGTACCATGCTCGTCGTCGACCACATCGGGATCGGCTCCGCACTCCAGTAGCGCCTCGACGAGTTCTACGTCCCCGATCCATGCGGCATGGTGCAGCAGCGTGTGACCGTCCACCTTCGCGTCGACGTCTCCACCTGCCGCCGCTACCGCCCGCACCCCGTCCGGCGTGCCCGCCCTGGCGATCGGCGTCGTGCCCTGGCTCCGCCACGGTGACGGCGAACTCGCCGGTCGCCCCCGAGTGAAGCCGTAGGAGGCGAGCAGCGCGAGGCGGTCGGTGAAACCGTGGTCGCGCGCCCAGTCGACCTGCCGCTGCACCATGTCCTCGGGGGTCTCCAGCGCCTCGCCGAGGCGGCGATGCCACGGCCCGCCGTCGCCCCGACCGAGGCCGGCCGGCAACAGGATTCGCAGATGCCCGTCGTCACGGCCGAACATCCGGTCATACAGTGTCTGCGCGTCGTTGGGATCGGCACCGCGCTCGAGCAGCAGCCGGGCCAGATCCTCGCCGGCCGGGTGCCGCGGCTGCCGTCCCGGGCCCGCCTCACCCTCACCGAAGCACAGCGTGAGCACCGTGAACGGCGTCGGCAGCCCCAGCCACAGATAACCGGCATTCGGATCCGCCCCGGCGTCGAGCAGCGCCCGTGCCGTCGCCACCGGATCTCGTTGCGGGATCCTCGAGCCGGCGAGGTAGAGCAGTGCCGTCCAGCCGAACGGCCCACCCTCCTCGGTGGCAGCCCCGGGGCGGTGCTCCAGATGGCGGCGCACCGCGACCGGATCGCCGACGACCGCGGCGGCGGCCACGCTCCGCGCGGGCAGGTCGGGGTGGGCGCGCAGCACCTCACCGGCCGCCGCCCACCGCGCCGGACCGTCGTCCTGGGAGTAGGTCAGACAGGCCAGGGCCGGGAACCGCGCGACCGGGTCGTCGTCGACGGCGACCGTCGGGTCGCGGCGGAGGCGTTCGGCAGTCCGCAGATACGCCTGCAGACGCGGCCAGCTGCTGAAGCCGACGCCCCTGGCCACGACGTGCTGCGCGGCGGTCAACGCGAACGTGGCCAGGTCCGCGGGCGCACCGGCGCGATGATGCCGCAACACCAGGGCGAGCGCCTCGGGATCGCCGTCGCGCACTGCGCGTTGCAGTCGGCGGGCGTCGCGGCGGAACCACTCGAGGGACGGATTGGTGGGCAGGGTCGGGGCCATGGCGGCCTCCTTTCGTCGCACCCGAGGTCCGCTGCGTCGGGCCGAAAGGAGGGTGGGCCGAAACCATGGTCGTGCCAGGAGGGTTGAACCCATTTCCGCGGACCGGAGGCGCCCTGGACGCCACCGCCGAGACTACCTCGTCGGCTATCGCC
Source organism: Mycobacterium sp. NPDC006124 (assembly GCF_040614235.1). Lineage (NCBI taxonomy): Bacteria > Bacillati > Actinomycetota > Actinomycetes > Mycobacteriales > Mycobacteriaceae > Mycobacterium > Mycobacterium sp. NPDC006124. The sequence goes on along the minus strand of NZ_JBEXUA010000005.1, from coordinate 237,040 downwards.
GAGGCCCTCGTTCTGCGTCGCGATCGTGGTGCGTTGATACTTGACGCCATGGCCGAGGCTCCCGACATCGCACTGGCACCCATCGGATCGGTTCGCAGGACCCAGGTGGGCCGTGAGGCCACCGAACCCATGCGCGAGGACATCCGACTGCTCGGCAGCATCCTCGGCGACACCGTCCGCGAACAGAACGGTGACCACGTCTTCGACCTCGTCGAGCGGGCCCGCGTGGGGGCCTTTCAGGTGCGGCGGTCCGAGATCGACCGCTCCGATCTCGCCAGCCTGTTCGACGGCATCGACGTGCACGAGGCCATTCCCGTCATCCGGGCCTTCACCCACTTCGCGCTACTGGCCAACGTGGCCGAGGACATCCACCGGGAACGGCGCCGCGCCGTCCACGTCGCGGCCGGCGAACCGCCGCAGCGGAGCAGCCTGGCCGCCACCTACCTCAAGCTCGAATCCGCGAAGCTGGACTCCGACACCGTCGCCGACGCCCTCACCGGCGCCCTCGTCTCGCCGGTCATCACCGCACACCCCACCGAGACCCGCCGCCGCACGGTGTTCGACACCCAGCACCGCATCACCGAGTTGATGCGGTTGCGGATGCACGGCCAGCGCACCACCGACGACGGCCTCGACATCGAACTGGAGCTGCGCCGAAACATCCTGGTGCTGTGGCAGACGGCGTTGATTCGCTTGTCGCGGTTGAAGATTCAAGACGAAATCGAAACCGGGTTGCGGTACTACCCGGCGGCCTTCTTCGAGGTCATCCCGCGGGTCAACGCCGAGGTGCGCACCGCGCTGCGAGCCCGGTGGCCCGAGGCCCACGTGCTCGAACAGCCCATCCTGCGACCCGGATCGTGGATTGGCGGGGATCGCGACGGCAACCCCAACGTCACCGGCGACGTGGTGCGCCTGGCCACCGGCAGCGCCGCCTACACCGCCCTGTCGCACTACTTCGTCGAGCTGACCAAGCTCGAGGAGGAGCTGTCGATGTCGGTGCGGCTGGTGCAAATCACCGACGAGTTGCAGGCCCTGGCCGACACGTGCGGTGAACCGGCCCGCGCCGACGAGCCGTACCGGCGCGCCCTGCGCGTCATGCACGGCAGGCTGACGGCCACGGCGACCACGATCCTGGACCGCCAGCCCGAGCATCAGCTGGACCTGGGCATGGACCCCTACGAGACGCCCGAGCAGTTCATGGCAGACCTCGACGTGGTCGACGCGTCGCTGCGGGCCAACGGCAGCGCCCTGCTGGCCGACGACCGACTCGCGCGTCTGCGAGAAGCCCTGCACGTCTTCGGCTTTCACCTCGCGGGTCTGGACCTGCGTCAGAACTCCGACGTGCACGAGGAGGTGATGGCCGAACTGCTCGCGTGGGCCGGCGTGCACGCGGACTATGCGTCGCTACCCGAGGACGAGCGGGTCGAGCTGCTGACCGCCGAGCTGGCCACCCGCCGCCCGCTGGTGAGCCCCGGCGCCGAACTCTCCGAGCTGGCCCGCAAGGAGCTCGACATCACCGCGGCCGCCGCCAGGGCGGTTCGCACGTTCGGTCCCGAGGCGGTGCCCAACTACATCATCTCGATGTGTCAGTCGGTCTCGGACATGCTCGAGGCCGCGGTCTTCCTGAAGGAGGCCGGTCTGCTCGATGCCTCCGGCGACGAACCGTACAGCCCCGTGGGCGTGGTGCCGCTGTTCGAGACCATCGACGACCTGCAGCGCGGATCGTCGATCCTCGAAGCCGTGCTGGACATTCCGCTGTACCGGTCGCTGGTGCACGCGCGCGGTGAGCAGCAGGAAGTGATGCTCGGGTACTCCGACTCCAACAAGGACGGCGGGTACCTGGCTGCGAACTGGGCTCTCTACCGCGCCGAGCTCGAACTGGTCGAATCCGCGCGCAAGACCGGAATCCGCCTGCGGCTCTTCCACGGTCGCGGCGGGACGGTGGGCCGCGGTGGCGGACCGAGCTACGACGCGATCCTTGCGCAGCCGCCGGGAGCGGTGAAGGGTTCGCTGCGCATCACCGAACAGGGTGAGGTGATCGCCGCGAAGTACGCCGAGCCGACCATCGCGCACCGCAACCTCGAGACGCTGCTGGCCGCGACCCTGGAGTCCACGCTGCTCGACACCGAAGGCCTTGGGACGCTGGCCCAGGACGCCTACGAGGTGCTCGACGACCTGGCCGCGCGGGCCCAGCGGGCGTACTCCGAACTAGTGCACGAGACACCGGGTTTCGTCGAGTACTTCAAGGCGTCGACGCCGGTCAGCGAGATCGGTGCTCTCAACATCGGCAGCCGCCCCGCCTCCCGCAAGCCGACCACGGCCATCTCCGACCTGCGGGCGATCCCGTGGGTGCTGTCCTGGAGCCAGTCGCGGGTGATGCTGCCCGGGTGGTACGGCACGGGGTCGGCATTCGAGGAGTTCATCGCCGACGGCGAGGAGGACACCAAGCTCGCCGTGCTGCACGACCTCTACGAGAAGTGGCCGTTCTTCCGCTCGGTGCTGTCCAACATGGCCCAGGTGCTGGCGAAGGCCGACATGGGTCTGGCCGCCCGGTACTCCGAACTCGTCGACGATGAAGCGTTGCGGCACAGGGTCTTCGACAAGATCGTCGCCGAGCACGACCGGACCCTCAGGATGCTGCGCCTGATCACCGGCCAAGACGACCTGCTGGCCGACAATCCCGCGTTGGCCCGCTCGGTGTTCAACCGGTTCCCGTACCTCGAACCGCTCAACCATCTACAGGTCGAATTGCTGCGCCGCTTCCGCTCCGGTGACGAGGACGAACTGGTGCAGCGCGGCATCCTGCTGACCATGAGCGGGTTGGCGACCGCACTGCGCAATAGCGGGTAGTCACCGGCGCCGGTAGTCGACCCGGCATGCGTCGGCCGCCCGCGCGACGCCACCGATCTGGGCCGGGACCGGCCGAGGATGCCCGGCCCACCGCGGCGTGAACTCGTAACGGCCGAGCAGCCTGGTCGTCGCCATGGTCATCGCCGACAGCGAGAACGGCTGCGCCGGACACGAATGTCTGCCGTGGCCGAACGCGGTCACCAACATCGGCGAGGCCAGCGCTGCCGCGTCGGCCAGGCGGTGGCGGTGCCAGCGGCCCGGATCCCAGGTCTCCAGACCCGGTGCGGCGGTGGTGTTGAGCACGGGGAGCAGGGTGGCGATCGTCCACCCCGCGGGCACGGCGACGACGCCAGCGCCGGTGTCGAAGGCCACCGGGGCCAGCACGGCACGCGGCATGATCGACCGCTGTGCCAACCGGATGCTCTCCAACGCGCAGCCTTGCGCGAGGTCGGCGTCGCCGTCGGCGACCCGGCGCGCCAGGTCGGGATGCTCCACGAGATCCACCAGCGCCCAGCCCACCGCGGCCATCAGATTCGACATCGAGGCGACGTGGATCAGCGCGACGTCCATCGCGATGCCACGATGACGGTCCGCGGCGGGCTCGTCCGCCCACGCGGCGACGATCCGGCCGAACAGCTCGCCGTCGCCTTGCGCACCCGAATCATGCCGTCGGACGGCGTCTTCGAGAGTCTCGGCGATGTCGTCGAGCGCAGCACGTTCGGCGCGCTTGCCGGAAGCCGCGACCGCCGCCATCACGTCGGGGCGGACGGAGGCCTCGGATCCGTCGAGGACGTCGAACGCGCGCACCAGCTCTTCGAAGGCGTCGCCGTCGGCGCACCCCGGCCCCGCCCACGACGCCAACCCCATGCGGTGCCCCAGTCGTCGCGTCAGCGCGAACACCTCGACGGACCCGTCGTCGCCCAGTTCGGTCTCGGTCACGTCGAGGGCGTGGCGCAGGTGGGTCAGGTAGGACGCCACGTCGTCGCGGCGAAACAAGGCGTCCGGCAGCACTCGACGTCCCACGAACACCTCGTCGGGAAGCTTGCGGCGCAACATCGACCAGTCGGCCACACCCTTGCTGGCGACGTCCTCGGGCAACGCGTAGAACGACTCGACGCCGGCGGGGGAGAACGTGAACAAATGGTCGCGACCGCCGCTGCGCACCACGAACGAATCCCCGTGGATGGCACGCGCATCGGCCAGGGCGCCCACCGCGTCGGACACCTCGACGTCCCACGGCAGACCGACGCCGCGGGCGAACGGCAAGACCTCGAGCGGTCCGGGCACGTCGCCTCAGAGGCCGGTGGTCTTGCGCACCGCGTTCAGGGCGCCGCGCACGATCTGCTCGGTGACCGCCAGCGGCGCCACCACCGATTCGCCGACGCTGACGATGCGCTCGACCCTGCCGACGATGGACTCGAGTCGGTCGACCACGTCGAACAGCCGAGGTGCCAGTTCGTCGATCCGGGTGATGGTGGAGTTGAACCGTTCGAGGGTGAGGTCCAGGCTGCTGGTCGAGGAGTCCAGGTCGGCGAGCGTCTGCCCGAGATCGGAGAGGATCGCCTCGACCTGCTCCACGGTCGCGTCGGCATTCAGCGCGGCATGGGTCAACGTCCTGATGCGCCGTCTCGCAGGTGTCCGTTGGCGCGTGGCGTCGCCGTTGTCTGCCATGGCAGCAAGTATGGGGGTTGCTAGAGGTTCGCCGCAGCCGCTTCGTCGAGCAACCACACCGTGGCGTCACGACCGATCGCACCGGCCGCGGGTACGTCCGCGGGCGCCGCCCCGCCGATCGCCGCGGCCACCGCCTCGGCCTTCTCCGAGCCCGAGACGACCAGCCACACCTCGCGCGAACGGACCACGGCGGGCAGCGTCAGGGTGATGCGCACCGGCGGCGGCTTGGGGGAGTCGGTGACGCCGAGCACCATCCGCTCGGTCTCCACGGTGGCCTCCGAGTGCGGGAACAGCGAGTTGACGTGACCCTCGCCGCCCATGCCGAGCAGGTGCACGTCGAACGTCGGCGTGGGGGACCCGGCGGGGGCGTTGGCGTCCAGCACCTGTTCGTAGGCCAGCGCGGCGGCATCCACGTCGTCGCCGAACTCGCCGTCGCTGGCGGGCATGGCATGCACGTTGGCCGCCGGGATGGCGACGTGGTCGAGCAGTGCCGCCCGCGTCTGCTTGTCGTTGCGGTCGTCGTCGTCGGCCGGGACGTAGCGCTCGTCACCCCAGAACAGGTGCACCTTCGCCCAGTCGATCGCCTCGTCGTGGTCACCGAGGTGCTTGAGCAGCTTGATGCCGGTACCACCGCCGGTGAGCACGACGTTGGCGGCGTCACGCTCGGCGATCGCCGCGACGATCGCGAGCACCAACCGGTCACCCGCGGCGGTGACCAGTGCGTCGGTGTCGGCGTAGGTCTCGATCACGGTCTCAGACATATTGCACCTCGGCGATTCCCTTCAAAGCCGCTAAGTATATCTCGTCGGTGTCGAGCCTGCGCATGTCCTCGGCCAGGCAGTCGCGAGTCTCCCTGCGCGCCAACGGAAGTTTCGCCTCCGGTTTGGCCGTGCGCGACAGTGTCGCGGTCACGCCGTTCTGCGGTCGGCTCAGCGTGATGGTCTCGCTCTCGCGGACGATCTCCACCTTGAGGTCCCCGACCGCCCGTTGCACCGGTCCGCTGATGCGGCTGGCGAGCCATCCGGCGAGGATGTCCAGTGCCGGTTCCTCCTTGCGGCCGGAGACCACGGCGGACTCGATGTCCTCGTGCGGACCCTGATCCAGTGCCGAGGTGAGCATCGCCCGCCAGTAGGTGATGCGGCTCCAGGCCAGATCGGTGTCGCCGGGGGTGTAACCCTCGAGCCTGCTCTTGATGCACGCCAGTGGATCGTCGCCGTAGGTGGCGTCGGTGATGCGTCGAATGGCCAACTGCCCCAACGGGTCCTGGGCCGGCACTCGCGGCGCCCTGTCCGGCCACCACGCCACCACCGGGGTGTCGGGCAGCAGGAACGGCGTGACGACGCTGCTGGCCTGCGCGGCCAGCGGGCCGTGCAGTTTGAGCACCACGACCTCACCGGCGCCCGCGTCGTGACCCACCCGGATCTGGGCGTCCAACTTCGCGTCGGAGGCGTCACGGTCGGCTGGCAGCACGACGATCACCCGGCAGGGATGCTCGCGGCTCGCCGCATTGGCCGCCTCGATCGACTCCTCGAGGATGGTCTCGCTGTCGGGTGCGATGACGAGGGTCAGGACCCGCGCCATGGTGAACGCGCCGCCCTCCTCGCGCAGCCCGTCCAACTTCTTGTTGACCGCGGTGGTGGTGGTGGATTCCAGGTCGACGATCACTTCGGCACACTCCGCTCTTGGCTGACGCTCATTACGGCCTCCGCCATTCCCGGCCGGTGCGCGCCAGCATCTCCGTCGCCGACTCCGGGCCCCAGCCACCCGATTCGTACGGGTCGGGCTTGCCACCCTCGGCATCGACCGCCTCCCAGTGCTCGAGCGCGAGATCGAGGATCTCCCAAGACAATTCGACCTCCTGGTTGACCGGGAACAGGGACGGCTCTCCGAGCAGGACGTCGAGGATCAGTCGCTCGTAGGCCTCGGGGGAGTCCTCGGCGAAGGCCGACCCGTAGGAGAAGTCCATGTTGACGTCGCGGACCTCCATGGCGTGGCCCGGCACCTTCGACCCAAAGCGCAACGTGATGCCCTCGTCGGGCTGTACCCGGATCACCAACGCGTTCTTGCCGAGTTCGTCGGTCATCGTCGCGTCGAAGGGCAGGTGCGGAGCGCGCTTGAACACCAGGGCGATCTCGGTGACCCTGCGGCCCAATCGCTTTCCCGTCCGAAGATAGAACGGCACCCCGGCCCACCGCCGAGTGTCGACCTCGAGGGTGATCGCGGCGTAGGTCTCGGTGGTCGAGGTCGGGGAGAAACCCTCCTCCTGGAGTAGTCCGACGACCTTCTCGCCCCCCTGCCACCCCTCCGTGTACTGGCCGCGGGAGGTGTTCTCGCCCAACGGTTCTGCGAGCCGCGTCGCCGAGAGCACCTTGATCTTCTCGGACTGCAGCTCTGCGGGACTGAAGCTCACCGGCTCCTCCATGGCGGTCAGCGCCAGGAGTTGGGTGAGGTGGTTCTGGATGACGTCGCGGGCCGCGCCGACCCCGTCGTAGTAGCCACCCCGGCCGCCCAGTCCGATGTCCTCGGCCATCGTGATCTGCACGTGGTCGACGTAGTGCGCGTTCCAGATGGGGTCGAACAGCTGGTTGGCGAAGCGCAGCGCCAGGATGTTCTGGACCGTCTCCTTGCCCAGGTAGTGGTCGATGCGGAACACCGAGGACTCCGGGAACACGCTGTTGACGACCTTGTTGAGCGAGCGTGCGCTGTCCAGATCGTGCCCGAAGGGCTTCTCGATGACGACGCGACTCCAGCGGTCACCGTCGGGCCGGGCCAACCCGGAGGTCGACAACTGCTCGCAGACCGTGGGGAACGCCTTCGGTGGGATCGACAGATAGAACGCGTGATTGCCACCGGTGCCGCGTTCGGCGTCGAGCTTGTCCAGCGTCTCCTTCAGCCGTGCGAACGAGTCCGCGTCGTCGAAGGTGCCCTGCACGAAGCGGATGCCCTCGTTCAGCCGGTCCCAGACCTCTTGGCGGAACGGCGTTCTGGCGTGCGCCTTGACCGCCGTCAGGACGATGTTGCCGAAGTCCTCGTCCTCCCAGTCGCGCCGGGCGAACCCGACCAGGGAGAACGTCGGCGGCAGCAGTCCGCGATTGGCCAGATCGTAGATCGCCGGCATCAGCTTCTTGGTGGCCAGGTCTCCGGTGACGCCGAAGATGACCACCGCACACGGACCCGCGATCCGCGGCAAGCGCTTGTCGAGCTTGTCGCGCAGCGGGTTCTGCCAGTCGTCGCTCAACGGGCCGCTCAAGACTTCTTCTGGTCCAACTGACCCTGGGTCGCCTCGATGAGCTCGCCCCACGACTTCTCGAACTTGTCGACGCCTTCGTTCTCCAGCGTCAGGAACACGTCGGTGAGGTCGACGCCGACGTTGACCAGCCGGTCGAACAGCATCTGCGCCGCGCCGGAGGTGCCGCTGATGGTGTCGCCCTTGACCTCGCCGTGGTCGGCGACGGCGTCCATGGTCTTCTCCGGCATCGTGTTGACGGTGTTCTTGGCGACCAGTTCGGTGACGTAGAGCGTGTCGGAGTAGTCGGGATTCTTGACCCCGGTCGACGCCCACAGCGGCCGCTGCACGCGGGCGCCGTCGGATGCCAAGGCCTCGAAGCGCTCGCCACCGACGAACACCTGCTGGTAGGCGGCGTAGGCCAAACGCGCGTTCGCCACACCGGCCTGCCCGCGCAACTCCATCGCCTCGTCGGAACCGATGGCCTCGAGCCGGGCGTCGATCTCCGAGTCCACGCGGGAGACGAAGAACGACGCCACCGAGTGGATCTTCGACAGGTCGTGTCCGGCTTCCTTGGCCTTCTCCAGGCCAGCGAGGTAGGCGTCCATGACGAGGCGGTGCCGCTCGACGGAGAAGATCAGCGTGACGTTGACCGAGATGCCCTCGGCGAGCACCGCGGTGATGGCCGGCAGGCCCTCCTCGGTGGCCGGGATCTTGATCAGCAGGTTCGGCCGGTCGACGATCTTCCACAGCTCGATCGCCTGGGCGATCGTCTTGTCGGCGTCACGCGCCAGCCGCGGGTCGACCTCGATGGACACCCGACCGTCGACGCCGTCGCTGGCCTCGTAGGTCTTGGCCAGCAGGTCGCACGCGTCGCGCACGTCGTCGGTGGTGACGGTCCGGATGGTGGCCTCGACGTCGGCGCCCCGTTCGGCCAGCTCGGCGATCTGCGCGTCGTACGCCTCGCCCTTGGACAGCGCGGCCTGGAAGATCGACGGGTTGGTCGTCACGCCCACGACGCTCATGGTGTCGATGAGCTCCTGCAGGTTGCCGGTCTGCAGCCGCTCACGGGAGAGGTCGTCGAGCCATACGGAGACGCCTTCGGCGCTCAGCGCCGCCAGGTTCGGATTCTGAGTCATCAATGCTCCTAAGAGAGTTCTGCGAATGTCAGTTGTCGAGCGATCGCTCCGCGGCGGCTGCCACGGCCTCTGCCGTGAAGCCGAACTCGCGGAACAACGTCTTGTCGTCCGCCGACTCGCCGTAGTGCTCGATCGAGACGATCTCGCCGGTGTCGCCGACCAATTTGTGCCAGCTCTGTGCGACGGCCGCTTCGACCGCCACCCGTGCCGACACCTCCGGAGGGAGCACGCTGTCGCGGTACTCCTTGGGCTGGCTCTCGAACCACTCCACGCACGGCATCGAGACCACGTAGGCGTTGATGTCCTTCTCCGCCAACAACTTCTTTGCCTCCACCGCCAGCTGTAGCTCCGAGCCGGTGCCGATGATGATGACGTCGGCGTCGTCGGCCGGCGTTCCGCCGCCGAGGACGTAGCCGCCCTTGCTCACCCCTTCGAAGCTGGTGCCCTCCAGCACGGGGATGCCCTGCCGGGTCAGGATGAAACCGACCGGGCCACTGCCATTGCCGCGGGCGACGATGCTGCGCCAGGCATAGGCGGTCTCGTTCGGATCACCCGGGCGCACCACCGACAGATTCGGGATGGCGCGCAAGGCGGCGAGGTGCTCGATCGGCTGATGGGTGGGGCCGTCCTCGCCGAGTCCGATCGAATCGTGCGTCCAGATGTAGATGGTGTCGATGTCCATCAGCGACGCCAAGCGCACGGATCCGCGCATGTAGTCGGAGAACTGCAGGAACGTGCCACCGAACGCGCGGGTCGGACCGTGCAGCACGATGCCGGACAGAATTGCGCCCATGGCGTGCTCGCGGATGCCGAAGTGCAACACGCGGCCGTACCAGTCGGCCTTGAAGTCCTCCGTGGAGATCGACGGCGGGCCGAACGACTTCACGTCCTTGATGGTGGTGTTGTTGCTGCCCGCCAGATCGGCCGAACCGCCCCACAACTCGGGCAGACGGGGCGCGACGTCGTTGAGCACCTGACCGAACGCGGCGCGGGTGGCGACCGCCTTCGACCCCGGCTCCCAGCGGGTGACGTCGGCGTCCCAGCCGTCTGGTAATTCCTGGGCCAGCAGGCGGTCGAGCAGCTTCTTGCGTTCGGGCTCGCGCTCGGCCCAGGCGTCGAAGTCGGGCTGCCACTTCTCGTGGGCCTCGCGGCCACGGTCGACCAGCTTGCGGGTGTGCTCGATGACCTCGTCGCGGACCTCGAACTTCTTGTCGGGGTCGAAGCCGAGGATCTTCTTGGTGGCGGCCACCTCCTCGTCGCCGAGCGCCGAGCCGTGCACGCCGCCGGTGTTCATCTTGGTCGGCGCGGGATAGCCGATGATCGTGCGTACCGAGATGAAGGACGGCTTGTCGGTGACCGCCTTGGCCGCCTTGATGGCCTCCTCGATGCCGACGACGTTCTCGCCGCCCTCGACCTCTTGGACGTGCCAGCCATACGCGCGGTAACGGGCCGGAACGTCCTCCGACAGCGCGATGTTGGTGTCGTGCTCGATGGAGATCTGGTTGTGGTCGTAGAAGACGATGAGGTGGCCCAGCTGCTGGGTGCCGGCCAGCGACGACGCTTCGCTGGTGATGCCCTCCTCGATGTCGCCGTCGGAGGCGATCACGTAGATGAAGTGGTCGAACGGGCTGGTGCCGGGGGCGGCGTAGGGGTCGAACAGCCCGCGCTCGAAGCGCGCCGCCATCGCCATGCCCACCGAGGAGGCCAGACCCTGGCCGAGCGGTCCGGTGGTGATCTCGACGCCCTTGGTGTGACGGAACTCCGGGTGCCCCGGGGTCTTCGACTTCCAGGTGCGCAGCGACTCGATGTCCTCCAGCTCCAGGCCGAACCCGCCCAGGTACAGCTGGATGTAGAGCGTGAGGCTGCTGTGCCCGGCCGACAGGATGAACCGGTCGCGGCCCAGCCAGTGCACGTCGGACGGGTCGTGCCGCATCTGACGCTGGAACAGCGTGTACGCCAACGGCGCCAAGCTCATTGCGGTGCCGGGATGGCCGTTGCCGACCTTCTGAACGGCGTCCGCCGCCAAGACCCGAACCGTGTCGACGGCGACCGAGTCGACGTCGGCCCAGTCTTCGGGGTGGTGGGGGCGGGTGAGGGCGGAAATCTCTTCCGTTGTGGTCACGATCGAGCTCCTCGTGTCGTCAAGCTGTCACCCATCACCCTAGTGCGGACCGTTGCATCGCCGCTGGCCGCGTCACCCAAGTTGGCTCGGCGTTCACCTAGGGCCACCCCGTATTGGTGACTGCCCGGTTCCACGGTCTACCATCGTCTGTAGTAGAAGCCAGCGTGCTGCCGCGAATTCGAGGAGAACAACTGCGTGAGCATTCGCGAGCGCCGTATTTCCCGCGAGGCGCAAGGTCCGGCATCGCCGGCCAAGCGGTTCGGCGCGCGCGTCAGAACCACCCTGCTGGCCTACCTGGCGCTGACCAAGCCCCGCGTCATCGAACTCCTGCTCGTCACGACGATCCCGGCCATGCTGCTGGCCGACCGTGGCACGGTCGACCCGCTCCTGATCCTCAACACGTTGTTCGGCGGCATGATCGCCGCGGCGGGTGCCAACACGTTGAACTGCGTGGCCGACGCCGACATCGACAAGGTGATGAAGCGGACCGCGCTGCGGCCGCTCGCCCGCGCCGCGGTGCCCACCCGACACGCGCTGGTGTTCGGTCTGGTGCTGACGGTCGGGTCCTTCGCCTGGCTGTGGTGGACCACCAACCTCCTCTCGGGTGTCCTGGCCGTCTCCACGATCGCCTTCTACGTCTTCATCTACACGCTGCTGCTCAAGCGCCGCACGTCGCAAAACGTCGTCTGGGGCGGGGCCGCGGGCTGCATGCCCGTGATGATCGGGTGGTCCGCGGTCACCGGGACCATCCAGTGGCCCGCGCTGGTGATGTTCGGGATCATCTTCTTCTGGACGCCGCCGCACACCTGGGCGCTGGCCATGCGCTACAAGGACGACTACAAGGCCGCGGGCGTACCGATGCTGCCGGTGGTCGCCACCGAGCGGCACGTCACCAAGCAGATCCTGATCTACACCTGGCTGACGGTCCTGACGACGCTGGCGCTGGCCCTGGCCACCGGCTGGCTGTACGCCGCCGTCGCGCTGCTCGCCGGCGCGTGGTTCCTGGTGATGGCCCACCAGCTGCACTCCGGCGTCAAGCGCGGTGAGCCGGTGAAGCCGCTTCGACTGTTCCTGCAGTCCAACAACTATCTGGCCGTGGTGTTCTGCGCGCTCGCCGTCGACTCGGCGCTGGCGCTGCCCAAGCTGTTCGGCTAGCTCGGATCCCAGCCGCCGCGGCGGCCCTGCTTGATTCCTCCCCGCCGTTTCTTGTCGACCAGGCGACGCTCCTTGGACCCCCGGGTCGGCTTCGTCGGCCTGCGGGCCGGGGGAGGCGCCGCAGCCGCGGCCCGCAGGATGCCGGCCATCCGTTCACGCGCGGCGGCCCGGTTCTGCAACTGGCTGCGGTGCTCGCTGGCGGTCACCGTCAGCACGCCGCCGGCCAGCCGGGTCCGCAGTCGGCACAGCATCTGATACCGCAGCCGCTCCGGGATCGACGGCGAGCGGGCCAGGTCGAAGGACAGCTCGACCCGACTGTCGGCAGTGTTCACCCCTTGACCACCCGGACCGGACGACCTGGAGAAGCGCTCACCGAGTTCGGCGGCCGGGATGACGAAGGTTCGGGTGACCACCAGGTCGTCGGCCACGGTCGCCGCTAGGGAATCAAGGCCACGGAGCCGACGGTCTTGCGGCCCTGCAGATCGCGGTGCGCCGTCGCCGCGTCGGACAGGGCATATCGCTCGCTCACGGTGATCGACAGCGTCCCCGTGGCGATCGCGTCGAGCAATTCGCCCGCCCGCCATGAGAACTCGTCCGCGGTCCGGGTGAAGTGCGCCAGCGACGGCCGGGTCAGCATCAACGAGCCCCCGCTGTTGAGACGCTGCGGGTCGAACGGCGGAACGGGGCCGCTGGACGCGCCGAACAGCGCGAGCGTGCCCCGCACGGCGAGGCTGGCGAGGCTGGCCTCGAAGGTCGACGCGCCGACCCCGTCGTACACGGCGGCGACCCCCCGACCGCCGGTGAGGTCCTTGATCTTGGCGCCGAACTCCGCGGGATCCTCCGGATAGTCCAGCACCTCGACCGCGCCCGCCTGCCGCGACAGCTCGGCCTTGGCGTCGGTGGACACCGTGGTGATGACCTTGACCGCCATGCTGGTCGCCCACTGCGTGAGGATCAGGCCGACGCCGCCGGCGCCGGCGTGCACCAACACCGTGTCGCCCTGCTGCACCGGGTACACCGACTTGAGCAGGTAGTGCGCGGTCATGCCCTTGAGCAGCGAGGAGGCCGCGACCTCCGCGGAGACGGCATCGGGCACGTAGGCGACGAAATCGGCTGGAGCGACGGTGTACTCGGCGTAGGCGCCGTTGGCTTGGGCGGTGACGACGCGGTCACCAACGTTGAGCGCCGCGACGTCGTCGCCGACGGCGGCGACCGTGCCGCAGACCTCGGTGCCCACCACGAACGGCAGTTCTCGCGGATACAGCCCCGACCTGAAGTAGGTGTCGATGAAGTTGACGCCGATGGCGTCGGCCTTGATCGACACCTGACCCGGGCCGGGCGTGGGTTCGGGCTTCTCGACGTAGGTGAGGACTTCGGGGCCACCGGTCTCGGACACTTCGATCGCGTACATGGCACCTATCATTCCAACGTGAAGCTCGCACGGCCCGACGTTCGCCATCCCCGCATCGTCCTCGCAGGTTGCCGGGCCCTCGTCGAGGGCGACGGCGACGACGCCGGTCTGATTCCGGCGCTGCGGGCGCGCGGACTGCATGCCCGGTGGCTGGCGTGGGACGACCCGGAGACACTCGATGCCGACCTCGTCATCCCGCGGGCGACGTGGGACTACACCGAGCGCCTCGAGGAATTCCTCGCCTGGACCCGTCGCGTGCCCAATCTGCTCAACGCACCGGCCGTGGTGGCCTGGAACACCGACAAGCGGTACCTTGCCGACCTTCGGGCGGCCGGGGTTCCCGTGGTGCCGAGTTCGTTCTTCGGCCCGGGGGAGCCGGTATCGGTGCCCGAGGGGCAGGTGGTGGTCAAACCGGCCGTCGGCGCGGGCTCGGTGGGGGCTCAGCGGTTCGACGACGCCGAGTTGGCGCGTGGCCACGCCCGGGCCCTGCAGTCCGACGGGCACACCGCGCTGGTGCAGCCCTACGACCCGCGGATCGCCGACGGCGAGACCGCGCTGGTGTTCGTCGGCGGTCAGCAGTCCCACGCCTTCACGAAGGGGCCGCTGCTGCCGCCGCCAGGCGAACGCGCCGCCCTCGACGAATCCGGCACCTTCGCCGAGGAGTCACTACGGCCGGCCGACCCGGACGCCGAGCTGTGGGACGTCGGGCATGCCGCACTCACCGCCGCGGCGGCCCGGCTGGGCCTCGACGTCGGCGAGTTCCTCTACGCCCGCGTCGACGTCATCGGTGGCCGCGACGACCCGCGGCTGCTGGAACTGGAACTGGTCGAGCCGTCGCTGGGGTGGCGGCAACTCGACGCCGCCGACCGCGAACTCAAGCAGCGTGATTTCGTACTCGCGGTGGAGTCAGGCCTGGACCGGTTGGGGCTCGGGCCGCTCGGCCATCGCCCGGGTACGCATCGAGGCCCATAGCGCTGCCGTCGCGGCCGTGCAGATGGCCGCGCCCGCGACGTGCACGGCGACCAACGCCGCGGGCACGCCGGTGAAGAACTGCACCGTGCCGACCATGCCCTGCAGGGCGACCGCCACCAGCAGAACGACGACGCGCATCGTCACCGGTCGGGGCGCACGGACGGCGAGCAGCCCGAACGCGAGGCCGATCAGGAGTGCCAGGTAGGCCGCCACCAGTGCCGAATGGCGGTAGACCAGCGTCACGATGTCCAGCATCAACCGGGGCACCGGCGCCTCGACGCTCTTGTCGCCGGCATGCGGGCCGGCGCCGGTCACCATCGTGCCGGTGACGAGCACGACCGAGAGGGCCACGCCGCAGAGCGCCGTCAGCTGCCGCAGCGGCTTGGGCACCAACAGTTCTGGAGGCCCGGCGCCATGGGCTGGATCGGGCTCGCCGATCTTGACGAACAGCAGCACCGCCAGCCAGACCATCGCCATGGACACCAACAGATGGATCGCGACCGTCCACCACAGCAGCCCGGTGAGGACGGTGATGCCGCCCAGCACGGCCTGCAGCACGGTCGAGGCAGGCATCAGGCAGGCGTAGACGATCACTTCGCGGCGCCGCCGGGCCCGGACCACCGCGAGCACCGCGAGGGCCGCGGTCAGGACGACCAGGAACGTGATGAGCCGGTTGCCGAACTCCACGGCCTGGTGGACGATCGGCACCTCGGCGACGGGGACCGGGACGAAGCTGCCGGGGAAGCACTGCGGCCAGGTGGGACAGCCCAGCCCCGACGCCGTCACCCGGACGATGGCGCCGGTGACGGCGATGCCGCCCTGGGTGAGCACGACGGCGCCGGCGATGAGGCGCTGCGTGCGACGGCTGGGCAGGGGCAGCACGTCCACGACCCGCAGCACTGAGCGTCCGACGGCCATGGCCCGATCGTAGATGAGCTTTGACTACAGGCTGTAGTAGGGGAGGCCAAAGGAGGGGCCGCTCAGGTGAAGCGGAACCACCGCAGTGCGCCCAGCGCGCAGATCGCACCCCAGGCGGCCAGCGCCGCAACCCCGAACCAGTCCACCGAGACCGTCATGGCCTGTCCGAGCGCCTCGGTCAGCGCACCCGACGGGGTGAGTCGCGCGATGAACCGCACGGTCTGCGAGACCACGCCGCCGGCGACCTCGCTCTCGAGGGTCAGCGCACCCAGCCCGGCGAAGACGAACCACAGCAGGTTGGCCAGGGCGAGGACGATCTCGGCCTTCAGCGTTCCGCCCAGCAGCAGCCCCAGCGCGGCGAATGCGGCCGTTCCGAGCGCGATGATCACCGCGCCCAGCGCCAATCCCGCCACCTCGGGTCGCCAGCCAAGGGCGACGCCAATGGCGCCGAGCAGAATCGACTGCAGGAACACCACGGTCACGACGGCGAGCGACTTGCCGGCGATGATGCCCCACACGGGAAGGGCCGTCGCCCCGAGTCGTTTGAGGGCGCCGTACCGGCGATCGAACGCCACCGCGATCGCCTGCCCGGTGAAGGCCGTCGAGATCACCGCCAGCGCCATGATCGGGGGTGCGAACGTCGCCGCCCGATTGGGTCCGAACGAGCCCAGCGGCAGCAGGGTCAGACCGACCAGCAGCGTGATGGGGATGAACATCGTCAGCAACAACTGCTCGCCGTTGCGCAGCAGGAGCTTGAGTTCGAGCCGGAATTGCGCGGCCAGCATGCTCGGCACGGCTGCCGGGCGCGGGTCCGGGCTGAAGGTGCCCGGCTCGAAGCGGTTGGTCGTCACGAACGAAGCTCCCGTCCCGTGATGTCGAGGAACACGTCCTCCAGACTGCGCTGCTCCACCCGCATGTCGGTGGCCAACACGTCGAGCCGTGCGCACCACGCGGTGACCGTGGCCAGCACCTGCGGGTCGATCGAACCCTCGACGAGGTACTCACCCGGGCTGAGCTCGCTGGCCAGATAGCTCTCGGGCAGGGCGGTGACCAGCAGCGACAGATCAAGTTTCGGTGGTGCCGAGAAGCGCAGCTGGTTCTCCGCGCCCCGGCCCATCAGCTCCGCAGGCGTGCCCTTGGCCACCGCGACGCCGTTGTCGATGATCACCAGGTGGTCGGCCAGTTGCTCGGCCTCGGTCAGCTGATGGGTCGTCAGGACGATCGTCACGCCGTCGCGCCGCAATCCGTCGATGAGGTCCCACACGACGATGCGCGCGTGGGCGTCCATACCCGCGGTCGGCTCGTCGAGGAAGACCAGTTCCGGGCGGCCGACGACGGCGCAGGCCAACGCCAGACGCTGCTGCTGACCCCCGGAGAGCCGCCGGTAGGTGGTCTTGGCCGCGTCGGTCAGACCGAGGGTGTCCATGAGCCAGGCCGGGTCCAGCGGGTTGGCCGAGTACGCGGCGACCAGGTCGAGCATCTCCCCGGCTCGCGCCGCGGGGTAACCGCCGCCGCCCTGCAGCATCACGCCGATGCGTTCGCGAACACGGGCGTTGTCCACACTGGGATCGAACCCCAGGATCTCGATGGATCCGGCGTCGGGTGTGGTGAATCCCTCGCACATCTCGACCGTGGTGGTCTTGCCGGCGCCGTTGGGGCCGAGCAGGGCCAGCACCTCGGCTCGCTGGACGTCGAGGTCGAGTCCGTTCACCGCGGTCGTCGACCCGTAGCGCTTGGTGACCCCGCGTAGGCGCACGGGGGTCTCGACACGGGGGGTCACGGTGTCTCAGCGTAGGCGTCGGAGCTGGCGACGGGTGGCACCGGCGCCCGTTGGTCAGCGCCGTCGGCGTCCGGAAGAGGGCGCCACGGCAGCCGGGTGTAGGTGATGACGATCAGCAGGGCCACGATCACGGTGCTCGCGATCGTCGCGTCCAGGATCTGAAACAGGGCGAAGCGGTCGCCGTTGGCCGTCGGCCCAAAGATGCCCACGAGCAGCGTCATCGCGATCGCGGTGCCCCGGAAACCCGGCCGCGAGGCCCAGGTGGCCAGCGGGATGATTGCCCACAGCAGATACCAGGGCTGCACCACGGGGGCCAGCAGCACGGTGACGCCGAGCGCGACGCCGAGGCCGCCGACCGGGTGCAGCCGGCCGCGCAGCACCGACAGCAGCAGCCACGTCACCAGCACTGCGATGATGATCACACCGATCGCACGGGTGAGGCCCAGCACCGCGGTGGTGTGGTCGCCCAGACCCAGCAGGTTGCCCACCTGGCCGGTGCCGAGCGCGATCAGCGTCGGCGGCGACATCCAGGACCTCACGACGTTGGCCGTGCCGAGGGTGAACAGCCAGCCGAAGCCGAGACCGCTGCTCCACCCGATCAGCACCATCACGGCCAGCGCGATGGCGCCCATCGAGGTGCTGGCGACCAGCAGGGCCCGAAACGAGCCGCCCCACTTGGCGGCCAGCGCCACGGCCACGAAACCGACCGCGAGCAGGGCGGGCAGCTTGACCTGGGAGGCCATCGTGATCAGCACGGTCCCCGCGATGAGCATGGCCAGTGGCTTCCACCGCAGCCAGTCGGCGCGCCCGTGCGGCCACCGAAGTGGTCGAGGCACCAGCGGGCCGGCCGGGTAGTTGTCCCGCGTGCGGCTGATCGCGCGCAAGGCGAACTCGGTGCCGGTCAGCATCAGCCCCAGCATCAGGGCCTCGTTGTGGATGCCGGCGACGAGGTGCATGAACATCAGCGGGTTGCACGGTCCCAGCCACAGCGCGCTGACCTCCGCGACGCCACACCGGCGGGCCAGCCGCGGGGTGGCCCACACGATCAGCCCGACGCCGGCCAGGACGACGAGGCGGTGGCACAGGACCGCGGCGACGATGTTGTCGCCGGTGATCTCCGAGATGCCGCGGCCGATCCACAAGAACAGCGGACCGTACGGCGCCGGGGTGTCGCGCCACAGGCTGGGCACCGACAACGTGAAGACGTGATCCAGCCCCAGCCCGGGTGCCGGTCCGACTCGGTAGGGGTCCAGGCCCAGGCGGGCGATCTGACTCTGGGCGAGATAGGAGTAGACGTCCTTGCTGTACATCGGCGGCGCGATGAGCAGCGGCAACGCCCAAATGAGCAGGGTGCGGTCCAACTGGCTGCGCGACATGCGTCGGGGACCGAGGGCGAAGCGGCCCAGCATCAGCCAGGCGAGTGTCATCATCACCGCGCCGGTCGTCGTCATGGTCAGCGACACGGTCTGGATGCGGGACGGAAGGTTGAGCAGGCGCACCCCGAAGGTCGGATCCTGCACGACCGGCCGGGCGCCCGCACCGAGCGCGCCGATGGCCATCAGCACCGTGCCGGTGGCGCCGAAGACCCGCGTCCGGCGCAGGAACGCCACCTCCGAGGCGATCAACGGGGAGCCGACCGTGGTCTCGTCGGCGTGCCACCGTGCGACGGCGGTGCTCAGCGACGGTCGGCGGGCGGCCATCAGTGCAGCGTAGTAAGTCGGTCACCTAAGGGTTGCCTTGCTGGACCCTCGTGCCGAATTCGGACACAATGGTGTTGTGAAAATCCGAACGGAGACTCCTGCGGCCGGTGGGTCCTCCGCCGCCGTGGCGTCGACGTCGGACGGACACACCCGCCGCGCCATCGTGCAACTCTTGCTGGAGGGCCCGACCACCGCCGGCGACGTCGGTGACCGACTCGGCATCTCCGCAGCTGGCGTGCGCCGGCACCTCGACGCACTGGTCGACGGCGGCGACGCCGAATCCGTTGCCGCGGCCTCCTGGCAGCACCACGGCCGGGGGCGCCCCGCCAAGCGGTACCGACTCACCGCCGCGGGCCGGGGCAAGCTCGACCACGCCTACGACGACCTGGCCGTGGCCGCCATGCGGCAGCTGCGCGAGGTCGGCGGCGACGATGCCATCCGCACCTTCGCCCGGCGCCGCGTCGACGCCATCCTCTCGGGTGTCACCGCCCGCACGGACGGCGACGACGTGGCCACCGCGGCCGACCGGGTGGCCGTCGCCCTCACGGGCGCCGGCTACGCCACCACCACGACGCGGGTGGCCGGTCCCATCTCCGGCGTCCAGATCTGCCAGCATCACTGTCCGGTGTCACACGTCGCAGAGGAGTTCCCCGAACTCTGCGAGGCGGAGCAGGAGGCGTTCTCCGACATCCTGGGCACCCACGTGCAGAGGCTCGCGACCATCGTCAACGGCGACTGCGCCTGCACCACGCACGTTCCGCTCGTCCCCGAACCCGCCCGGCGCACGGCCCGCGCCGAACCGCGTCCATCAGCCACCGAGAATCAAGGAGCGTCGACATGACGACTACACCTGAAGCACCTCAGCTGACCCAAGAGGAGACCATCGCCTCCCTGGGCACCTACGGCTACGGCTGGTCGGACTCCGACGTCGCGGGCGCCAGCGCCCAGCGCGGACTCTCCGAGGCGGTCGTGCGCGACATCTCCGCCAAGAAGAGCGAGCCCGAGTGGATGCTCGAGATGCGGCTCAAGGCGTTGCGCACGTTCGACAAGAAGCCGATGCCGAACTGGGGTTCGGATCTCGAGGGCATCTTCTTCGACAACATCAAGTACTTCGTTCGCTCCAGCGAGAAGCAGGCCGCCACGTGGGACGACCTGCCCGCCGACATCAAGAACACCTACGACCGCCTCGGCATCCCGGAGGCCGAGAAGCAGCGCCTGGTGTCCGGCGTCGCAGCGCAGTACGAATCCGAGGTCGTCTACCACTCGATCCGGGAGGATCTGGAGGCGCTCGGCGTCATCTTCCTCGACACCGACTCGGCACTGAAGCAGCATCCCGAGCTGTTTCAGAAGTACTTCGGCACCGTGATCCCGGCCGGGGACAACAAGTTCTCCGCGCTCAACACCGCGGTGTGGTCGGGCGGATCGTTCATCTACGTCCCCAAGGGCGTACACGTCGACATCCCGCTGCAGGCCTACTTCCGGATCAACACCGAGAACATGGGTCAGTTCGAGCGCACGCTGATCATCGTCGACGAGGACGCCTACGTGCACTACGTGGAGGGCTGCACGGCGCCGATCTACAAGAGCGACTCGCTGCACTCCGCGGTCGTCGAGATCATCGTCAAGCCCGGCGGCCGGTGCCGCTACACCACGATTCAGAACTGGTCGAACAACGTCTACAACCTGGTGACCAAGCGTGCCCGCGCCGAGGCCGGCGCCACCATGGAGTGGGTCGACGGCAACATCGGCTCCAAGGTCACCATGAAGTACCCGGCCGTGTGGATGACCGGTGAGCATGCCAAGGGGGAGGTGCTCTCGGTCGCGTTCGCCGGCGAGGGTCAGCACCAGGACACCGGCGCCAAGATGCTGCACCTGGCGCCCAACACGTCGAGCAACATCGTGTCCAAGTCCGTCGCCCGCGGCGGCGGCCGCGCGTCCTACCGCGGCCTGGTGCAGATCAACAAGGGTGCGCACGGTTCGCGCTCCAGCGTGAAGTGCGATGCGCTGCTGGTGGATTCGATCAGCCGCAGCGACACGTACCCCTACGTCGACATCCGCGAGGACGACGTCACCATGGGTCACGAGGCAACCGTGTCGAAGGTCAGCGCCGATCAGCTGTTCTACCTGATGAGCCGCGGCATGACCGAGGACGAGGCCATGGCGATGGTGGTCCGCGGTTTCGTCGAGCCGATCGCCAAGGAGCTTCCGATGGAGTACGCCCTGGAACTCAACCGGCTCATCGAACTGCAGATGGAAGGCGCGGTCGGATGACGGGGACCGACCTGACCACCGCCGTCGAAGGCGGCGCCGAGCCCGGCTCCGCCCTCGCCGGCGCCACCAAGGGCGAACAGTTCAGCTCATTCGACGTCGACGCCTTCGAGGTTCCCGGCGGCCGCGACGAGCTGTGGCGGTTCACCCCGCTCAAGCGGCTGCGAGGCCTGCACGACGGGTCGGCCCCGGCCACCGGGAGCGCACGCGTCGAGGTGTCCG
Organism: Mycobacterium sp. NPDC006124; assembly: GCF_040614235.1. Lineage (NCBI taxonomy): Bacteria > Bacillati > Actinomycetota > Actinomycetes > Mycobacteriales > Mycobacteriaceae > Mycobacterium > Mycobacterium sp. NPDC006124. The sequence continues at coordinate 215,606 of NZ_JBEXUA010000005.1, read as the reverse complement.
AACGCCCCGGCGTGACGGTGGAGACCGTCGGGCGCGACGACGGTCGCCTCGGCAAGGGTGGTGTGCCCGCTGATCGCGTTGCCGCACAGGCGTTCTCGTCGTTCGAGACGGCCACCGTCGTCACCGTCGGACGCGAGGTCGAGGTGGCCGAGCCCGTCGAGATCACGGTCACCGGACCAGGCGAGGGCCTCACCGCCTACGGCCACCTTCAGATCCGCGTCGAGGAGTTGGCCCGGGCCACCGTGATCGTCGACCTGCGGGGCAGCGGCACCTATGCCGACAACGTCGAGATCCTCGTCGGAGGCTCGGCCGCCGTCGGCGTCATCTGGATCGCCGACTGGGCCGACGACATGGTCCACGTCAGCGCCCACCACGCCCGGCTGGCCAAGGACGCGACCCTGACGCACGTCGCCGTCACCCTCGGCGGCGACGTCGTACGAACCTCGGCGACGGTTCGCTACGCCGGTCCCGGTGGTGACGCACAGATGCTGGGCACCTACTTCGCCGACGACGGTCAGCACTTCGAGTCGCGGCTGCTGGTCGACCACTCCCAGCCCAACTGCAAGTCCGACGTGCTCTACAAGGGTGCGCTGCAAGGTGATCCGGACTCGAAGAGGCCCGATGCGCACACAGTCTGGATCGGCGACGTCCTGATCCGGGCCGAGGCCACCGGGACCGACACCTACGAGGCGAACCGCAACCTGGTGCTCACCGACGGGGCGCGCGCCGACTCGGTGCCCAACCTGGAGATCGAGACCGGCGAGATCGTCGGCGCCGGGCACGCCAGTGCCACCGGACGATTCGACGACGAGCAGTTGTTCTACCTACGGGCCCGCGGCATCCCGGAGGACCAGGCGCGTCGCCTCGTGGTGCGCGGCTTCTTCGGCGAGATCATCGCCAAGATCGCCGTCCCCGCGGTGCGCGAGCGCCTCACCGAAGCCATCGAACGAGAACTAGCCATCACGGAAGCAAGAGACAGCTGATATGACCACACTCGAAGTCAAGGACCTGCACGCCTCCGTCGTCTCCGCCGAGGGCGGCGCCGACGTGGAGATCCTCAAGGGCGTCAACCTCACCGTGAGGTCGGGGGAGACCCATGCGGTGATGGGCCCCAACGGATCCGGCAAGTCGACCTTGTCCTACGCGATCGCCGGCCATCCCAAGTACACCGTCACCTCGGGGTCGATCACCCTCGACGGTCAGGACGTGCTGGAGATGAGCGTCGACGAGCGCGCCCGCGCCGGGTTGTTCCTCGCCATGCAGTACCCGATCGAGGTGCCGGGCGTGTCGATGTCGAACTTCCTTCGGACCGCCGCGACCGCCGTGCGGGGCGAGGCTCCCAAGCTGCGGCACTGGGTCAAGGAGGTCAAGGGCGCGATGAGCGATCTCGACATCGACCCGGCATTCAGCGAGCGCAGCGTCAACGAGGGATTCTCCGGCGGTGAGAAGAAGCGTCACGAGATCCTCCAGCTCAGTCTGCTCAAGCCGAAGATCGCCATCCTCGACGAGACCGACTCGGGTCTCGACGTCGACGCGCTGCGCGTGGTCAGCGAGGGCGTCAACCGCTACGCCACGGCCGAGAACGCCGGCGTGCTGCTGATCACCCACTACACCCGCATCCTGCGCTACATCCAGCCGCAGTTCGTGCACGTCTTCTTCGACGGCCGCATCATCGAGTCCGGCGGCCCCGAGTTGGCCGACGAGCTCGAAGCGAACGGCTACGAGCGGTTCACGCAGGCGGTCGAGGCCTGAGCATGACGGCTGCGTCCACGACGCTGGATCTGACCGCGATTCGGGCGGACTTCCCGATCCTCGGCAGGGTGATGCGTGGCGGCAGTCGGCTGGCATACCTGGACTCCGGTGCGACGTCCCAGAAGCCGTTGCAGGTGCTCGACGCCGAGCGGCAGTTCCTGACGACCTCCAACGGTGCGGTCCACCGCGGTGCCCACCAGCTGATGGAGGAGGCGACCGACGCCTACGAGCAGGGGCGTGAGGACGTCGCCCAGTTCGTCGGCGCCGACTCCGACGAGCTGGTCTTCACCAAGAACGCCACCGAGGCGCTCAATCTGGTGTCCTACGTGCTGGGTGACGACCGCTTCGCGCGGGCCCTCGGGCCGGGCGACGTCATCGTGGTCACCGAGCTGGAGCACCACGCCAACCTCATCCCGTGGCAGGAGCTGGCGCGGCGCACCGGTGCCACGTTGCGGTGGTACACGGTCGTGCCCGACGGACCCGACGCCGGACGGATCGACCTGGACTCACTGCGACTCGACGAGCGCGTCAAGGTCGTCGCATTCAGCCATCAGTCCAACGTCACCGGAGCCGTGGCGCCCGTGGCCGAGTTGGTGGCGCGCGCCAAGGCGGTCGGTGCGTTGACGGTGCTGGACGCCTGCCAGTCGGTGCCGCATCAGCCCGTCGACTTTCACGCCCTCGACGTCGACTTCGCGGCGTTCTCGGGGCACAAGATGTTGGGGCCCACGGGTATCGGCGTGCTCTACGGCCGTCGAGAGTTGCTCGCGGCGATGCCGCCGTTCCTCACCGGCGGGTCGATGATCGAGACGGTCACGATGGAGTCCACGACGTACGCGCCGGCGCCGCAGCGGTTCGAGGCCGGCACCCCGATGACCTCACAGGTCGTCGGATTGGCCGCGGCCGCAAGGTATTTGAGCGCGATCGGGATGGCGCAGGTCGAGGCGCACGAGCACGCGTTGGTGGTCGCCGCCCTGGAGGGATTGTCGGCCGTCGACGGCGTGCGCATAGTCGGTCCCACCACGACGGAGCATCGCGGTTCGCCGGTCAGCTTCGTGGTCGACGGGATTCACGCCCATGACGTCGGTCAGGTCCTCGACGACGACGGCGTGGCGGTGCGCGTCGGTCACCACTGCGCGTGGCCGCTGCACCAGACGTTCGGCGTCGCGGCGACCGCTCGGGCCTCCTTCGCGGTCTACAACACCCTCGACGAGGTGGACCGCCTGGTCGCCGGGGTACGCCGAGCCGTCGACTTCTTCGGGCGGGCATGACCGTGCGAATGGAACAGATGTACCAGGAAGTGATCCTGGACCACTACAAGCATCCGCATCACCGCGGTTTGCGCGACCCGTTCGCCGCCGAGGTTCACCACGTCAACCCGACCTGCGGCGACGAGGTGACGTTGCGCGTGACGCTGTCCGAGGACGGGGAGACCGTCGTCGACGTGTCCTATGACGGGCAGGGGTGTTCGATCAGCCAGGCGGCGACGTCGGTGCTGACCGATCTGGTCATCGGTCAGAGTGTCGGCGCCGCGCTCAAGACCGTCGCGGCATTCTCCGAGATGATCTCCTCGCGGGGCAACGTCGACGGCGACGAGGACGTGATCGGCGACGGCATCGCCTTCGCGGGGGTCGCGAAGTACCCGGCGCGGGTGAAGTGCGCCTTGCTGGGGTGGATGGCGTTCAAGGCCGCGCTGGCGGAGGCCAGGCCATCAGGTGAAGCACTGGCTCCGGCCAGCCACGACGAGGAGGAACGACCATGAGCGACACCGTGAGTGACGAAGTGCTGGCCGATCTCGAGGAGGCCATGCGCGACGTGGTCGACCCCGAACTGGGCATCAACGTCGTCGACCTCGGACTGGTCTACGGCTTGAACATCGAGGAGGGCGACGCCGGGGCGAAGGTCGCGTTGATCGACATGACGCTGACCTCGGCGGCGTGCCCGCTGACCGACGTGATCGAGGATCAGTCGCGGACTGCGCTGGTGGGTTCCGGCCTCGTCAACGAGATCAAGATCAATTGGGTGTGGAATCCGCCGTGGGGCCCCGACAAGATCACCGAGGACGGCCGCGAGCAGCTGCGGGCCCTCGGCTTCACGGTCTAGCCTCAGCCCTCGTGGTGCTTCTCCTCGCCACACTGCCCGTTGCGCGAGGGACGGACGGCGACGTCCTGAGCCTGGAGAGTCCCTGAGCCGTCGGCGGTCCCGCGGGCCGTCAGGCACTGACCCGCCGCGATGACCGACGGAGTCGCGTCGCTGCGGGCGGCGTAGCGCGTCGCCGGGGTGACGGTGACGGTGTCAGCGGCTCCATCCGTCGAGGTGACGGCGATGGCGGTGCCGTTGACCGACGCCACGGTGCCGACGACGGCCCGATGGTCTCCTCCGGCCGTACGACTGCACTGGCCGTTCTCGGCGGTGCCATACGCCACCGAGGCCGCGGTGACGGTCGGCGGGGTGCCGCCGTTCTTGGCGGGGCGGGCGACGATGCACTCGCCGACGGTGACACCGGTGAGCTGACCAGGCGTCGTCTGCGTGACGCGGGTGGACGGCGTGACGTCCACTGTCGTCGGCCCCTTGGTTCCGGTGACGGTGACGGTGCCGCCGGACACCGATGCCACCAGCCCCGCGGCACGGGCCTTGGCCGCCGGAGCGGGGCTCGAGCTGGTCGACGACGGGCCGCTGGCGGCCGTGGTGGAGGTGCCCGGCGTAGTCGTCGACCCGCAGGCCGCCAGTGACAGTGCGACGAGTCCGGCGAGCACGGCTGTAGCGCAACGTGTCCCACGTGGTGAGGCGATCATGGACCCACAGTGCGTGCGCCGACTGGCCGTGGGCTTCGGCGGTGATGTGAGGTCGCCACGAGGACGGGTGACCTAGGCTGGGTTCGATGGACGACCAGGCCTACGTCAACACTCGCCGCCAGCTGCGCGGCGTCGCCGAGAGCTTCATCGCGGGTCCGCAGCATCGCTCGGCGGGAACGATCCGCCTGGCCGTGCGGCGCGACGGCTTCACCGGAACCTGGATCCCGGTTGCGGTGCACGGCACCGAGCTGGTGTGGGGTGACGCGGGAGCGCCGCTGGCCGGGACGGTCCGCGCGCTGGCGGCCGCAACCGATCTGGACGTGGGACCGCCACAGGGCGTCTACGACGTCGTCGACCCCCTGCTGCCCGACACCGTGCTCGACGTGGACGGCGAGGCCGCCGACCTCGTCCATCGGAGCCTCTACGCCGGCGGCTTCGCGTTGACCAGCGCTCTGCCGCAAGGACATCCGGTGTTGTGGCCCGAGCACTTCGACGTCGCCGTCACCGAGGACGAGGTGAATTACGGGGTCTCACCCGGCGACGACTTCCATCCGCTGCCCTATGCCTACGTGGGTCCGTGGACCTCGCGGATCGGAGTGTTCTGGAACGCCCCGTTCGGTGCGTTTCAGGCGTTGGACCCGTCGCACGACGTCGACCAGCTCGCCGCCGGCATCAGGGAGTTCTTCGATCGGGGTCGCGCGGAACTCTGAGCGCGGACGTGGTGCGCTGCTTCGTTTGACCTGCTTCGATGGAGGGAACAACACATCGACGGACGACGTTGGGACAATCGTGACTACGCAAGACATCACCACCGAACAGTTCAACGACACCATCACCGACAACGAGATCGTGCTCGTTGACTTCTGGGCGGAGTGGTGCGGTCCGTGCAAGGCGTTCGCGCCGACGTACGCCGCGTCGTCCGAGCAGCATCCCGACGTCGTGCACGCCAAGGTCGACACCGAGGCCGAGCAGGGCTTGGCCGCTGCTGCCGAGATCCAGGCGATCCCGACCCTGATGGCCTTCAAGAAGGGCCACATGGTGTTCCGCCACTCCGGCATGCTGCCGGCCAAGGATCTCGACGCCGTGATCGGTCAGATCAAGGAACTCGACATCGACGCCGCGATCGCCGAGCAGGCCAAAGCCGACGAGGCGTAGCGTCCGCACGCGATAGCGTGCATTCGTGACCGATCAGCACGACCCCCTCGTCCTGGTGGACCGTCCACGCCCTGATGTGGCCCTGGTAACCCTGAACCGTCCCGAGCGGATGAACTCCATGGCGTTCGACGTCATGGTTCCGCTGCGTGACGCACTCGGCGACCTGACCGTCGACGACGACGTCCGGGTGGTGGTGCTGACCGGCGCGGGCCGCGGCTTCTCCTCCGGCGCCGACCATAAGTCGGCTGGCTCGGTACCGCACGTGGCCGCCCTGACCCGACCCACGTTCGCCTTGCGTTCGATGGAAGTGCTCGACGACGTGATTCTCGCCATACGGCGGCTGCACCAACCGGTGATCGCGGCCGTCAACGGCGCGGCGATCGGCGGCGGAATGTGCCTCGCGCTGGCGTGCGACGTCAGGGTCGCAGCGCAGAGCGCCTATTTCCGCGCCGCCGGCATCAACAACGGTCTGACCGCCAGCGAGCTGGGCTTGTCGTACTTGCTGCCCAAGGCAATTGGAACCTCGCGTGCCTTCGAGCTGATGCTCACCGGACGCGACGTCGATGCCGCCGAGGCCGACCGCATCGGGCTGGTGTCGCAGACGGTCCCCGACGAGGACCTCCTGGAGACGTGCTTCGCGATGGCCGATCGCATGGCGTCGTTCTCCCGGCCCGGAATCGAGTTGACCAAGCGCACGCTCTGGAGTGGACTGGAGGCCGGTAGCCTAGAAGGTCACATGCAGGCCGAAGGCTTGGGTCAACTGTACGTGCGCCTGCTCACCGCGAATTTCGAGGAAGCGGTCGCCGCACGCGCCGAGAAGCGACCCGCCCGCTTCACCGATGAGAAGTAGAGACGAATGGGGAGTACAGCGTGATCACCGCAACGGACCTCGAGGTCCGCGCTGGCGCGCGTACGTTGCTGGCCATCGAGGGTTCCGCGCTGCGCATCCAGCCGGGGGACCGGATCGGCCTCGTCGGCCGCAACGGCGCCGGCAAGACCACGACGATGCGCATCCTCGCCGGCGAGGGCGAGCCCTACGCCGGCCACATCGAGCGAACCGGTGAAATCGGTTATCTCCCACAGGATCCCCGTGAGGGCGACCTCGACATGCTGGCCCGCGATCGGGTGCTCTCGGCGCGCGGTCTGGACACGCTGCTCTCCGACCTGGAGAAGCAGCAGGCGATCATGGCCGAGGTGGTCGACGACGCGACCATGGACAAGGCGGTCCGTCGATACGGGGAACTCGAGGAGCGGTTCGCCGCTCTCGGCGGATATGCCGCCGAAAGCGAAGCGGGCCGCATCTGCGCGAGCCTCGGCCTGCCGGAACGCATCCTCACCCAGCCGCTGCGGACGCTCTCGGGCGGCCAACGTCGCCGCGTCGAACTCGCGCGAATCCTGTTCGCCGCCTCCGACACGGGCTCGGGGTCGGACACGACGCTGCTACTCGACGAACCCACCAACCACCTCGACGCCGACTCCATCGGCTGGTTGCGCGCGTTCCTGCAGAGCCATACCGGTGGCCTCGTCGTCATCAGCCACGACGTCGACCTGCTCGCCGACGTCGTCAACCGGGTCTGGTTCCTCGACGCCGTTCGCGGCGAGGCCGACGTCTACAACATGGGTTGGCAGAAGTACCTCGACGCCAGGGCCACCGACGAACAACGCCGCCGCCGGGAACGCGCCAACGCGGAGAAGAAGGCCTCCGCCTTGCGGACCCAGGCCGCGAAGATGGGCGCCAAGGCCACCAAGGCCGTTGCGGCACAGAACATGTTGCGCCGCGCCGAGCGGATGATCGCCGAACTCGACGACGAGCGCGTGGCCGACAAGGTCGCCAAGATCAGATTCCCCACGCCTGCGGTCTGCGGACGCACGCCGCTGGTGGGCAAAGGGCTGACCAAGACCTACGGCTCGTTGGAGATCTTCACCGGCGTCGACCTCGCCATCGACAAGGGGTCCCGGGTCGTGGTCCTCGGACTCAACGGCGCCGGCAAGACCACCCTGTTGCGGATCCTCGCCGGCACCGAGGCGGCCGACGCGGGCGTCATCGAACCCGGTCACGGGTTGAAGCTGGGCTACTTCGCCCAGGAACACGACACGATCGACGGCCTGTCCTCGGTGTGGGAGAACATCCGCCACGCCGCACCGGACACCGGCGAACAGGACCTGCGCAGTCTGCTGGGTGCGTTCATGTTCACCGGTCCCCAACTGGACCAGCCGGCCGGCACGCTGTCAGGCGGTGAGAAGACGCGCCTGGCCCTGGCCGGTCTGGTGGCCTCGACGGCGAACGTGCTGTTGCTCGACGAACCCACCAACAACCTCGATCCTGCCTCCCGCGAACAAGTGCTCGACGCGTTGCGCAGCTACCAGGGTGCGGTGGTGCTGGTGACCCACGATCCCGGCGCTGCCGAGGCCCTCGACCCCCAGCGAGTGGTGCTGCTGCCCGACGGCACCGAGGACTATTGGTCCGACGACTATCGCGACCTGATCGAACTCGCCTGACCTGCTAGGTGATTGAGATCTGACGGCCTGGGTATCTGTTCTTCACAGCGAGATGGGGAGTTGCAGATGAGCGAAGTGGACAGGTCAAGGGACGAGTTGCTCGACGAGCTGCGCAGTGCATACGAAAAGGGTGCAAGCATCCGCACGTTGGTCGCCAGCACCGGAAAGTCCTACGGCTCCATTCACAGCATGCTGCGCGAATCCGGTACCACGATGCGAAGCCGCGGCGGACCCAATCATCGCCGCAGGCAGCACTAGCTCACTTCTGGCGAACGGAGGCCTCGACCAGGTCGAGGACCGCGCGTAGCGTTTCCGGGTCGTCGCCGGTGGCCAATCGGGCGACCAAACCGTCCAGGACGAGGTCCAAGTAGGTGTGGACCACGGCGCTCGGGACATCAGCGCGAAGACGGCCCGCCTGCTTCTGCTGACGCAGACGTTCAGTGGTCGCGTCACTCAGTTCGGCCGAGCGCTCGGCCCAGCCCTGACGAAAGGCCGGGTCGTTGCGTAACTTCCGGGCGATCTCGAGCCGAGTGGTCAGCCAGTCGAATTGCTCCGGGGCGGCCAATAGGTCCCGCATGACTTGGATGAGCCCCTCCCGCGACGCCACTTCGGCCATGCGTTCGGCATCCTCGCGAGCCAGCTCGAAGAACAAGGTGTCCTTGTCGCGGAAGTGGTGAAAGATCGCGCCGCGCGACAGCCCGATCGTCTGTTCCAGCCGCCGCACGGTCGCGCTTTCGTATCCGTACTGCGCGAAACACCTGCGGGCGCCGTCGAGGATCTGTCGACGGCGCGCCGCAAGGTGGTCTTCGGTCACCCGTGGCAACGGAGGGCCTCTTCTCTCTGGGTGTCCCGAAGCCGGATCGTCAGGCCTTGAGCATGTTGCGCAAGACGTACTGCAGGATGCCGCCGTTGCGGTAGTAGTCGGCCTCACCGGGGGTGTCGATGCGGACGACGGCGTCGAACTCGACCTTCGAACCGTCTTCCTTCGTGGCCGTCACGTGCACGGTCTTCGGCGTCTTGCCCTCGTTGAGTCCGTTGATGCCCGCGACGTCGAACGTCTCGGTGCCGTCGAGCTTGAGGCTCGCGGCGGACTCCCCGGCCGGGAACTGCAGCGGGATGACCCCCATGCCGATCAGGTTCGAACGGTGAATGCGCTCGAAGGACTCGACGATGACGGCGCGGACGCCGAGCAGCGAGGTGCCCTTGGCAGCCCAGTCGCGCGACGATCCCGAGCCGTACTCCTTGCCGCCCAGCACGACGAGCGGGATGCCCGCCTCCTGGTAGTTCTTCGAGGCGTCGTAGATGAAGGCCTGCGGGCCTCCGTCGAGGGTGAAGTCGCGGGTGTAGCCGCCCGAGACGTCGTCGAGGAGTTGGTTCTTGAGCCGGATGTTGGCGAAAGTTCCACGGATCATCACCTCGTGGTTGCCGCGCCGCGATCCCAGCGAGTTGAAGTCCTTCGGCTCGACGCCGTGCTCCTCCAGGTACTGCGCCGCGGGGGTGCCCTTCTTGATGTTGCCAGCCGGTGAAATATGGTCGGTCGTCACCGAATCACCAAGCAGCGCAAGGACTCTGGCTCCCGAGATGTCCTCTACGGGCTGCGGGTCGGCAGGCATGCCGTCGAAGTAGGGCGCCTTGCGCACGTAGGTCGAGTCCTCGGCCCACTCGAACGTGTTGCCCTCCGGCGTCGGCAGCGAACGCCAGCGCTCGTCGCCCTTGAACACGTCGGCGTAGGAATCGGTGAACATCTTGCGGTCGATCGACGACGCGATGGTCTCCTGGATCTCGGCGGACGTCGGCCAGATGTCCTTGAGGAAGACGTCGTTGCCGTCGTGGTCGGTACCGAGCGGATCTGCCTCGAAGTCGAAGTCCATGGTCCCCGCGATGCCGTAGGCGATCACCAGTGGTGGAGAAGCCAGGTAGTTCATCTTGACGTCGGGGGAGATGCGGCCCTCGAAGTTGCGGTTGCCCGAGAGCACCGCCGTGACCGACAGGTCGTTGTCGTTGATGGCCTTGCTGACGTCGTCCGGCAGCGGGCCGGTGTTGCCGATGCACGTCGTGCAGCCGTAACCGCCCAGGTAGTAGCCGAGCTTCTCGAGGTAGGGCCACAGGCCGGCCTTGTTGTAGTAGTCGGTGACGACCTGCGAGCCGGGGGCCATGTTGGTCTTGACCCACGGCTTGGAGGTCAGGCCCTTCTCCACCGCCTTCTTCGCCAGCAGGGCCGCGCCGAGCATGACCGTCGGGTTCGAGGTGTTGGTGCAGGACGTGATGCCCGCGACCACCACGGCGCCGTGGTCGAGCACGAAGTCGCCGAGTTCCTCCGAGTGCACCTTGACGGCCTTGGTGGGCCGTCCCTCGCAGCCCTTGGCCGCGCTGGGCACCACGTCGACGGCACCGTCGTCGGCGAACGACAGACTCACCGAGTCGCTGGCCGGGAAGGACTCGTCGACGGCCTCGTCGAGCTTCGTCTCGGGCGCCGGGTGGTTCTCCTCCACGTAGTTGTGGATGTCCTTGCGGAACGCGTTCTTCGCATCGGACAGCTCGATGCGGTCCTGCGGGCGCTTGGGCCCGGAGATCGACGGCACCACGGTCGACAGGTCGAGTTCGAGGTACTCGGAGAAGACGGGTTCCTTCTCGGGGTCGTGCCACATGCCCTGCGTCTTGGCGTAGGCCTCGACGAGCGCGAGCTGCTCATCGGTGCGGCCGGTCAGACGCAAGTAGGTGATGGTCTCCTCGTCGATCGGGAACATCGCTGCGGTGGAACCGAATTCGGGGCTCATGTTGCCCAGGGTCGCGCGGTTGGCCAGGGGGACCTCGGCGACGCCCTTGCCGTAGAACTCCACGAACTTGCCGACGACGCCGTGCTTGCGCAGCATGTCGGTGACGGTGAGCACCACGTCGGTGGCGGTGACGCCGGGCTTGATCTCACCGGTCAGCTTGAAGCCGACGACGCGGGGGATCAGCATCGACACGGGCTGGCCGAGCATGGCTGCCTCCGCCTCGATGCCGCCGACGCCCCAGCCCAGCACGCCGAGTCCGTTCTCCATGGTGGTGTGGCTGTCGGTGCCCACACAGGTGTCGGGGTAGGCGACACCGTCGCGCTCGAAGACCACCCTGGCCAGGTACTCGATGTTGACCTGGTGCACGATGCCGGTGCCCGGCGGGACGACCTTGAAGTCGTCGAACGCGCCCTGGCCCCAGCGCAGGAATTGGTAGCGCTCGCCGTTTCGTTCGTACTCCAGCTGGACGTTGCGCTCGAAGGCGCCGGCGTTACCGAACACGTCCAGGATCACCGAGTGGTCGATCACCATCTCGGCGGGCGAGAGCGGGTTCACCTTCTCCGGGTCACCGCCCAGAGCCGCGACGGCTTCGCGCATGGTGGCGAGGTCGACGATGCAGGGCACGCCGGTGAAGTCCTGCATCAGCACGCGGGCGGGGGTGAACTGGATCTCGATGCTCGGTTCCGCCTCGGGATCCCAGTTGGCGATGGCCTCGATGTGGTCCTTGGTGATGTTCGCACCGTCTTCGGTGCGGAGAAGGTTCTCGGCCAGCACCTTGAGGCTGTAGGGAAGTTTCTCGGTGCCGGGTACCGCGTCGAGGCGGTAGATCTCGTAGGCCTGGTCCCCGACGTTCAACGTGTCGTGGGCTCCGAACGAATTAACGCTGGTCACATCAACTCCCGCTTCGATCTTCACCGCGACGGGCTGTGTCGCGGCGGTAACTGTTCTAACAGTACGCTTGTCCTGTAAGCCTTCTCAAGGCGGGTATCAGTCTTCCCCTCGTGCGGCCCTGCTGCCAGTGGATCGCCCATCGTCGGCGGTAACCTCTGGCGGGTGACGACTCCGCAGGTGCCGCTCTACATCCCCGCGCAGGTGTGCTCGACCGTCGGCAAGGATCCCGCGACGACCACACCCGACGTGTGCATGGGTCTGGTGCAGGACCAGCTCCGCGACGACGGCGTGAGTGCTCCTGCCGTGCCCGCCAACGCCGGCCTGCCGCAGGTCGTGGTCGACGCCAAGCAGAAGGGCATCGACCTCAAGGTCGTCGTGCTCGACCAGAACCCCGGCATCGACACCCCGCTGCGCGACATCGCCACCGAGGTGGGCAAGGAATTTCCCGGGTCTACGGTCCTTGTCTTGAGTCCGTCCTATGCCGGCACCTACAGCACGTCCTTCGACCGCGTGACCCTGGAAGCCGGCCAGGACATTGCCAAGGTGAGTGGTTCTCCGGTGGCCGCCTCCCAGAATTTCGTGACCGAATTGACGACGCCGCATTTCCCATGGACGCCTTTTACGATCGTGCTGGTTCTCGGTGTTGCGGCGGCCGCCGTCGGAACCCGGTTGCTGCAGGTCCGGGCACGTCGGGCGGCGTCGGGAAAATCGCCGGTGGCAGCCGATTACCAGGCGTCCTAAGCGCCATTCATTCGGCGAACATCACCATTCGATAACAAACGTTTCAATTACAAAGATGTAATTTTCTTCTCCCGTTTCCCTGGCGCTTCTTGTGACGTACGGTGCAGAAGGCACCTGCTGTTGCAGCTGTGATCCATGTGACTCCTGCGCACGTATGGGCCCGATGGATGTGCCGATACATACGCGTTGAGCCCTAGGAGACCGGAGTCCAATGAGACGCAGCTTTCGCGCCTCCGTTGCGGGGTCGCTCACATGCGGTGTGCTCGTCGCGTCGGCGTTCACCCATGGAGCCGGCTTCGGGATTGGGTCGGCTCACGCGGAGCCCGTCACCCCCCAGGGCATTGCAGGCCTGGTGACCGCCGTCGCCAACGCCGACCAGAAATTGCAAGACCTCGGGGCGAACATCCAGGCCGAACAGGAGAGCGTCAACAAGGCCATCGTCGCCGTTCAGACCGCGCGTGACGACGCGACCGCCGCGCAGGCCGAGGTCGACGCCAGCCAGGCCGCGCTCAGGGACGCCACCGCCGCCATCTCGGCCGCCCAGGACCGCTTCGACACCTTCGCCGCCTCGGCCTACGTCAACGGGCCGTCGGCGTCCTACGTCACCGCCAAGGACCCGGCCGACGTGCTGGCCACCGCGGCCACCGGCGAGACGCTCAACGTCAGCACGCAGCAGGCGATCGCCGACCTGCAGCGCGCCCGCACCGATCGGGTCAACCGGGATTCCGCAGCCCGCCTGGCCAAGCAGAAGGCCGACCAAGCCGTCGTCGACGCCCAGTCCAGCCAGGACGCCGCCGTCGCCTCGCTGACCCAGGCGCAGCAGACGTTCAAGGACCAGCAGGCCCAACTCGACCAGCTCACCGCGGAACGCGCCGCGGCCCAGGCGCAACTCACCGCGGCCCGTCAGACCTCGGCGCCGGTGATCACCGTCGCCGCCAAGACCGTGCCCGGCGCCGCGCCGGCCGCTTCGGCCGTCCCGTCGACCGACTGGGACCGCGACCCCGCCGCCGCGGCACCGGGCAACTCGAAGTGGGACGTCGGCTGGGATCCCACGCTGCCCGCGATCCCCAGCGCGTTCGTCAGCGGCGATCCGATCGCGATCCTCAACACCGTGCTCGGGATGGCGACCACCTCCACGCAGGCCACCCAGCAGATGGGTCGCAGCTTCCTGCAGAAGCTCGGAATCATCCCCACGCCAAGCGGTTTGACCAACGGAGCGATTCCACGCGTCTACGGCAGGCAGGCCTCGGAGTACGTCATCAAGCGGGCCGGCAGCCAGATGGGCGTGCCGTACTCGTGGGGCGGCGGCAACGCCGTCGGGCCGAGCCGCGGCATCGACTCGGGCGCCGGCACCACCGGCTTCGACTGCTCGGGTCTGATCCTGTACGCCTTCGCCGGTGTCGGCATCAAGCTGCCGCACTACTCCGGCGCACAGTACGACCTGGGCCGCAAGATCCCGACGTCTCAGGCGCGCCGCGGCGACGTCATCTTCTACGGCCCCGGCGGCGCCCAGCACGTCGCCCTCTACCTCGGCAACGGCCAGATGCTGGAGGCCCCGTACACCGGTTCGACCGTCAAGGTCTCGCCCGTCCGCACCAGCGGCATGACGCCCTACGTCGTCCGCTACATCGAATACTGATGGTGGTTGTCTTGCCCTCGTCGTTCCTCCGTCGTGCCCTGCTGCTCATTCTGTCCCTGGCGGCCGTCGTCGCCCTCGGCACCGCTGCGCCCGCCGGCGCCGACCCCGGTGATCCGGGCTGGGATCCGACGTTGCCGCAACGGCCCAGCTCCGGTGCGCCCGGTGACCCCGTCGCCATCGCGAACGCGTCGTTCCAGGCGAGCGCGATCGCGCTGCAGACCACCAAGAGCCTCGGTCAGCAGTTCCTCTCCAGCATCGGTCTCGGCGGAGCGCCCACCGCGGCAGCCGGCGGTCGGGTTCGCGGGCCCGCGGCCATCGAGTACGTCATCAAGCGCGCCGGCTCGCAGATGGGCGTGCCGTACTCGTGGGGTGGCGGCGCGCTCAACGGACCCAGCGAGGGTGTCGACTACGACACCGGCAAGATCGGCTTCGACTGCTCGGGGTTGACGCGCTACGCGTTCGCCGGGGTCGGCGTGCCGATCCCGAAGTACTCCGGGGACCAGTACGACTCCGGCCGGCCCATCGCCCCGTCGCAGGCCAAGCGCGGCGACCTGATCTTCTACGGCCCCGGTGGCAGCCAGCACGTCGCGATCTTCCTCGGCGGCGGACGGATGCTCGAGGCCTCCGGAAGCGCCGGAAAGGTCACCGTCAGCCCGGTTCGCACCGCGGGGATGTCACCGCACCTGGTCAGGTTCATCGAGTCCTGATCAGGACCGTCTCGCGGCAGGGCACGTCGACGGATTCCGAACTGCCTGGAATAGTTGAGTGCAGGGCGTCCGCCGAGTGGTTTGGCGCCACTTGCCCAAGCAAGACCAGCGGTCTCCATCGAACGCCGGACCAGAACACGTGGGAGGAACTGAATGACGTCACCGAGTGGGCCGCCGCAGGGCGCCGGAGGTTTCCCCGGGCAGGCCCCGACGCAGGGCTTCCCCCCCGGCGGTCCGGCTCCGTCCAACGGAGGCCAACAGGCTGGCGGCCTGCAGAGCGAGGTGCACACCCTGGAACGGGCCATCTTCGAGGTCAAGCGGATCATCGTCGGTCAGGACCAGCTCGTCGAGCGCATGCTCGTCGGCCTGCTCGCCAAGGGACACGTCCTGCTCGAAGGCGTCCCCGGCGTGGCCAAGACCCTCGCGGTGGAGACCTTCGCCAAGGTGGTCGGCGGCACGTTCGCCCGCATTCAGTTCACCCCCGACCTGGTGCCCACCGACATCGTCGGTACCCGCATCTACCGGATGGGCAAGGAGGAGTTCGACATCGAACTCGGACCGGCCATGGTCAACTTCCTGCTCGCCGACGAGATCAACCGCGCACCGGCCAAGGTGCAGTCGGCACTTCTGGAGATCATGGCCGAGCGCAAGATCTCCCTCGGCGGCAAGACCTTCCCGCTGCCGAACCCGTTCCTGGTCATGGCCACCCAGAACCCCATCGAGCAGGAGGGCGTCTACGCCCTGCCCGAGGCGCAGCGCGACCGCTTCCTGTTCAAGCTCAACGTCGACTACCCGACGCCCGAGGAAGAGCGCGAGATCATCTACCGCATGGGTGTCGCCCCGCCGACGCCCAAGCAGATCCTCAACACCGGTGACCTGCAGCGCCTGCAGGGCATCGCGGCGTCGGTGTTCGTCCACCACGCCCTCGTCGACTACGTGGTGCGCATCGTGACCTCCACGCGCGAGCCCGAGAAGTTCGGCATGCCCGACGCGAAGGCCTGGATCGCCTACGGCGCGTCGCCGCGTGCGTCCCTCGGCATCATCGCCGCGTCCCGCGCCCTAGCGCTGGTCCGCGGACGCGACTACGTCATCCCGCAAGACGTCGTGGAGGTCATTCCCGACGTGCTGCGGCATCGGTTGGTCCTGACCTACGACGCGCTCGCCGACGAGGTGTCCGCCGAGACGGTCATCAACCGGATCATGCAGACCGTCGCGCTGCCTCAGGTGAACGCCATTCCGCAGCAAGGGCATTCGGTGGCGCCTGCGATGCCCACCCCGGCGGCGGCCGGCGGTCGGTGACCCAACCGTCAGGGCGTGTCGATCTGCCGTCGCTGCAGCGCGGGCAAATCCGGGATCCCGAGCTGTCGGCCGCCCTACGCAAGCTCGAGCTCACGGTGCGCCGCAAGCTCGACGGCGTGCTGCACGGCGACCATCAGGGCCTGGTCCCCGGACCGGGTTCGGAGCCGGGGGATTCCCGGGTCTACCAACCCGGCGACGACGTCCGGCGGATGGACTGGTCGGTGACCGCCCGCACCACGACGCCGCACGTGCGGCAGATGATCGCCGACCGCGAGCTGGAGACCTGGCTGGTCGTCGACGTGTCGGCGAGCCTGGACTTCGGCACCACCGGCTGCGAGAAGCGCGATCTCGCGGTGGCTGCCGCGGCGGCGATGGCGTTCCTCAACAGCGGTGGCGGCAACCGCCTCGGGGCGGTCATCACCAACGGGCAGACCACCAAGCGGGTGCCGGCGCTGAGCGGACGGATCCACGAGCACGAACTGCTGCGTGCGATCGCGACCATGCCGCAGGCGCCGCTGGGCGTGCGCGGTGACCTGTCCGCGGCGATCGACGCCCTGCGCCGGCCGGAACGCCGCCGCGGGATGGCGGTGATCATCAGCGACTTCCTGGGCCCGATCAACTGGATGCGCCCGCTGCGGGCCATCGCCGGACGGCACGAGGTGCTCGGGATCGAGGTCATCGACCCGCGTGACGTCGAACTGCCCGACGTCGGCGACGTGATCCTGCAGGACACCGAGTCCGGGGTCACGCGGGAGTTCACCATCGACGCGCAGCTGCGGGCCGACTTCGCCAAGGCGTCGGCGGCGCACCGTGAGGACGTCGCCCGGACGCTGCGCCGGTGCGACGCCCCGCTGCTCACCCTCCGCACCGATCGGGACTGGATCGCCGACGTCGTGAGGTTCGTGGCCAACCGGCGGCGAGGCGCCCTGGCAGGCCGGTAGAGACCAATGACTGAAATGACTTCTCGCACATGACTTTACCGTTCTTCGGCCCGATGAGCCTCTCGGGGTTCAAGAGCCCGTGGTTCTTCCTGTTCCTGTTGGTCGTGCTCGGCCTGGTCGCGCTGTACGTCATCGTCCAGACCGCCCGCCAGAAGCGGATGCTGCGCTTCGCCAACATGGAGCTGTTGGAGAGCGTCGCGCCCAAGCGGCCCGCTCGTTGGCGCCACCTCTCGGCCGTGCTGATGGTGCTGTCGCTGGTGCTGTTCACCGTCGCGATGGCGGGACCCACCAACGACGTCCGCATTCCCCGCAACCGCGCCGTCGTCATGTTGGTCATCGACGTGTCGCAGTCGATGCGTGCCACCGACGTCGCGCCCAGCCGGCTGGCCGCGGCGCAGGAGGCCGCCAAGCAGTTCGCCGACCAGTTGACGCCCGGCATCAACCTGGGCCTGATCGCCTACGCGGGCACGGCCACCGTGTTGGTGTCGCCGACCACCAACCGTGACCCCACCAAGGCGGCCATCGACAAGCTCCAGCTGGCCGACCGCACGGCCACCGGTGAAGGCATCTTCACCGCCCTGCAGGCCATCGCGACCGTCGGCGCGGTCATCGGCGGCGGCGGCGCCCCGCCACCCGCGCGCATCGTGTTGATGTCCGACGGCAAGGAGACGGTGCCGTCGAATCCCGACAATCCGAAGGGCGCCTACACCGCGGCCCGGACCGCCGACGACCAGGGCGTACCGATCTCCACGGTGTCCTTCGGCACCAAGTACGGCTACGTCGAGATCCAGGATCAGCGCCAGCCCGTGCCGGTCGACGACGAGATGCTGCGCAAGATCGCCGAACTCTCCGGCGGCAACGCCTATACGGCGTCGAGCCTGGAGCAGTTGAAGGCCGTGTTCACCACGCTGCAGGACCAGATCGGTTACGAGACCACCAAGGGCGACGCCAGCGTGGGCTGGCTGCGCCTGGGTTCGCTGGTCCTCGCGTTGGCCGCGCTGGCCGCCCTGCTCATCAACCGCCGCCTGCCCGGGTGAGGTCCGCGGCCGATTTCGGCCATCGCCAGGTGAGGCGATAGGTTGGCGAACATGCCTGAGTTCGTTTCCCGCTCCGTTCTGGTCACCGGCGGCAACCGCGGCATCGGTCTCGCGATCGCCCAGCGGCTGGCCGCCGACGGGCATAAGGTGGCCGTCACGCACCGTGGATCCGGTGCCCCCGAGGGCCTGTTCGGCGTCGAGTGCGACGTGACCGACAACGCGGCCGTCGACCGGGCCTTCACCGAGGTCGAGGAGCATCAGGGTCCCGTGGAGGTGCTGGTGTCCAACGCCGGGATCTCCAAGGACGCCTTCCTGATGCGGATGACCGAGGAGCGTTTTCAAGAGGTCATCAACGCCAACCTCACCGGCGCCTTCCGGGTGACCCAGCGGGCCTCGCGCAGCATGCAGCGCAAGCGCTTTGGCCGAATCATCTACATCGGCTCGGTGTCGGGAATGTGGGGCATCGGCAACCAGGCCAACTACGCCGCCGCCAAGGCGGGTCTGATCGGCATGGCCCGCTCGATCTCCCGCGAACTGGCCAAGGCCGGAGTCACCGCCAACGTGGTGGCGCCCGGCTACATCGACACGGAGATGACCCGGGCGCTCGACGAGCGCATCCAGGCCGGGGCCTTGGACTTCATCCCCGCCAAGCGCGTCGGCACGGCCGACGACGTCGCGGGAGCGGTCAGCTTCCTGGCCTCCGAGGATGCCGGCTACATCGCCGGCGCCGTCATCCCGGTCGACGGCGGCATGGGCATGGGTCACTGAGTCTCATCGACATCGTCTGAACAGTAAGGACTTTCACATGGCAGGGTTTCTCGAGGGCAAGCGCATCCTGGTCACCGGGATCATCACCGACTCGTCGATCGCGTTCCACATCGCGAAGGTCGCGCAGGAGGCCGGTGCCGAGCTGGTGCTTACCGGCTTCGACCGGATGAAGCTGATCCAGCGCATCGCCGACCGGTTGCCGAACCCGGCGCCGCTGCTGGAACTCGACGTGCAGAACTCCGAGCACCTCGCGAGCCTGGGGGACCGCGTCACCGAGGTGATCGGGGAGGGCAACAAGCTCGACGGCGTCGTGCACTCGATCGGCTTCATGCCGCAGACCGGGATGGGCGTCAACCCGTTCTTCGACGCGCCGTACGAGGACGTCGCGAAGGGCATCCACATCTCCGCGTACTCGTATGCGGCACTGGCCAAGGCGCTGCTGCCCATCATGAATCCGGGCGGTGGCATCGTCGGCATGGACTTCGACCCGACCCGCGCGATGCCCGCGTACAACTGGATGACCGTCGCCAAGAGCGCCCTGGAATCGGTGAACCGCTTCGTGGCTCGCGAGGCCGGCCAGTACGGCGTCCGCTCCAATCTCGTTGCCGCCGGGCCGATTCGTACCCTGGCGATGAGCGCCATCGTCGGCGGTGCTCTCGGTGACTCTGCCGGTGACCAAATCAAGCTGCTCGAAGAGGGCTGGGATCAGCGCGCTCCGCTGGGATGGAACATGAAGGACCCGACCCCGGTCGCAAAGACGGTGTGCGCCTTGATGTCCGACTGGCTTCCCGCCACGACCGGCACGATCGTCTACGCCGACGGCGGCGCCAGCACGCAGCTGCTTTGATGACGTTCGACGCGCTGCTGCTGCTGTCCTTCGGTGGTCCCGAGGGGCCCGAGCAGGTGCGTCCGTTCCTGGAGAACGTGACCCGCGGCCGCAACATCCCGCCGGAGCGCTTGGACGCCGTCGCCGAGCACTACCTGCATTTCGGCGGCGTCTCGCCCATCAACGGCATCAACCGGGCCCTGATCGCGCAGATCGAACGGGAACTCGACGATCGTGGCACCCGGCTGCCGGTGTACTTCGGCAACCGCAACTGGGACCCGTTCGTCGAGGACACCGTCGCCACCATGCGCGACGACGGCATCCGGCGGGCCGCGGTGTTCACCACCTCGGCGTGGGGCGGTTACTCGGGCTGTACCCAGTACCAGGAGGACGTCTTCCGGGCCAGGGCCGCGGTCGGCCCACAGGCCCCCGATCTGGTCAAGTTGCGCCAGTACTTCGACCACCCACTGCTGATCGAGATGTTCGCCGACGGCATCGCCGCGGCCGCCGCCACGCTTCCCGAGGACCTCCGCGCCGACGCGCGCCTGGTCTTCACGGCGCACTCGATTCCACTGCGCGCGGCGTCGCGGTGCGGGCCGGATCTCTACGCCCGGCAGGTCGCCCACTCAGCGGCCCTGGTGGCGGCCGCCGCGGGGTACGCCGAGTACGACCAGGTGTGGCAGTCCCGGTCGGGCCCGCCGCAGGTTCCGTGGCTGGAGCCAGACGTCTCAGACCAGCTCACCACGCTCGTCGAGTCCGGCGTCCGCGCGGTGATCGCATGTCCGATCGGTTTCGTCGCCGACCACATCGAGGTCGTCTGGGATCTGGACAACGAGCTCAAGGAGCAGGCGGACGCCGCGGGGGTCGTGCTGGCCCGGGCGACGACGCCCAACGCGCAACCGCGCTTCGCCCGACTCGCCCTCGACCTCGTCGACGAGGTGCTCGAAGGTCGCGAGCCCGCCAGGGTCGGCGGGGGAGTCGTGCCCGGCTACGGCTTCAGCGTCAACGGCTCGCTGTGCACGCCGTCGTGCACTAGCGACGCCAGGCCGACTGCAGAATCGCGCTGACGGCGGCCATTCGCGCCGAGCGCACCACGCCGACCAGGGGGCGCAAGGCGTCGTTGGCGATCTGCATCGCCGAGGACGACTGCAGTCCGATCGGCATCAACCCCGAGCTGACGGTGATGATGGCATCGACGTGGGCGGCGTTCTCCAGGACGCGCAAAGCCCGCTCCGGGGCGTGATCGGGGGCGCGGTGCAGGCGCGCCGATTCGAGCACCTGCTCGACGAGTCCGCGCGGGTCAGCGACGTCGGAGGACGTCGTCCCGGCCCGCAGCGTCACCAGCGCGTCGGCGGCCGAGCGCACCGCGGACCGCAGTTGGTACTCCTCGTGCCCGAGGTCCAGGTGCTCGCGCAGCGGCACCTCGGGCATCGAGTACACCGTCCAGGCCAGCGAGATCGGTTCCGGGTAGTGGCCGGTGGACTCGTCGTCGGTGAGGTCGAAGTCGGGATCGGACTCGTCGTAGGTGAACTCGGGCACCAGCCCGACCGCAGTGGTGGTGCCATGGGAGACGATGAGCGCCTCCCCGGCGGTGATCGCGTCGGCGGTGAACTGCGTGCCGGCGGGCAGCCCGCGCACGTCGCCCGGGACGGGCAGGGCGACGGCCATCGCAGGCTCGCCGGTGATCGGCCCTGCCGCGGTGCGCAGCGTCTGCAGCATCGACACCGCGCCGGCGTCGGTCAGATCCGGCCACGGCAGCCCGGTGCGGTCGGCCGCGACCGAGTCGTAGGCGGTGACGGAATGCCTTGGCGCCCACAAGGACAGCGCGTCCAAGACGTCGTCCGGCGCGGCCACGCCTGCGAGCCAGGCGTTGGCCCACACCGACAGGGAGACACTGGGGCACCACATGATGCAGGGAGTGTAGTCATCGCCGGCTTGGCGAGCACGATTGCCAGTAGGCTGTGAAGATGGGCGCGCTGATCTGGCTGGTGGCGGCGCTGGCGCTGGCCGGTGCGGAGGCGCTGACCGGTGATCTGTTCCTGCTGATGCTCAGTGGCGGCGCGCTGTCCGCCGCCGGGGTCAGCGCCGTGTTCGGTGGCCCGGTGTGGGTCGACGGCGTCGTCTTCGCCGCGGTCTCCATCCTGCTTCTGCTCGCGGTGCGGCCGGCCCTGCGGCGGCGGTTCACCGCGGGCACGGGGCTGCCGGAGCCGATGAAGGCCCTCGAGGGTCAGGGCGCACTGGTGCTCGACAAGGTCGCGCGACACGAGGGGCAGGTGAAGCTCGACGGACAGGTCTGGACGGCCCGGCCCCTCGACGACGACGACGTGTACGAACCGGGCGAGCACGTGACGGTGGTGCGCATCGACGGTGCCACTGCAGTCGTCTTCAAGGGATTTTGAACCTAGAGAGGAACGGCGACATGGATGGTGCTTTCTTCGGGCTGATCGTGGCGGCGGTGCTGGTGATCTTCGCGATCATCGTCGTCGCCAAGTCGGTGAAGGTGATCCCGCAGGCCGAGGCCGCGGTGATCGAGCGGTTGGGTCGCTACAGCAAGACCGTCTCCGGACAGCTGACGTTGCTGCTGCCGTTCGTCGACAAGATCCGCGCCAGGGTGGACCTCCGAGAGCGCGTGGTGTCCTTTCCGCCGCAGCCGGTGATCACCGAGGACAACCTGACGGTCAACATCGACACCGTCGTCTACTTCCAGGTCACCGAGCCGCGGGCCGCGGTGTACGCGATCAGCAACTACATCGTCGGCGTCGAACAGCTGACCACCACCACACTGCGCAACGTGGTCGGCGGCATGACCCTCGAGCAGGCGCTGACCTCGCGCGACCAGATCAACGGTCAACTCCGAGGGGTGCTCGACGAGGCCACCGGTCGCTGGGGTCTGCGGGTGGCGCGGGTGGAGCTGCGCAGCATCGATCCGCCGCCGTCGATCCAGGACTCGATGGAGAAGCAGATGCGCGCCGACCGCGAGAAGCGCGCCATGATCCTGACCGCCGAGGGCAACCGAGAGGCGTCGATCAAGCAGGCCGAGGGCCAGAAGCAGGCGCAGATCCTCGCCGCGGAGGGTGCCAAGCAGGCGGCGATCCTGGCTGCCGAGGCCGATCGGCAGTCGCGGATGCTGCGGGCCCAGGGTGAACGCGCCGCGTCGTATCTGAAGGCGCAGGGCGAGGCGAAGGCGATCGAGAAGACCTTCGCCGCGATCAAGGCGGGGCGGCCCACCCCGGAGATGTTGGCCTACCAGTATCTGCAGACCCTGCCGGAGATGGCCAAGGGCGAGGCCAACAAGGTGTGGCTGGTCCCCAGCGACTTCGGTTCGGCGCTCGAGGGCTTCACCAAGATGCTGGGCGCGCCTGGCTCGGACGGCGTCTTCCGCTACACGCCGTCACCGGTCGAGGAGGACCTGCCCAAGCCGGAGGACGACTCGGCCGAGGTCGCCGAGTGGTTCAACACCAAGTCCGATCCCGAGATCGCGCAAGCCGTGGCGCAGGCGGTGGCCGAGGCGCGGACGCCCGTTCAAGGCGCCATCGACGGGACCCCGCAGTACGCCCCGCTGACGCAGCAGGCGCAGCCCCCCGCGACCGACTACTCGCAACCGCCGTCCTCGCGCCACGGAAACCGCGAGCAGTGAGTGCGCTGACCGCGCGGCGGACCTAGGTGGGCCTCGCGGCGATGCAGGCCGGCGACGCCGCGGCGTGCGCCCCGATGGTGGCGCCGATCAAGAAGGCCTTCGACGTGCTGGGCCAATTCGGTGCGATGACCGTCACGGGGCCGGGGTCGCGCTAGGCACACAGTCGCCGGCGTCACGGCGGTCGTGACGCCGCTGACTGCGCACCTCGTAGACCAACCCGGCCACGCCCAGGCTGGCGGTGGCCGCCGAGATGACGAGCAGCAGCGGGCTGACGTTTCCGGTGAGCGCGTCGCCCAGGATCACGACCGCGGCGGTGCCCGGCAGCAGGCCGACGAAGGACGCGATCGCGAACGGCACGAGCCGGACGGCCGAGGCGCCGGCGGCGTAGTTCAGCACCGAGAACGGCACCGCGGGAATCAGGCGCAGGGAGAGCACCGTCGGCCAACCGCGCTGCCGCAGCCGAGCGTCGACCATCTCCACCCGGGGATGCGACACCAATCGGGCGAGCTGAAGTCCGGCGGCCCGGACGAGGACCAGGGCGACGATCGCGCTGATCGTGGACGCCGCGACGGCCAGCGACACGCCCAGCAGCGGCCCGAACAACAGGCCCGCCGACAGCGTGAAGGCGGTGCGCGGGAACGGAAGCACGGTCATCACGACGTGGGCGAGGAAGAACGCCAGCGGGAACCACGGACCGGCCGAGGTCGCCCAGTCACGCATCTGCACCGCCGTGGGCAGAGGCACCAGATAGGCGACTGCGACGAGAATCACAACGGCGGCCACGACGGCCGCCAACTTGCGGCGGGGAACCTGGGCCGCGGTCGACGCGATCGAGGCTCGCAC
Source organism: Mycobacterium sp. NPDC006124 (assembly GCF_040614235.1). Classification (NCBI taxonomy): domain Bacteria; kingdom Bacillati; phylum Actinomycetota; class Actinomycetes; order Mycobacteriales; family Mycobacteriaceae; genus Mycobacterium; species Mycobacterium sp. NPDC006124. The sequence continues at coordinate 191,302 of NZ_JBEXUA010000005.1, read as the reverse complement.
CGCGCCCAACGTGCTGACTATCCCCTTCACGTCTTCCGAGACTACGGGTCGGCGGGCGGTCGCACGAGACGACGCGGCGGAGCTACCCGTCAGTAGCCTCGGGCCTGCCGGTTCGCGCCGTGACGGCGATCATTTAGCCTGATGGACAGTTGTCAAGTCACACGCTGCATCAAGGTCGATGACAGGGGAGTCAACAGTGTCCGAACAGGTGTCCAGTTCGAGTCTCGGCACGGCTGAGTCGAACCGCGACCAGTGGCGCGCTGCCGTTGCCGGGGTCTTGGCCAAGAGCAGCCGCAAGGACCCCACGGAACTGGGGGACGAACCCGAGCGCCTGTTGGACTCACCCACCTACGAGGGCTTCCCGATCCGTCCGCTGTACACCGCCGCCGACGCGCTGCCCGAGCCGTCGCTGCCGGGACGGTGGCCCTACGTCCGCGGTGGCGACGCCGGTCGCGACGTCACGTCCGGATGGAAGGTCGCCGAGTCCTTCCCGCTGCCCGGTCAGTCGGCCGTGTCCGACGGCAACGACTCGGTGCTGAGCGCACTGGTCGACGGCGTCAGCGCGCTGGTGTTGCGCGTGGGCGATGCCGGCGCGACGGGGCCTGATTCCAGCGGTGTCGCGGTGGCCGACCTAGACCGGCTGCTCGAAGGCGTGTTCCTCGACCTGGTCCCGGTGATCGTGGAGGCCGGCGCGGACTACGCCGCGGCCGCCGACGCCCTTCTGGCGCTGGTCGAAGGCTTCGACGACGAGAAGCGCCGACGCCTGTCGGTCGACCTGGGCGCCGACCCGCTCACTGCGGTGCTGACCTCTCGCAGCGCGCCGACCATCGACGAGGTCCTCGCGACCGCCACCTCGACGGTGGGCTACGGCGGCGGCGTTCGAGCCGTGACCGTCGACGGCGCCGGCCTGCACGACCTCGGGGCCAGCGCGTCCTGGGAGTTGGCCGGCGCCGTCGCGGCCGGGGTGTCCTATCTGCGGCTGCTGTGCGACGGCGGCGTCGCCACCGCGGATGCGCTGGCGCAGATCTCCTTCCGCTTCGGCGCCGACGACGACCAGTTCATGACGATCGCCAAGTTGCGGGCGGCGCGGCAGCTGTGGGCCAGGGTGGCCGAGGTCGTCGGACACCCCGCCGCGGGCGCGGCCACCATTCACGCCGTGACCTCGCGGGCCATGATGGCTCAGCGCGACCCCTGGGTGAACATGCTGCGCACCACCCTCGGTGCCTTCGGTGCGGGGGTGGGCGGCGCCGACACCGTCCAGGTGCACGAGTTCGACAGTGCCATCCCGGGCGGATTACCCACCGCGGCAAGGACTTTCGCCCGCCGGATGGCGCGCAACACGCAGTTGCTGCTGCTGGAGGAGTCACATCTGGGGCGGGTGCTCGACCCGGCTGGCGGCTCCTGGTTCGTCGAGGACCTCACCCGCCGACTCACCGAGGAGGCCTGGCGCCACTTCCAGGACGTCGAGGCCCGGGGCGGATTCGTCGACGCCGCGGACCACGTCGCCGCGCAGATCGGCCGCGTCCGCGACGCCCGCAGCGACGACGTCGCCCATCGGCGCACGGCTCTTACCGGGGTCAACGAGTACCCGAACCTCGCCGAGGCCCCACTCGTGCCGTCGGCGTCGGCGTCCTCGGTGGCGCGCTACGCGGCCGGCTTCGAGGCTCTCCGGGACCGGTCGGACGCCTACCTCGCCGCGCACGGCGCCCGACCGAGCGCGCTGCTGCTGCCGGTGGGGCCGCTGGCCGAACACAACGTCCGTACCTCGTTCGCGGCGAACCTGCTGGCGTCCGGGGGAGTCGAGGCCGTCAACCCCGGCACGGTGAGCGCGGCGGGGGTGGCCCAGGCCCTGACCGAGGCCGGACACCCCGGCGTGGTCGTCGTCTGCGGCACCGACGCCCGGTATGCCGAGGAGGCCTCCGGCGTCGTGGAGGCGGCTCGCGCGGCGGGGGTGACCGGTGTCTACCTGGCCGGACCCGAGAAGGCCGTCGCGGACTGCGACCACCGCCCCGACGAATACCTGACTGCCAAGATCGACGCCATCGCGGCGCTGTCCACGCTGCTCGACCGACTGGGGGCCTGACATGACTGCCACTACGCCGCGCATCGCCAACTTCGCCGACGTAACCCTCTGCGGCGACGCGGTCCCCGTCGCGGCGACCTCCGCGGACGTCGACGAGCTGGTGGCGACGGCCGCCGCCGCGCACGGCTACACCGCCGACCAACTCGACTGGCTGACCCCCGAGGGCGTGCAGGTCAAGCCGGTCTACGTCGCCGCCGACCGCGACGCCGTCGTCGACGCCGGTTACCCGCTGGAGAGCCTTCCCGGCGCCCCGCCGTTCGTGCGCGGCCCCTACCCGACGATGTACGTCAACCAACCGTGGACGATTCGGCAGTACGCCGGCTTCTCCACCGCGGCGGAGTCCAACGCCTTCTACCGGCGCAACCTGGCTGCCGGTCAGAAGGGGCTCTCGGTCGCCTTCGATCTGGCGACCCACCGCGGATACGACTCCGACCACCCCAGGGTGGCGGGCGACGTCGGCATGGCCGGGGTGGCGATCGACTCGATCCTGGACATGCGGCAGCTCTTCGACGGCATCGACCTGTCGACGGTGTCGGTGTCGATGACCATGAACGGCGCGGTGCTGCCGATCCTGGCGCTCTACGTCGCCGCCGCCGAGGAGCAGGGCGTGCCGCCGGAGAAGCTGGCGGGGACCATCCAAAACGACATCCTCAAGGAGTTCATGGTCCGCAACACCTACATCTATCCGCCCGAGGCGTCGATGCGGATCATCTCCGACATCTTCGGCTACACCAGCGTGAAGATGCCAAAGTACAACTCGATCTCGATCTCCGGGTACCACATCCAAGAGGCCGGTGCCACGGCCGATCTGGAGCTGGCCTACACCCTCGCCGACGGCGTGGAGTACATCAAGGCGGGGTTGGCCGCCGGTCTGGACATCGACAAGTTCGCACCTCGGCTGTCCTTCTTCTGGGGCATCGGGATGAACTTCTTCATGGAGGTGGCCAAGCTGCGCGCCGGCCGGCTGCTGTGGAGTGAGCTGGTTGCACAGTTCGACCCCAAGAGCGACAAGTCGCTGTCCCTGCGCACGCATTCGCAGACCTCCGGGTGGTCGCTGACCGCCCAGGATCCGTTCAACAACGTCGCCCGCACGTGTATCGAAGCCATGGCCGCAACCCAGGGCCACACGCAGTCGCTGCACACCAACGCCCTCGACGAGGCGTTGGCACTGCCGACGGACTTCTCCGCGCGCATTGCCCGCAACACTCAGTTGCTGCTGCAGCAGGAGTCGGGCACCACCCGACCGATCGACCCGTGGGGCGGTTCGTACTACGTGGAGTGGCTGACCCATCAGCTCGCCGAGAAGGCCCGCGCCCACATCGCCGAGGTCGCCGAACACGGTGGCATGGCCCGGGCCATCGACGAGGGCATCCCGAAACTGCGCATCGAGGAGGCCGCCGCCCGCACGCAGGCGCGCATCGACTCGGGTGCACAGACGGTGATCGGGGTCAACAAGTATCAGGTGGACGCCGACCAGGAGGTCGAGGTCCTCAAGGTCGAGAACAGCCGGGTGCGTGCCGAGCAGATCGCCAAGCTCGAGCAGTTGCGGGCCGACCGAGACGAGGCGGCGACCCAGGCCGCGCTGGCCGAATTGACCCGCGCGGCAGCTGCTTCGGGGACTGCCGGTGAGGACGGGCTGGGGAACAACCTGATGGCACTGGCGATCGCGGCGGCGCGCGTCAAGGCCACGGTGGGTGAGATCTCCGACGCGTTGGAGAAGGTATACGGTCGCCACCAGGCGGAGATCCGCACCATCGCAGGTGTGTACCGCGACGAGGTGGGGAAGGGTTCCAACGTGCGGAACGTCTCAGCGGCAACGGAATTGGTCGAGAAGTTCGCCGAGGCCGACGGCCGCAGGCCCCGCATCCTGGTCGCCAAGATGGGTCAGGACGGCCACGATCGCGGCCAGAAGGTCATCGCGACGGCGTTCGCCGACATCGGGTTCGACGTCGACGTCGGCTCGCTGTTCTCCACCCCCGACGAGGTCGCGCGCCAGGCGGTCGACAACGACGTGCACGTCGTCGGGGTGTCCTCGCTGGCGGCCGGGCACCTCACCCTCGTGCCGGCGCTGCGCGACGCGCTGGCCGAGGCGGGCCGCCCCGACATCATGGTCGTCGTCGGCGGGGTCATCCCTCCTGGCGACTTCGACGAGTTGTACGCCGCCGGCGCGACGGCGATCTTCCCACCGGGGACCGTGATCGCCGACGCCGCGATCGGCTTGCTCGAGAAGCTGGCCGATCGGCTGGGATACTCGCTCCCCTAAATGGACCCGACCGAGCTCGCGTCAGCCATCCGCGGTGGGGATCGGTCCGCACTGCCGCGGGCGATCACGCTGGTCGAGTCGACCCGGGCCGACCACCGGGAGAACGCCCAGCGGCTGCTGATGGAGCTGTCCCCCGCAAGCGGGAGGTACCCCCATCCCTCCGCCGGCCCCACCATCCGCGTCGGCATCACGGGTGTGCCGGGGGTGGGCAAATCGACCATCATCGAGGCGCTGGGGATGTCGCTCATCGAGCAAGGCCACCGGGTGGCGGTGCTGGCCGTCGACCCCTCGTCGACGAGGACGGGAGGGTCGATCCTCGGCGACAAGACGCGGATGGCCCGGCTGGCCGTGCACCCCGACGCCTACATCCGCCCGTCGCCGACCTCGGGCACGCTCGGCGGGGTGGCCAAGGCCACCCGGGAGACGATCGTCCTACTGGAGGCGGCGGGATACGACGTGGTGCTGGTGGAGACGGTGGGCGTCGGACAGTCGGAGGTGACGGTCGCCAACATGGTCGACACCTTCGTGTTCCTCACGCTGGCGCGCACCGGCGACCAGCTGCAGGGCATCAAGAAGGGCGTCCTGGAACTCGCCGACATCGTGGTGGTGAACAAGGCCGACGGCAGGCATGCCGCCGACGCCAAGGCCGCCGCGCGCGAGCTGGGAGGGGCCATCCGGTTGCTCTACCCCCGCGAAAGCCTCTGGCGTCCGCCGGTTCTCACTGCGAGCGCACTGGAGGGGTCCGGGCTCGTCGAGCTCTGGGCGACGGTTCTCGAGCATCGCCGGGTGTTGACCGACGCAGGGGAGTTCGACGCCCGCAGAAGCCGCCAGCAGGTCGACTGGATGTGGTCGATGGTCCGCGAAGCGGTGCTCGACAAGGTGTCCTCCAATGCCGGGGTGAAGTCGGTGCGCGCCGACGTCGAGCAACGGGTGCGTGACGGGTTGCTGACTCCAGCCCTGGCCGCCCAGCAGATTCTCGACCTCGTCTACTGACCCGCCCGGAGCCCCTCGAGGTGGAGCGAGACCGCGCTAATCGCTAACGGATCGGTAAACAGCCGTCAAGTTTGCCGGTGATGAGAGTAATTTCGTTCATCGTGATTCCAGCCATCGGCGGCGAGCGCAGCGCGGCGCTTCCGCACCACGTCCGCGGCGAGGCGGATCCCAGTTTCGCGTGCGCGGTGCGCGCCTTCGCCCAGCTCTTCCCGGGCAAACGCTTCGGTGGCGGCGCCCTGTGCATATACCTCGACGGGCAACCCGTAGTCGACGTCTGGACTGGCTGGGCAGACCGGCGGGGGACCAGGCCGTGGACGGCCGACACCGGCGCGATGGTGTTCTCGGCGACCAAGGGCATGGCCTCTACCGTCATCCACCGGCTGGCCGACCGGGGCCTGCTCGAGTACGACGCTCCCGTTGCAAAGTACTGGCCGGCCTTCGCTGCCAGGGGCAAGGAAAGTGTCACCGTGCGTGAGTTGATGCGGCACCGCGCCGGGTTGTCACAGCTCAACGGCGCCAGCGGCACCGATCTGATGGACCACCTGCTGATGGAGGACCGCATGGCTGCGGCCCCCATGGGGTGGTTCAAGGGCAAACCGTCGTATCACGCGTTGACCTACGGCTGGCTGATGTCGGGCCTGGCGCGCGCGGTCACCGGACGTGGGATGCGGGAGTTGTTTCGGACCGAGCTCGCCGAGCCGCTCGACGTCGACGGCATTCACCTCGGCCGGCCGCCGGCCGCCGCGCCCACCCAGCCGGCGCGGATCATCGGACCACAGAGCAGGTTTCAGAATCCGCTGGTCAACTTCCTCACCCCCCGGTTCGCGGCGCTGCCGTTCTCGGGCGGGCTGGGGTCGATGTACTTCCCCGGGATGAAGGCCACCGTGCAGGGCGACATCTCGTTGCTCGACACCGAACTGCCGGCCGCCAACGGGGTCGCGACGGCCAGGGGACTGGCGCGGATGTACGGAGCCATCGCCAACGGTGGTCGGATCGACGGCACCCAGTTCCTGTCGACCGAGCTGGCGGCCACGCTCAGCGGGCGACCGAGCCTGCATCCCGATGCCGGGCTCATCATGCCGCTGTCGTTTCACCTTGGCTATCACGGGCTGCCACTTGGGGGCATCATGCCCGGTTTCGGCCACGTCGGCCTCGGTGGATCGTTGGGGTGGGCCGACCCGCAGAGCGGCCTGGCCTTCGGTTTCGTGCACAATCGGCTGCTCACGCCGCTGCTGGTGAGCGACCAGGCGGGTTTCGTCGCCACCGCCGCGTTGATCAGAAGAGGTGTTTTCCGAGCTCGCAAGGACGGGTTTAACGCCGTGGCCAAGCTTGGCGCCGCATTCTCCGGGCTCTCCGCAGCGGTGTAACTTCGTCGCGCCTCGGATTCGTTCACTAATTTTCGCCCGGTACCCGAGACGGGCCGCCGTGGCGACAACGAACGTTGTCTGGCTATTTGCCATGCGCGACAACGCATTCGGGTCAATCGGGCCCCGTGGAGGCCCGAATCGACCCCGTTCCGGCCGCACGAGTTCAGCAATGTTGCCAGAGTGACGGTAGGTACCCGTGTCGCTATCGGCGACAGAGTAGCCAGGATGTCCACCGTGGCGTACCGAGTTCGACCACGCCGGTCGCGATGGCGGCGTCTACGGCACTGCGGCGGTGCCAGCGCCGCCCTCAAGGGCGTCGCGAGCTGCGAGGATGAACGTACGGTTAAGCGTCGATGACCAATTCGGTGGCAACTGACAACGATTACTGTCGAATTCGCATCGTCCGTAGATGTGTTTGCCAGATTTGTCCATGGCGAAATCGCACGGGCACTTATGGCAGGTCGCTAGAAACGAGCATTCGCGTCAATATTTGGCATTTCCGCAGCGTATGCGCCTAAACGAGGTTGTTGGGACGAATAGGTAGCTGTCGGTGTAGTGTCCCGACCGAAGAATGTTGACTTGGAAAGGGCGGTAACGGATTTGCCCAATTTTTCGTACTAATGGTCCGTACTAAAAGTTCGGTTTGCTGGTCCGGAACTCTTTATCAATACTGAAGCCCAGGTGCAAATGGAAAGGTCTCACAACTGATCCACAGCGCCGGGGACCGACGTCTTCATGGAGCACAACCGGGTCCGGAGCCTGGGTTCGTTCGTTGGAGAGGGTGAAGTACGTGGCAGAGACACCGGTCTCCCCAGTTGCCGTGATCGGCATGGGGTGCCGTCTTCCCGGTGGCATCGATTCGCCAGCGGGTCTGTGGGCTGCGCTACTGCGCGGTGTGAATGCCGTGACCACGGTGCCGATGGATCGCTGGGACGCCGAGGAGTACTACGACCCGGAGCCCGGCGTGCCGGGACGGTCCATCTCGAAGTGGGGCGCGTTCATCGACGACGTCGCCGGCTTCGACAACGACTTCTTCAACATCAGCGAGCGCGAAGCGATCGCGATCGACCCCCAGCAGCGGCTCCTCCTGGAGACCGCGTGGGAAGCCGTCGAGCACGCGGGCATCGACCCGGCCGCCATCGCTGACTCCCTCACCGGGGTGTTCATGGGGATGACGCACCAGGACTATCAGTTGCTCGCCGCCGACGCCAACGCCGTCGAGGGTCCCTACGGATTCACCGGCAGCAACTTCAGCTTGGCTTCCGGACGCATCGCCTACCACCTCGGCGTGCACGGCCCGGCGTTCACCGTCGACTCCGCCTGCTCGTCCAGCTTGCTCGCCGTGCACATGGCGTGCCGCAGTCTGGACGACGGCGAGAGCGACATGGCACTCGCTGGCGGCGTCTCCATCATGCTGGAGCCCCGCAAGATGTCCTCGGGCTCGGCGCAGGGAATGTTGTCGGCCACCGGCGCCTGCCACGCCTTCGACGTGGACGCCGACGGCTTCGTCTCAGGCGAGGCGTCCGCCGTCCTGCTGCTCAAGCGCCTCGACGACGCCCTCGCCGACGGTGACGAGGTGCTGGCGGTCATCCGCGGCACGGCGGCCAACCAGGACGGCCACACCGTCAACATCGCCACACCCTCGCGCGACGCGCAGATCAGGGTCTACGAGGCGGCCTTGGCCGCCGGCGGCGTCGACCGCGCCACCATCGGCATGGTCGAGGCGCACGGCACGGGCACGCCGGTCGGCGACCCGATCGAGTTCGCCAGCCTGGCGGCCGTGTACGGCACGTCCGGGCCGGTGGCCCTGGGCTCGGCCAAGACCAACTTCGGACACGGCCAGTCCGCGTCCGGCGCGGTGGGGCTGATGAAGGCGATCCTGTCGCTGCAGCACGGCGTGGTGCCGAAGAACCTGCACTTCACCTCGATGCCCGACGAGATCGCGAGCATCGAGAGCAATCTCTTCGTGCCAACCGAGGAGACGGCGTGGCCCGTCGAGGGCGACCACCCGCGGCGCGCGGCCGTGTCGTCCTACGGCCTGTCCGGAACCAACGTCCACGCCGTCCTCGAGCAGGCCCCGGCAGGGTCGTCGACGCGCACCGTCGACGCCACGACCACCCCCGAACGGGCAACCGGTCCGCACCTGTTCCCGCTGTCGGCCACCACGGCCGACGAGCTGCGGCGCACGGCCGGACGCCTCGCCGACTGGGTGGATGGCAAGCCCGACGCCGACCTGGCCGACCTGGCCTACACGCTGACGCGTCGACGCGCCCATCGCCCCGTCCGCACGGTCGTGATCGCGGCCGACCGTGCCACGCTGATCACCGAGCTGCGCGCGGTCGCCGACGGCGACGCCCCGTACGAGGCGGCCGTCGACCGAGGCCAGCGCGGCCCGGTCTGGGTGTTCTCCGGGCAGGGTTCGCAGTGGGCGGGCATGGGCAAGGCCCTGCTGGCCTCCGAGCCGGTGTTCGCCAGCACCGTCGCCGAGATCGAACCGCTGATCGCGGCCGAGTCCGGCTTCTCGGTCACCGAGGCCATGTCCTCCGATCAGGTCGTCACCGGCATCGACAAGGTGCAGCCGACGGTGTTCGCCGTCCAGGTCGCACTCGCCGCGGCGATGAAGGCCCACGGCGTGGTGCCCGGCGCGGTGATCGGTCACTCCATGGGTGAGGTCGCCGCCGCCGTCGTGTCCGAGGCACTCACGCTGACCGACGGCGTCAAGGTCATCTGCCGTCGCTCGGTGTTGATGGCGACCCTGGCCGGCTCCGGCGCGATGGCCTCGGTGGAGCTGCCCGCTCAGCAGGTGCTCTCCGAACTCGCCGCCCGCGGCGTCAACGACGTGGTGCTCTCGGTGGTGGCCTCGCCGCAGTCCGCGGTCGTCGGCGGTGCGAAGGAGTCGGTGCGCAAGCTGGCGGCCGAATGGGAGGCCCGCGGCATCATGGCCCGCGAGGTCGCCGTCGACGTCGCGTCGCACTCTCCGCAGGTCGACCCCATCCTCGACGAGCTCACCGAGGCGCTCGAGGACATCTCGCCCGCCGAGCCGACGGTGCCGTACTACTCGTCGACGCTGTACGACCCCCGTGACCCCGCGGACTTCGACGCCTACTACTGGGCCGACAACCTGCGCCACGCGGTTCGCTTCGCGGCCGCGGTGCAGGCGGCGCTGGAGGACGGCTACCGCGTGTTCGGCGAACTGTCGCCGCACCCGCTGCTGACCTACGCGGTGGACCAGAACGCCCGCAGCCTCGACGTCCGCCTTGCCGCGCTTGCCAGCATCCGCCGCGAGCAGGAGCTGCCCCATGGGCTCCGCGGGTTCGTGGCTGCCCTGCACGATGCAGGCGCCGCGGTCGACTTCGCCGCCCTGTGGCCGGTCGGCGCGCTCGTCGACGCGCCGCTTCCGACGTTCAACCACCCACGTCTGATGCTCACCAGGGACGGACAGGAGCAGGGCACGTCGACCCTCGCCGTCCATCCGCTGCTCGGCGCGCACGTCCGGCTGCCAGAGGAGCCGGAGCGCCACGTGTGGCAGTCCGACGTCGGCACCGACGCGCAGCCATGGCTCGCCGACCATCAGGTGCACGGCGTCGCGGCGCTGCCAGGCACCGCCTACTGCGAAATGGCGATCGCCGCGGCCCGCACCGTCCTCGGTGAGGCATCGGAGGCCCGCGACCTCTTGTTCGAGGACCTGCTGCTGCTCGAGGGGCACACGCCGATCTCCGCCGTGGCGTCACTCACCTCGGACGGCGTCACCGACTTCCAGGTGACGACTCGGCTCGAGGGTCAGGAGGTCCGACGGGCCTCCGCGGTGCTCCAGACGGTCGACGAGGCACCCGAAAAGGCCGCCTACGACGTGGCCGCGCTGCTCGCCGACCACCCCGTGGACCTGACCGGTGCCGAGATGCGCGACTGGTACGACGCCAGGGGCATCCAGTACGGACCTGCGTTCAGCGGCCTTACGGCGGCTCACACGACCCAGGGTCCCGGTGGTTCGGTGCTCGCCGAGGTCGCGCTGCCCGGCTCCATCCGGTCGCAGCAGGGCGCGTACGGGATCCATCCCGCACTGCTCGACGTCTGCTTCCAGGCCGTCGGTGCTCACCCCGATCTGCACACCGACCACACCGGCACGCTGATGCTGCCGTTGGGCGTCCGGCGACTGCGGGCCCACGCGTCGACGCGCAACGCCCATTACTGCTACGTGCAGCTGGTGAACGCCAGCGCCGGGTCGGTCGAGGTCGACGTCGAGGTTCTCGACGAGCACGGCGCCGTCCTGCTGACCGTGGGAGGCCTTCGCCTCGGCACGGGTGTCTCCGAGCAGGGGCTGCGCGACAAGCGGCTCAACGAGCGGCTGCTGACCATCGACTGGCGGCGCCAGGAGACGCCAGCCACCGACGTGGTCGGACACGGGCACTGGCTGCTGATCAGCACCTCCGACGAGTCCGACATGCTCGCCCACCAGCTGGCCGACGTGCTGAAGGCCGACGAGGCCGACGTGACCGCGATGACGTGGAGTGCCGACGGCGATCACGCCGCCAACGCCGAGTTGCTGCGCAGGACCCTCGTCGCCCGCCCCAGTGCGGGCATCGTGGTGGTGCAGGATCCGCGCTCGGCCGACGCCGACCTGGTCGCCGACGGCGCCGACCACGTGCGTCACCTCGTGCGCATCGCCAAGGTGCTCCCGGACGTCGCAGGCGAGCCGCCGCGGCTGTTCGTCGTGACCAGGGGTGCGCAGACCGTGCTCCCCGGCGACCTGCCGAACCTCGCCCAGGGTGGCTTGCGTGGCCTCGTCAGGGTCATCGGGATGGAGCATCCGCGGATGCGGCCCACCCAGATCGACGTCGACGACACCACCGACGTCAGGCTGGTCGGTGCCGAGCTGCTCTCGCTGTCCGACGAGGACGAGACGGCGTGGCGCGACGGTCACTACTTCACCGCGCGGCTGAACGTCACGCCGCTGCAGCCCGAAGAGCGCCACAGCACCGTGGTGCACCCCGACCGTGACGGAATGCGACTGCAGATCCGCACGCCGGGAGACCTGCAGTCTGCCGAGCTGGTCAGCTACGAACGGACGGCACCGGGACCCGGCCAGATCGAAGTGGCGGTCTCGGCGTCGAACCTGAACTTCGCCGACGTCCTGGTCGCCTACGGTCGCTACCCGTCCTTCGAGGGACGCATGCCCCAGCTGGGTGCGGACTTCGCCGGCGTGGTCACCGCCGTCGGTGCCGGGGTGACCGGCCACGAGATCGGCGACCGCGTCGCGGGCATCTCGGCCACCGGTGCGTGGTGCACGTTCGTCACCTGCGATGCGAACCTCGCGGTGCGCATCCCCGGTGAACTGCCGGACGCCACGGCCGCTGCCGTGCCGAGTGCTCACGCGACCGCGTGGTACTCACTGCACAACCTGGCCAGGATCAGCTCCGGTGACAAGGTGCTGATCCACTCCGCCACCGGTGGAGTCGGACAGGCCGCGGTGGCCATCGCCCAGGCTGCCGGTGCGGAGATCTACGCGACCGCAGGCAGCCCCGAGCGTCGAAAGATGCTCAACGACATGGGCGTTGCGCATGTCTACGACTCGCGCAGCACCAAGTTCGCCGACGAAATCCGGCGTGACACCGACGGCTACGGAGTCGACGTCGTCCTGAACTCGCTGCCGGGTGCCGCGCAGCGGGCCGGCCTCGAGCTGCTGACCTTCGGTGGCCGCTTCGTCGAGATCGGCAAGCGAGACATCTACGGCGACACCAAGATGGGGCTGTTCCCGTTCCGCAGGAACCTGTCCTTCTACGCCGTGGACCTCGCGCTGCTGACCCTCGTCGCACCGGACACGCTGCGCGGCCTCCTCGAGGTCGTCTACCAGCAGATCGCCGACGGGACGCTGCCACCGCCGCAGACCACGCATTACCCGCTGGCCAACGGCGCCAATGCGATTCGCGCAATGGGCGCCGCCGAGCACACCGGCAAGCTGGTGCTCGACGTGCCGCGCAGCGGTCAGTTCGCCGCCGTGGTGCCCGCCGAGCGGGCGCCGGCGTTCCGGTCCGACGGCGCGTACGTGGTCACCGGTGGCCTCGGCGGTCTGGGGTTGTTCCTGGCCGAGAAGATGGCGGCGGCCGGGTGCGGTCGCATCGTCCTCAACGGTCGCTCGGCACCGAAGCCCGAGACGCAACGCGCCATCGAGCGCCTGCGCAAGGGTGGCACCGAGGTCGTGGTCGAACTCGGCGACGTGTCGGAGGCGGAGACCGCGGCCAGGATGGTCGCCGCGGCCACCGCGACGGGGATCCCGCTGCGTGGCGTACTGCACGCCGCCGCGGTGATCGAGGACGCGACGCTCGGGAACATCACCGACGAGCTGATCGACCGGGACTGGGCGCCCAAGGCGATGGGCGCGTGGCGACTGCACGAAGCCACCGCCACCGCGTCGCTGGACTGGTTCTGCCTGTTCTCCTCGGCTGCCGCGATGGTCGGCTCGCCGGGCCAGGGTGCCTACGCGGCCGCGAACAGCTGGTTGGACTCCTTCGCGCGGTGGCGCCGTGCGCAGGACCTGCCCGCCCAGGTGGTGGCCTGGGGAGCGTGGGCCCAGATCGGTGCCGGCCAAGCCATGGCCGACAACGACGGCATGGCCATCGCCCCCGAGGACGGCGCGTACGCCTTCGACACCCTGATGCGACACACCCGGGTGTACAGCGGTTACGCACCGGTCGCCGGTGCGGCATGGCTGACCGCCTTCGCCCAGACCAGTCCGTTCGCCGAGGCGTTCGCCTCGATGGGCCAGGACCGGTCGGGATCCAGCGAGTTCCTCGAAGAACTCCGCCTGCTGCCGCGTGAGGAGTGGGCAGCCCGCGTCCGACGCCTGATCTCCGAGGAGATGAGTCTCATCCTGCGGCGTTCGGTCGACGCGGATCGGCCGCTGTCGGAATACGGCCTAGACTCCCTCGGGACGTTGGAGTTGCGTACCCGGCTCGAATCCGAGACCGGTGTGCGGATCGGGTCGACCGACGTCACCACGGTGCGTGGCCTCGCGGAGCGTCTCAGCGAGATGATCGCCGCGGACCTCGACGTCGACTCCGCCGTGCCGGCGGTGTCGCCATGACCATCGAATCAGCGCCGATGACGTCGCTCGCCGAAGTTTCAGGACCAGGGGAGAGATAGATGGTTGCGATCAAGGCGATCCACGACTGGATCGGGGCATCCGGTGACGTGGTGTCCTGGCACCCGTCGCCCGCCAGCCGGGCCAAGGTGATGAACGCACCCGTGAGCTCCGTGCCGCCCAGCTACCAGCAGGCGCAGCACATCCGCGGCTACCTCAACCACGTGGCCACCGGCAGCGACATGGCGCGGCTCAACATCCCTGCGTGGGACATGCAGGGGCAGTGTGACATTCGCGCGATGTCGCACGTCATCAACGCCTATCTGCGCCGGCACGACACCTACCACAGCTGGTTCGAGATGACCGACGACGGCGAGATTCTGCGCCGGACGGTCCAGAAGCCGCGGGACATCTCGTTCGTGCCCACCAAGTACGGCGAGATGACGGCGACCGAGTGGCGAGAGCACGTGCTGGCCACGCCCAATCCGCTGCAGTGGGATTGCTTCTCGTTCGGCATCATTCAGCGAGCCGACCACTTCACCTTCTACATCAGCGTGGACCACGTGCACACCGACGCGATGTTCATGGGCTTGGTGCTGGTCGAGATCCACATGATGTATGCGGCACTGATCAGCGGCGCCGGCCCGCTTCCGCTTCCGACGGCGGGCAGCTACGACGAGTACTGCGTGCGCCAAGATCAGATGCTCTCCGCCCTGACGCTGGAGTCCCCGGAGGTGCGGGAGTGGATCCGCTTCGCCGAGGCCAACGACGGCACGCTGCCGCACTTTCCCTTCCCGCTGGGCGATCCACCGTGGTCGACGACCGGTGATCTGCTGACCGTGCGACTGCTCGACAAGCAGCAGTCCGACCGATTCGAGGCCGCGTGCACCGCGGCGGGTGCCCGCTTCATCGGCGGCGTCTTCGCGTGCGCGGCGATGGCGCAGGAAGCGCTCACCGGGTCGACGGATTATCACGTCATCACCCCGACGACCACACGGGCGACGCCCGAGGAGTTCCAGACCACGGGCTGGTTCACCGGCGTGGTTCCCGTCTCGGTGACGGTCGACCCCCAGTCGTTCGCCGACACCGCCCGGGCTGCGCAGAATTCGTTCGACGGCCGGATGTCGTTGGGCCCCATCCCGTTCGATCGTGTGCTCGAACTGGCCGACGGGGAATTCGGACTCCGGGCGCCGGACCCGGGGGTGCCGATGGTGTCGTTCCTCGACGCCGGACTGCCCCCGCTGTCCCCGAGCATCATCGCCGAGTGGGAGCGCATGAACGGCCGCGTCTTCAGCGACGCGCGCTCCGCCTACCAGATCGGGTTGTGGGTCAACCGCGGCGAGCGGGAGACCTCGGTGACGGTGGCGTTCCCGGACAATCCCATCGCCCGCGAATCGGTCGACCGCTACCTGGCCGCCATGGTGGCGGTATACCTGAGTGTCGCCGACGGTGCGATGGCTGCATCGAGTCGCGCCCATATGCGGCATGGGGAGGCACTGCACCGCAACGCAATTCGCGACCGTGAATCGCTGTTGCCGATGGCCAAGGGCTAAGCGAGGGTGTCGAGTCAGACTCGGCCGGACACCGACGATCTGCTCGACTACGTCGACCAGGCGTTGTTCCTCGGCCTGCGCGCCACCGGGCAGTCCGCGGCCATGCAGATGGTCTGGGTGTACGAGGATGCGCCGGACTGGGATGAACTGCGGCGATTCCATCAGGACTTTGGGTTCGGCCTGGCGGGACGTTTGATCGAACCGTCGGTGCTGCCCTTCGGACGGCATCGCTGGGTGTCCTCGCTCGGCCCGCCGTCACCGCTGGAGGTGGCGACGACCCCGCGGCCCCGCGACGAACTCAGCGACTGGGTCGACGAGCGGGCGCGACTCCCGATCGATCCGGAGCACGGTCCGGCCTGGCACATGGCCGTTCAGCCGCTGACCGACGGGGCGACCGCGGTCACCCTGGTCGGCTCGCACTGCATCGGTGACGGTGGCGGCGCGTTCCTGTCGGTGTTCGAGGCCGTGATGGGCGCGCGACGCGACCTCGGCTACCCGCTGCCCAAGTCGCGCACGCTGCGCCAGGCGTTGTTGGCCGACGCCCGCCAGACGGTGCGCGACCTGCCCGAGGTAGGCCGAACGCTGGTGGCCGCGGCGAAGTTCCTCCGGAGCAAGCGCCAGAGGACGGCCGGCACGCCCAAGGCGGCTTCGACCAGGCCGGTGGTCAATCGTCCCACCGAGACGGTGACCGTGCCGGCCGTCTCGGCGTTCGTGGATCTGGCGCAGTGGGATGCGCGCGCCGAAGCGCTTGGCGGCAACGGGCATTCGCTACAGGCCGGTCTCTCGGCGCGTCTGGCGGTGCACCAGGGCCGGGCGCTGGCCGCCGACGGCACGGTCGGGTTGATCGTGCCGATCAACGACCGGAGGCTGGAGGACACCAGAGCCAACGCCGTGAAGCTGGCCTATGTCCGCATCGACCCCACCCACGTCGCCAAGGACCTGACCGACACCCGCATCGCGGTGCGGGAGGCGCTGAAGGTGATGCGCGAACGGCCCGACGAGGCACTGGCGCTGCTGCCGCTGAACCCGTTCCTGCCCAAGTTCGCCGTGCGGCACGGCGCCGACCTGACGTTCGGGTTCACCGATCAACCGGTGTCGAGTTCCAACGTCGGCGATCTGCCGGTGCAACTCGCCAGCCCCGGCGGCGCGCCAGCGCAGCAGGTGTGGCTGCGCGGCATCGACCAGCGCATCACCCGCGGTGTGCTCGAGGAGCGCAGCGGGTTGCTGACGGTCGTGTCCGGTCGGCTCGACGGCAAGGTCACGATCACCGTCGTGGGCTATCAGCCGGGTGTCGAGAACACCAAGGCGGCGCTCCGCGAGCGCCTGGCCGCCGTCTTCGAGGAATTCGAACTCACCGGGGTGATCGTGTGACCGACCGGTTGGCCTACATCGACCAGGCGACGTTCCTGTCGATGCAGGCGTCGGGACGCTCGCAGTTGGTGCAGTACGTGTGGGTCTACACCCATCCGGTGGACCTCGACGGGTTGCGGCGGCTTCACCGCGACGTCGGGTACGGCTTTGCCGGACGGCTGATCGAGCCGTCGATTCTGCCGTTTGGCCGGCACCGGTGGGTGGCCGCGACCGGTCCGGCGACACCGCTGGAGATCGACCCCGCCCGGCCGCCGAGCGAGTTGGGCGCCTGGCTCGACGAGCGTTCCCAGCACCGCGTCGACCCGGTGCACGGGCCGGGCTGGCACCTCGGTGTACTCCCGATGACCGACGGCACGACGGCGGTCACGCTGGTGGCGTCGCACTGCCTGGTCGACCACGGCGCCTCCGTGCGCACGCTGGTCGACGCCGTGGGTGGGACACGTCGCGACTTCGGCTACCGTCTGCCGCGGGCGCGGACGCGGCGGGCGGCGCTGGCCGCCGATGCCCGACAGGTGGCGCGCGACCTCCCCGAGTTCGGCCGCACCGTCGTGGCCGCGGCGAAGTACACCTACCGGAGCCGCACGACCATCTCCGCCTCGAGCGCCGCCACCGTTCCCGCCGCGCCGGACGGCCCCGACGGGCCGCTGGTCCTGCCGACGGCCTCGGCCGTGGTCGACGCCGCAGACTGGGACTCCCGCGCAGGCGAACTCGGCGGGACCGGCTATTCGTTGCTGGCCGGCGTCGCCGCCGTGCTGGGCGAGCGGATGGGCCGGGCGCGACCGTCCGACGGCGTCGTCACGTTGCTCATCGCGCTCAGTGACCGCGGCGGTGACGACGATCGCCGCGGCAACGCCATGCAGATCGCGACCGCCACGGTGGATCCCACCGCGGCGACAGCGGACCTGACCAACGCCAGAACCGCTGTGCGGGAAGCACTCTCCGCCGTCCGCGAGGGCCACGACGAGAAGCACGCACTGTTGCCCATCACGCCCTTCGTTCCCGTCCGCGCCGTCCGGCGCACCGCCGAGGTGATCTTCGGGGACCTGCCGGTGTCGTGCTCCAACCTCGGCGAGGTGCCCGCCGAGATGGCCCGCGCCGATGGAACCGACGCCGAGTTCATGCTCTTCCGGCCCGTCGACCAGGGCGTCACCCGCGCGGCCCTCGAACGGGCCGGCGGCCAGCTCGTCGTGGCGGCCGGGCGCATCGCCGGCAACGTCTCCGTCAACGTCGTGGGCTACGAGGTGGGCGCCGCCAACACGCGAGAATGGTTGGCCGATCACGTCGGTCGAGTCCTGACCGACTTCGGCCTGAAGGGCACCGTCATCTAGCTCCCGGGCGCCGACGCCCTAGTCCGTCGACGTGACATCGAGAGGACCCCGAACCGTGCGCACAGTGATCCTGGTGCCCTTCCGACCTGACGGTGGTCGGCGCGACCAGCTGTGGACGTTCACGCGGGCGTGGCTGCGGGCGCGCCATCCGGACTACCCGATCTACGTGGGCGCGTCGCCGGAGGGACTGTTCAACCGCAGCGCGGCGATCAACCGGGCCGCAACCGAAGCGGGGGATTGGGACGTCGCCGTCGTGTGCGACTCCGACACCGTCGTCCCGGCCGCCCAGCTCGAGCAGGCAGTCGCCACGGCCCACCGCACCGGTTTGCTAACCTCGGCGCTGAGCAAGGTCGTCGAACTGAGTCGTGAGTCGACTGACCTGCTGCTCTCGGGGGCCGACGCCGACGTGACCCGCCTCAAGAAGGACCGCACCCGGACCAAGGACGACTTGACCCAGTCCTCGGTTCTCGCAGTCCCGCGTAGGCTGTGGGCTGCCATCGACGGGTTCGACGAGGAATTCTGTGGGTGGGGTTGTGAGGACAACGCCTTCTGGCTGGCGGCAACCGTCGTCGGCGGTAGTGATCCGATCCGCGTGCAGGGCAGCGCATTCCACCTGTGGCACGAGCTAGCCCTCAAGTTCAGGATCCTCGACCCGGTGTTCCGGCGCAACCTCTGGCGGCTTCGGCGCTACGGAAAGGCGCAGACGCCCTCGCAATTGGCTGCGCTGCGCGACGCCTGAGTGTCGTCGGCGAAGACTCGACGCCCCCCTCTCGGACCGCGGATGCCGCGGGCGGCGAGGCGGATCGGGTCGACCGCGAAACGGCCCATCGGTACGAATCACGTTGATTTTCCGACGATCTCCCGGTTTCGGGCAGGGTTGACACGACGACGGCAAACGGGTCATCGAAACGTCACCTCAAGTGCGCTGGAAGCTGACGTCGGCTGGACCGGCGCCGTTGCTGGCCGGTGTAACCTCACATGATGTTCACCCGCGGCGATATTCGTGGCGTCTCGGTGCACGAGGTATTCGAGGCGCTGGGTCGGTTCGTCGTCCGGCGACCCATCGCGATCATCGTCTTCTGGTTCGCTCTGCTCGGCGTGCTGTTCTTGTTGATCAGTCCGCTGTTCGTGGTGGCGCAGAGGAATCCGCCGGATCTGCTGCCGAAGGACTCGCCGATCCTCGCCGCCGGCGAACACATGAAGAACGCGTTCAAGGAGGCCGACGGCGGCAACGTCGCCGTCGTCGTCCTGTCGAGTGACAACGAGCTGACGCCGGCCGACGAAGACGTCTACCGGAAGTTGGTGTCGGCGCTTCGTGCCGACACCGACAGCGTCAAGTCGACCCAGGACTTCATCTCCATCCCCGAACTCCGCGACGCGATGACGAGCAAGGACAAGCACGCCTGGACACTGCCGATCAGCCTAGAGGGCGGGATGGGCTCCGGGCCCGGTCAGGCGGCCTACGGCAAAGCGCTCGACACCGTGGAGGAGGTCACCAAGGGTTCGTCCCTCCACGTCAACGTCGTCGGCGCGTCGGCGACGTTCGAAGACCTGAACAAGCTCGGCGAACACGACCAGACGATCATCGAGATCTCGACCGTGGTCACCATCTTCACCATCCTGGTGATCGTCTACCGCAATCTCGTGGCGATGTTGATGCCGCTGATCACGATCGGCGTGTCGATGGGCGTTGCTCAGCAGGTGGTCGCCGGCCTCGGCGAGCTGGGTTTGCCGATCGGCCCTCAGACCATCGTTCTGATGACGGGCATGTTGATGGGCGCGGGCACCGACTACGCGGTGTTCTTGTTCAGCAGATACCAGGAATGTCTGCGGCGGGGGATGGCCTCCGACGACGCGGTGGTGTACGCGCTGGCGACCATCGGCGAGGTGATCGCGGGCTCGGCGGCGACGGTCGCCTTGACCTTCATGGGTCTGTCGTTCGCGACGCTGGCGGTCTTCCTGACCGTCGGGCCCTCGTTGGCGGTCACGATCCTCATCGCGGTGTTCGCGGCGATGACACTGCTCCCCGCCCTGATCGTGCTCGCCGGCCGGCGAGGATGGGTCAAGCCGCGCAAGGACATCACCGGACGGTTTTGGCGCACCTCGGCCGTGCGCATCGTGCGGCGACCTCGGGCCTTCCTCGCCGCCAGCCTCGTCATCCTGCTTGCCCTCGCGGGGTGCGCGACCCTGATCAAGTACAACTATGACGACCGCAAGAACCTCCCCGATGACGCGCCGAGCAATCAGGGCTACGACGCGCTCGTCAAGCACTTCCCCGTCAGCACCACGATGCAGCAGTTCATCCAGATCTACGCGCCCAACGTCGACCTACGGTCGCCCAAGTCGCTGGCCGACCTCGAGCAGATGGCCACTCGGATCAGCCAGGTACCGGGAATCGACTCGGTGCGCGGCATCACCAGGCCCAACGGCGAGATGCTGCAGGAGGCCAAGTCGACCTACCAGGCCGGCGAAGTGGGCGGCAAGCTCGCCGACGCGTCCGGACTGATCGCCACCAACGATCAGAACCTCACCCTGCTGGCCAACGGTGCGCATCAGCTGGCCGACGTCAACAATCAGATTCGTCTCCAGTTGCTCGGTTCGATGGGGTCGATTCGCGAGGTGTTCAGCGGGCTGATCCAGGTCAAGGAGGCCATGGGTGACGACGTCACCTTCGACGACCTGTCCAAGCAGGCCGCCGTCCTGGCCAACATGCAGTCCGTCGGAGACTCCCTGGGCAACAGCCTCGACACGGTCACCAAAGCGTATGACTCGTCGCAGTCCATGCTCGCGGTGCTCAATAGCAGCATGGCCTGCAACATCGACCCAGCCTGCGTTTCGTCACGGGCCGAACTTCAGCGCCGGGTGGACGGCTACAACTCTGCCGACATCACCTATCTGAAGGCACTCAGCGCGGGTCTGAAGGACACCAAGGGCACCGACCGGCTCGACGACACCATCCGCAAGATTGGCTCGAATTTCGAGCGGGCCTTCGCTGGGCTGCAGCAGCTCGGCATCGAGGACGAGAGCGACCTCGACGTCAAGCTCGGCGAGCTTCGCCAGAACGCGGACAAGCTCGCCGACTCCAGCAAACAGCTCGCCGACGGCGTTCAGCTCCTGGTCGACCAGACCCGCAACATCGGCGGCGGCCTCGACCAGGCGTCGGGGTTCCTGCTGGCGATGAAGCGCGACGCGTCCGACCCGGCGATGTCGGGTTTCTACATCCCGCCGCAGGTGCTCACGCAAAAGGAATTCAAGAAGGCCGCGCAGCTGTTCGTCTCCGACGACGGACACACCGTGCGGTATCTGGTGCAGACGGCGCTGAACCCGTTCGGCGCCGAGGCGATGGACCAGGTGGACCTCATCCTCAAGGCCGCCGACAGTTCCAAACCCAATACCAGCCTCGCCGACGCGCAGATCACCATGGTCGGTTTCTCAGCGTTCCAGAACGACATCAGAAACCACTACGACCACGATCTGAACTACATCGTCATCATGACGCTGGTCGTCGTGTTCCTCATCCTGGTGGCGTTGCTCCGGGCGATCGTCGCACCCATCTATCTGGTCCTGTCGGTCGTGCTGTCGTTCGTCTCGGCCATGGGGATCGGCGTCATCTTCTTCCAGTTCATCCTCGGCCAAGACATGTATTGGAGTGTCTCGGGGATGGCATTCCTGGTTCTCGTGGCCGTCGGCGCCGATTACAACCTCCTGCTGATATCTCGAATCCGGGACGAAGCGAAGTACGGCGTCAGGTCGGCGGTCATCAAGACCGTCGGCGCCACCGGCGGCGTCATCACCTCGGCCGGATTGATCTTCGCCGCGTCGATGTTGGCGCTGACGGTCAGCAGCTTGTCGACGGTCGTCCAGCTCGGTTTCGTGATCGGCGTCGGGCTGTTGCTGGACACCTTCATCGTGCGGACCATCACGGTCCCGGCCGTCGCCGTCCTCATCGGAGACCGCAACTGGTGGCCGTCGAAGACGCCGCGGCAGATGATCGAGGAGAAGCGCAGGCGGGCCCGGGCGGAGGCCGCGCAGGCCTACGAGGACGAGGGACCCACCGGTCCCATCCGAACCGGCACGGTCGACTACGACGCCCACGACGCCCACGGCG
Organism: Mycobacterium sp. NPDC006124; assembly: GCF_040614235.1. Lineage (NCBI taxonomy): Bacteria > Bacillati > Actinomycetota > Actinomycetes > Mycobacteriales > Mycobacteriaceae > Mycobacterium > Mycobacterium sp. NPDC006124. The sequence continues at coordinate 169,158 of NZ_JBEXUA010000005.1, read as the reverse complement.
ACGACGCAGACGACGCCGAGGGGGACGACGGCTACGCAATCGCGGTGCAGACCGCCAGCCGGATCAACGCCGCCTGGCGCGACGACGACTAGACGATCGTCAGCGCGCGTTCCGTGCTGCCGTGCGATAGGCGCGCACCACGAACATCCCCGCCACGGCGGCGATCGCCACGATCCACACGACTGTCAGCACGAGTGGTTGCACGGCGAAGCTGCCGTGCGCGAGGTTCTTCATCGCTTCGATCGTGGCCGACATCGGCTGGTATCGAACCACCGGGCGAATCCACGCGGGGAACAGCTCGAGCGGGGCCACCCCGGAGCTTGCGAACACCGCGCCGAGCGACAGCCCGTTCAGCCAGGTGAGCAGGGCGACGCTGTGGGTGCGGAGGGCGACGAGGATGACCAAGGTGGCATACACCGTCACCCACACCACCGGAATCGCCGTGAACACCAGCGCCGCGACGAGGCCGCCGTGGAAGCGCATTCCGAGCATGGTCCCGACGACCGTGATCACGACGGTCGCCATCAGGGTGCGGAGCGCCTCGGCCAGCAAGGTCCCGGTGAGGGCGCTGCCCCGGGTGACGGGCATGACCCAGAAGCGAGCCATCAGCCCGTTCTCCCGCTCCGACGGGATCGACAGGGCAGCCGCGACCGATCCCGACATGCCGCCGGCCAACGCGCACATCGACACCACGGTCTCCAGGCTGTCGCTACCCGTCAGGCGCGTCATCGACTTGCTGACGAGCATGTAGTAGACGATCAGCAAAATGGTGGGGAACAGCAGCGACTGCAGTGGCACCAGCGGGTTGCGCCGCCATCTCGTGATCAACCGGCCCGCGAAGATCATGCTCTCGGTGGCCAGGGGGAAGCGCCGGGGTTCGACGACGGTCATCCGCGCCGTCACCGCTGCCGTCCCTGGCCCTTGATCGCCAGGTACCCGAACCCCACCAGGAGTCCGACGCACCAGGCCAGCGTGATCGCCAGGTTGGGCCCATCGACGTGGCCGCTGGCGAAGCCGCGCAGGGTCTCGGTGATCTGCGAGATGGGCTGGTACTCGACGAAGGGCTGCACCGCGGTGGGGAACGAGTCGACCGGTGCCATGCCCGTCGAGAGCAGCACCAGCAGCAGTTGCGGGATCAGCAGAAGCTGGCTGGAGGTGTCCGTCCGCTTGGCGCGAGTGCCGGTCGCCTCCGCACCGAATGACAGCGCGAGCGTCAACGTCAGGGACAGCAGGACGAACATGGCGCCGAAGGCGAATCCGCCGTCCATCCGGAAGCCGAACGGATAGGCCACCGCGAACGCGGCGACCAACGCAAGCGTGCCACGGATCAGGCAGTACAGCACCCGGGCCGTCATCGGGGCGTACACGGAGATGGGAAGGGTTCGCAGCCGGACGCCGAACTCCGAGGCGCGCTCGTGGGCGGCCTGGTCGGTGGTGTTGAGGGCGCCGAAGAGCATGGCCTGCACCACCACTGCAGGAAGGACGTACTGCGGGTAGCTGATTCCGCCGGTGTCGATGACGTTGCGCAGCCCGACGGTGAACCCGACGAACGTCAGCACCGGCATCAACACCGCCAAGACGAGGTCGAGGTTGCGAATCGAGGCTCGAACCTGCCGTTCGGTGAGTGCGACGACGGCGGTCATACCGTCAGCGTGGGACCGGTGAGGTGCAGGAACACCTCGTCGAGCGAGGGCTTGCGCAGCGAGATGTCCATCAGCTCGACACCCAGCTCCTCCAGCTTGCGGAACACCTCGCCGAGCGTCGTCACCCCGTGCGGCGCAGGCACCGCGACCGTGTTGGCGGTGGCGTCGACTTCGACGCCCTCGTAGCCGCCGAGCACCGACACCACGCGGACCAGGTCCTCGGGGTGCAGGGGAGTGACTTGGCAGTAGCTGTGCCCCATCCGGCGCTTCAGCTGTTCGGCGGTGCCGCTGGCGATCACGCGGCCGGCGTCGAGGATGACGATGGAATCGCTCAGGACGTCGGCTTCCTCGAGGTACTGGGTGGTCAGCAGGACGGTGACGTCCTGGGCGGCGAGCGAGGCCACCAGCGTCCAGACGTCGCGTCGGCTGCGGGGGTCGAGCCCCGTCGTCGGTTCGTCGAGGAAGAGCACCTTGGGCGGCACGATCAGGGAGACGGCGATGTCGATGCGACGTCGCATGCCGCCGGAGTAGGTGGAGACCTCGCGGTCGGCGGCCTCGACCAGGTCGAAGCTCTCGATGAGTTCGTCGGCGCGGCCACCGGCCTGTTTGCGCTTCATCCCGCGCAGTCGACCGAACAGCACCAGATTCTCGCGGCCGGTCAGGGAGCCGTCGAGCGCCGCGTCCTGGCCCGTGACACCGATGCTCTGGCGCACCTGGTCGGCGTCGGCGACGACGTCGAACCCGGCGACGGTCGCCCTACCCGACGACGGTTCGAGCAGCGTCGAGAGGATCTTGACGATGGTGGTCTTGCCGGCCCCGTTGTGGCCCAGTAGCCCGCAAACCGAACCCGTCGGCACCGCGAAGCTGACCTCGCGCAACGCCGGCAGCAGGCCGAACGACTTGCTGACGCCGTCGACCTCGATCACGTCAGGCGTCCAGCCGGACGAATCGCCCCTCGCGGTACAGGTCGACGCACGCCTGCCGGCGAATCTTGCCGCTGGTGGTGATGGGGATGGATCCGCGCGAGACGAACACCAGATCCGCGGCACTGATCCCGTGGGCCGTGGAGATGGCCGAGGTGACGTCGCGCTTGACGGCAGCCAACCGCTCCTGGGTCTCCTCCGGCGTCGCCCGTTCCTTCATCTCCACGATCGCCACCAGTTTCTCGGTGGCGTCCTCCTCCACCGAGATGGCGGCGACCCGGCCGTTGGACACGGCTCCGACGGTGGCTTCGATGTCATCGGGGTAGTGGTTGCGACCGCGAACGATCAGCAGGTCCTTGATGCGGCCGATGATGAAGAGTTCGTCACCCTCGACGAACCCCAGATCGCCGGTGCGCAGCCACGGGGTGTCGGCTTCCGAGTCGGTGTCGAGGGTGCCACCGAAGGTCTGTCGGGTCTCCTCGGGCTTGTTCCAGTAGCCCTTGCACACGTTCGCCCCGCGCACCCAGATCTCTCCGATGGTGGCCGCCGGAGCCTCGCGACTGCTCTCCGGGTCCACGATGCGGATCTGCGGTGACTGCGGAACGCCGTAGCTGACGAGGTCGGTCCCGGTGGCGCTACGCCTCGCGACCCCGGCCGTGAGCTTCTCGGTGTCGAACGTGGCGACCACCGGCGGGACGGCCGGGTCGTCGGTGGCGACGAAGAGCGTGGCTTCGGCCAGTCCGAAGGAGGGCCGGATGACCCGGCCCTGGAAGTCGAACTTGGCGAAGCGGGACGTGAATCGCTTGACCGAGACGGGTTGCACGCGCTCCGCGCCGCAGATGATCGCCAGCACGTTGCCGAGATCGAGTCCCGCGAGATCCTCGTCGGTGGTCCGGGCGGCGGCCAGGTCGAGGGCGAAGTTCGGCCCCGCGGTGAGCGCGCGGTCGCGCTTGGCCAGCTGTTGCACCCACCGCGCCGGTCGCTGCAGGAACGCGATGGGGCTCATCAAGACCGAGGGCCAGCCACCCATGATGGGTGCGCAGATTCCGAGGATGAGACCCATGTCGTGGTAGAACGGCAGCCACGACACCGTGGTGGTGCCCACCGGTGCGACCTTGCCCCATTCGACGAGCAGCGCCGACACCTGCTGCTCGAAGTTGGCGAACAGATTGCGCTGCGAGACCATCACGCCGGCCGGGGTGCGCGTCGACCCGGACGTGTACTGCAGATAGGCGGTCTCCGGAGGAGTTTCGCGCCGCGACGTCGAACGTCGGCGGACGCTGAGGTCGAGCTCGTCGACCACGATCACGGCGGGCGCGGGCTGGTCGTCCTGCGCGGTGGCATACGGCCGCACCGCCGCCACGGTGTTCGCGGTGGTGAGCAGCACCGTCGGACGGGCGTCCCGCACGACCGCGGCGACGCGTTCGTCGTGCGCGCCGACCATCGGCGTCGACAGCGGCACGGCGATGACGTTGGCCTCGAAGGAGGCCAGGAACCCGAGCACGTAGGACATGTTCTGCGGGGCGAGGATGACGACGCGGTCGCCGATCTGGGCGTGCTCGCGGATCTCGGCGGCGAGTGCGACGACCTGCTGCTGCAACTGTCCCCAGGTGAGCGTCTCCTCGACGCCCTCCCACTCGCGGTCGTAGTCGATGAAGGTGAATGCGGGGTCGTTGGGTTGCAGGCTCGCCCGCTCGCGAAGAATCGCGGGAATCGACGAGTCCAGCATGGGCGGCCCTTTCTGCGGCGCAACGAAACGTGTGGGTCGAGCTTAGGGAACGCGACCACGCAATGCGCAATGTAGCGAGAATGACTATGGCACAGCCGCTTAGACGCCTCGTCCACGCTGGTGCCCGTGCCGCTTCCGGGTGCATTCTCGCAAACTTGCTGACGTTCCCCAAAATCGAATACCTTTTGACCGATTTGGGGTTGCGCGAACCGCTGAACTGTCGCTGAGTCGGCCGAGGGCGATGGCGGCTGCCGGTCAGTGGGGGCCGTGGGCAAACCCGGCGACCGCGCCGACGCGTCGCCGCCCGGTTCGTCACGGATGTTTCAGCTGCCGAACCTGGTACGCGAAACGTGTTGTGCGGCAGTGATTCTCGAGATCAGCGACTGGTCTTGCTGAACCACTTGGTCTTGACCCGCCACGAATGGGCCGACGTCAAGGCGAAGCCGGCGCCGCACATACAGGCGAAGAACCACACCAGACTGCCACGCTCGACGCCCTGCAGCGACGGCACCAGCGCGGTGACGATCCGGACGGTGCAGGCCAGGATGCCGCTGACCGACGCGGCCAGGTAGATGTTGGCGATCACGCGCGAGCGCGGATCCCTCCGCAGGATCAGCAGCGCCCGCGAACCGTATCCCAGCAGGTAGATCAACGTTCCGCAGAGCAGCATCCAGTAGGTGGTCAACCAGAAGTCGGTGGGCACCTCGAAGAAGTCGGGGGCGTAGATCGTCGCGCCGTTGCCGAGGGAGAAGCTGGCCAGCAGCAGCGGAATGCACAGCGTGGCCGGCCGCTCGACGTACTGCTTGAAGGTGACCTGCATGGCGTGGTCGTCCTGCAGTCTGCCCAGGGCGTTGTAGACGATCGCCGACGCCGCGACGACGTACATGTCGTGACCGATGTAGTCCTCGAGATTCCACAGTCCGGTCAGCGAATGCAGCCAGTGCCCGACGGTCTCCGACGCCAGGGGCGACATCATGAACACGGTGGCGCCCTGCAACGCGATGTTGAGGGTGGCGGCGACCTCCCAGCGGCACGACCAGGTCAGTCGGCGAATCCACAAACTCCACGCCACACACAGAAGTGTGATGGTGATGAGGACTGCCAATCCCATGAGCTTCGCTTTCGAACGTGAGTTGCCGCTGGCAAATCTCGAGACTTACAACGGGGGAGCGTCGGCGCGCGGCGTGAGATCGCGGAGGCGAGGGCGCCGCACCGTTCGCCGCGCCATCGTGGCCTCCGCGACGGTGGCCACCGACATCGGCGCCGACTCCACGTAGCTCCAGACTTCCTCGCGGCTCATCAATCCGAAGCGAACCTGCAGGTCGGGGTAGCTCAGGCTGAAGCGATCTGCCACCAGACGCAGCTCTTCGGCGTTCGGGTAGTCGGCTTCCTTGATGCGCCGGTAGTAGGTGCTGCTCGACGTGCCGAGCGCATCGTAGATGGCCCTCGCGTCGACCTCTCCATCCAGGAGATAGTCGAGCAGGGTCTTTAGCTGACGGCCGTTCTCATCAGTCCGTGGCACCGGCATAGCTTAGCTGGTGGGGCGGGGCTTGGGCAGTGTGCGCGGCAAATGGATTCGGACTCTCTTAATTGACATCGCCGTCACAGTTTTGGCAGATGTGTCCCATTTATGGGACAGCCGTGTAGCGTGCCAGTCATGACGCGCGCAAACCTGCAGCTGACTGATTACGACCCCGAGGGCCGCCCCCGGGTCGAGGACGTGGAGTTGCTCTCGGCCCCGCTGTCGACGCTGTTGACTCTGGAGCTCGACGGAGCAGCCGCGGCCCTGGAGGTCTCGACCGACGACATCCTCCTCGCCGCGCTGGGGCGCGCCGTCGAACGCACCATGGGCACGGGCGTCGTCGTCGTGGACGTGCCCTGCCACGGCACCAGCACACGACCGATTCGTCTGGCGTGCGTGTCGCCCTCCGAGGTTGACGCCAACGAGATGCTGGCCGGCGTGCATCAGCAGCTCGGCGCCCTCGCCATCAGCCGCATCGTGCGCGGCGTCCCCGACCACGGCACGGCCCCGTCCATCGCCGACGTGCTCTTCGCCTCCGGCGGCACGGCCGCGGACTACCCGCACCGCGGTCACGTCCTCGAGCTGCGTGCCTTCCGCCGCGGTGACGTCGTCGTCCTGGACTGGTGGTTCGACGCCCGTAGTTTCGAGCGGTACACCGTCGCCGAGCTGGCCGACCAGTTCCCGCTGGCGATGATCGAGCTCACCTCCGAGGCCACGCCGGGGGTTCACGCGAACCACGAGTTGGCGCTGGCCCACTAGCGGTCTCTAAACTCTGCTCAGCGGCGTTGATCCGGCCATCACCGGGGAGCCTTCGGAAGAACGGCGCTCCGAGTTCGCTCGACGCTCAGTAGAACCGAACGGGTGGGCCCGTGATCGCCTAGTCGAGCGGCGCACTTCGTGTGCGCAAGCGGGGTGGTACCGCGGTGTTCGCGCACGAGCGCGACGTCGTCCCCGTGCCTTGCAGACCTTGGGCACAGGAGACGAACACGGTGACGGCCTATCCGAGACCGGCGAGCGGATCGCCGAGCTTCCCCGACCTCGAACTCGAGGTCCTCGACTACTGGGACGCCGACGGAACCTTCCGTGCCAGCATCGACCGGCGCGACGGCGCCCAGGAGTACGTCTTCTACGACGGGCCTCCCTTCGCCAACGGGCTTCCGCATTACGGCCACCTGCTGACGGGGTACGTCAAGGACATCGTGCCGCGCTATCAGACGATGCGCGGCTTCAAGGTCGAGCGCCGGTTCGGCTGGGACACCCACGGGCTGCCCGCCGAACTGGAGGCTCAACGCCAACTCGGCATCACCGAGAAGGCGCAGATCGAGGAACTGGGCATCGACGCGTTCAACGCGGCGTGCCGTGCGTCGGTGCTCAAGTACACCGCGGAGTGGCGGGCCTACGTCACCCGACAGGCTCGCTGGGTCGACTTCGACCACGACTACAAGACCCTGGACCTCGGCTTCATGGAGTCGGTCCTCTGGGCGTTCAAGCAGTTGTGGGAGAAGGGGCTGGCCTACGAGGGCAACCGCGTCCTGCCGTACTGCTGGAACGACGAGACGCCTCTGTCCAGTCACGAACTTCGGATGGACGACGACGTCTACAAGAATCGGCAGGATCCGGCGGTGACGGTGGGGTTCCGGATCGCCCAACAGACGTCGAGCCCCGATCTGGCCGGGTCGTACCTGCTGGTCTGGACGACCACCCCGTGGACGCTGCCGTCCAACCAGGCCGTCGCCGTCAACCCCGACGTGACCTACGTGGTGGTCCAGGGCGCCGACGGCAACCGTTACGTGCTCGCCGAAGGCCGGGTCGCGTCCTACGCGAGGGAGCTGGGCGAACGGCCCGCCGTCGTCGGCACGTTCACCGGCCGGGAATTGCTGGGCCAGCAGTACGTGCCCCCGTTCCCCTACTTCATGGACTCGCCCAACGCCTTTCGCGTCCTGCCGGGGGAGTTCGTCACCACCGACGACGGCACCGGCATCGTGCACATGGCCCCGGCCTACGGCGAGGACGACAAGGCCACCGCCGACGCGGCCGGCATCGTCGCCGTCACACCGGTGGACTCCAAGGGTCGCTTCGACGTCACGGTGGCCGACTACACGGGGCAGCACGTCTTCGACGCCAACCCGCAGATCATCCGCGACCTGAAGAACGGCACCGGTTCGGCAGGGGAGAACGGTGCGGTCATACTGCGCCACGAGACCTACGACCACTCCTATCCGCACTGCTGGCGGTGCCGCAATCCGCTGATCTACCGGGCGGTGTCGTCGTGGTTCATCAAGGTGACCGACTTCCGCGACCGGATGGTCGAGCTGAACCAACAGATCACCTGGTATCCCGAACACGTCAAGGACGGTCAGTTCGGCAAGTGGCTGTCCAATGCCCGCGACTGGTCGGTGTCACGAAATCGCTACTGGGGCAGTCCGATTCCGGTATGGAAGTCCGACGATCCGACCTATCCGCGGGTCGACGTCTACGGCAGCCTCGATGAGCTGGAGCGTGACTTCGGGGTGCGCCCGACCGATCTGCACCGGCCCTACGTCGACGAGTTGACCCGGCCCAACCCCGACGATCCGACCGGCCGGTCGACGATGCGGCGCATCGAGGACGTCTTCGACGTCTGGTTCGACTCGGGCTCGATGCCGTACGCGCAGGTGCACTATCCGTTCGAGAACCAGGAGTGGTTCGACGGCCACAACCCGGCTGACTTCATCGTCGAGTACATCGGGCAGACCAGGGGCTGGTTCTATCTGCTGCACGTGCTGGCCACGGCGCTCTTCGACCGTCCGGCCTTCCGCACGTGCGTCTCGCACGGCATCGTGCTGGGCAGCGACGGGCAGAAGATGAGCAAGTCGCTGCGCAACTACCCCGACGTCACCGAGGTGTTCGACCGGGACGGCTCGGATGCGATGCGCTGGTTCCTGATGGCCTCGCCGATCCTGCGGGGTGGCAACCTGGTCGTCACCGAGCAGGGCATCCGCGACGGCGTGCGGCAGGTGCTGCTGCCCCTGTGGAACGCCTACTCGTTCCTCGCGCTGTACGCCCCGGCGAAGGGCACGTGGCGAACCGACTCGACGCACGTGCTGGACCGCTACATCCTGGCCAAGGTGGCCGTGCTCCGCGACGACCTGACCGCCTCGATGGACGTGTGCGATATCTCGGTGGCGTGTGAACAGGTTCGCCAGTTCACCGAGGCGCTGACGAATTGGTATGTGCGACGGTCGCGTTCGCGATTCTGGAACGAAGATCTCGACGCCGTCGACACGCTGCACACCGTGCTCGAGGTCACCGCCCGGCTGACCGCCCCGTTGCTGCCGCTGATCACCGAGGTGATCTGGCGCGGCCTGACCGATGGCCGGTCGGTGCACCTGACCGACTGGCCGCGGGCCGACGAGGTGCCCGGCGACCCGGAGTTGGTGGCGGCCATGGACCAGGTGCGCGACGTGTGCTCGGTCGCGTCGTCGGTGCGCAAGGCCAAGAAGCTTCGCGTGCGGTTGCCGCTGCCGAAGTTGACGGTCGCCGTACAGGATCCGGACTCGCTGCGGCCCTACGCGGACCTCATCGCCGACGAGCTCAACGTCAAGGCGGTCGAATTGACCGACGACATCGACGCCTACGGGCGATTCGAGGTGGCCGTCAACGCGAAGGTCGCGGGTCCGCGACTGGGCAAGGACGTCCAGGCGGCGATCAAGGCCGTCAAGGCGGGCGAGGGCGTGCTCAACCCGGACGGCACCCTGACCGCAGGCCCGGCCACGCTGCAGCCGGCGGAGTACTCGTCGAAACTGGTTGCCGCGGAACCGGAGTGGACTGCGGCGCTGCCTGACGGCGCGGGTCTCGTCGTCGTCGACGGCACCGTGACGCCGGAGTTGGAGGCCGAGGGCTGGGCCAAGGACCGGGTGCGCGAACTGCAGGATCTGCGAAAGTCCTCGGGGCTGGACGTCTCCGACCGTATCGCGCTGACGATGTCGGTGCCGCAGGCCCGCGTCCAGTGGGCGCGGACGCACGCCGATCTGATCGCCGCCGAGGTGCTGGCCACCCGCTTCACCTTCGCCGAGTCGGTCGACGGCACGGAGATCGGCGACGGGGTGCGGGTCTCGATCGCCAAGGCGTGACGGGCCGCTCAACCCGTCACGCGGGCGGTCTCCCGGCCGAACGTCACCGTGTCGCCGTGCTGCAACTGGCGGCCTCGCCGGGTCTCGACGGCGTCGTTGACGCGCACCAGCCCGTCGCCGATCACCCCCTTGGCGTCGGCGCCGCTGTCGATCATCCCGGCGTACTTCAGGAATTGGCCGAGGCGGATCGAGTCCGACGAGATCGGTACGTCGCGAACGGGCTGCGCCATACCGCCCAGGCTAACGCGGTGGGTCACTCGACCGCGCCGGTGAGCCCCATGTCGGCGACGGCGCGGGCCAACGCGCGTCGCATCGCGGTCCGCGTGTTGACGCCGCCGACGACCCAGCTGCCGACGGTGACGAAGACGTGTCGGCCCGTCCGGCCGGACCCGACGAAGAGCATCCCGCCCATGCGGTCGAGCACCGCGGCGGTGTTCGGCTCCAGCATCCGCACCCCGAGGTAGTCGGCCTCGGTCCCGTCGGGGCGGTTGGTCTCCGGGGGCAGCGCGCCGAGGTTCGAGCACCCGATCGGGCTGCCGACCTGCTGCACCAACCCCTCCAACCGGCGGACGAGGAACGCGGGGGTCAGGGGCACCAGCGCGAGCGGGCCGAGCAGTTCGTTGGGGGTCTCGGCCAGCGCCGTCAGGGCGGCCTTCAGGTCGGCGCGCACCCGGCTGAGGTCGGTGGTGACCGTGTCGGGGTCGACGGTCACCGCAGCCGCGGTCAGCGCGTTGGCCCGGGTGTCACCCGGTGTGCGCTCGCTGACCGGCAGCGACGCCCGCACCATGCCGTCGGCGTCGACGCGCCCGAGGATCTGGCCGAGGCGCGCCGCCAGCCCGATGAACAATGAATTGCTGCTGCCACCAAGCTCTTTGGCGCGCCTGTCCCACTGGTCGACGTCGACGAAGATGGCCGAGTTGGGCGGCACCACGATCTCGCGGGAGGCCACACCGGAGGTCCCGCGCGTGCGGGTCTTGCCGCCCGACTTGACCGACGTCGACAATCCCTCGCTGTCCTTCCGTGCCACGCGGGCCGCCGCGGCGACCGCCCTCGCCATTTCCGGCACGTCCCGCAGCACTCTGCGGCCGTCCTCCCGGATGGCCTGCCGGCGGGGGCGCGAGCCCGGCCGCGGATAGCCGAGATCGCGCCGGACTCCGTTCACGGCATCGACGATCGCGTCGATGATGGCCTTCGCGTCGCCCACCGAATGCGAGACGACCAGGGTGACCGCGGTGCCGCCGTCGCTCAGGGGCTGTACCCCCAGGTGCCACGCCGGTCCGTGCTGGGGGTCGACGGGGTGGCGGAGCCGATCGTCGGCCCAGGTCCACACCTCGGACCTCGGTCGATCCTCGGCGGCGATCTCGACTGTCGCCGGGCCGGGCGCCGCGACCCAGTGGTCACGGCCGAACGGGAGAGCCGAGCGTTCGATGTGTCGGCCCAGCAGACCGAAGCCGAGGTTGGCGTGGAGGCGACGCAGCCCGTCCAGGTCGACGGCACGCTCGTAGATCCAGGTGAACTGAATCAGCGGACCGCGGCCAAGGGCCCGCAACGCGAGGAAGGAGCCCTGGTCGATGTAGGCGAGCGTATTGTCCACTGTCACATGCTAAGCGCCGGTCAGTGCGACTCGGACAGCCAGGCGTCGGTGACCGCGACGACGTCGACGATCCCGGTGGCGAGCAGACCGGCGACGAACGAGGCAATCGTGCCGCCGATCAGGGGCACGTTGACCTTCACCGTCGCGGTGCCCACGAGTCGGGTGCCCGGGCCCTCCGGCTGCAGTTCCACCACCCCGCGTCCCGACATCGGGGTTCGCGGCGCATGGACGGTGATCTCGCCGCGCGCATGACTGCCGTCGTCGGCGGGATGCCATACCTCGCGCTGGACGACCTCCAGCGACGCCAGCCGTAGCCGTCGAAGCGGATCGGGAAGTTGGTCACCACCGAAGCGCATGGTCATGGTCACCGCGGTCCGGCCCGCGGAATCGGTGTCGAGCGCGTCCAGCGTGGGCGAACCCCCCTCGAAGGCACCCAGCCGCGACCGCCAATAGCGATCGTCGCGAAAGGCCGCCAGGATGCTGGGCAACGGGTGTGGCGATCGAGCGGTCAGCGGCACCGAACGCGACACCGAACGCCCCTGCCGCCTAGAAGGAACACTGCTCGAAAGAATGGTGCCCGGCGATCAGCGATCGTCGGGCACCACTGGATGAATCGATCAGAACGGTGGCGGGGGCAGGCCCAACGGGTTGAGCGGGTTGATCGCCGGCGGCCCGGGAATCCCACCGAGCTGCGGCTGCAGGTTCACGGCGAGGTTCGGCACCAGGCCGAGGCCCACGCTCGGCAACACGACGTCGGGCAGGTTCACGGTGCCCAGCGACGGAATTCCACCTGGCAGACCGCCCAATCCGCCCAGCCCGCCGCCACCTGCAGCCAGCGAGGGCGGCGGCGGCAGGGCTTGCAGCTGCTTGCTGATGCCGGCGACCAGGTCGACGCACTGGTGGTTCTCTTCGTCGACGACGGTGCCGTCGGGGCAGTTGAGGCCCTTGTTGGAGCTCGAGGAACTGGCACCCGTATCGGCGTGGCTGATCGCAGGAACGACGACGGTCCCGTACAGCAAGGGGCCCACGGCGAGTGCCGAGCCGGACGCGAGGGTGAGCAACACTCGCTTCAATCGGACTGTCATGAAATTCCTTGAATGAATGGACGCAATGTACGAATCGAATTGAGTGTAGACAATTGTTTCCTCACTGCACACCGCTGAGCGAATCCGACAAATGGAATGTTTGGCGAAACTGCTCGTGGGCTGGTCAGGCTCCCCTCGATGCCGGGACCGTCCGACGCGCGCCCTAGCATCGCCTGCATGGAGGGTCGGTGGGTCCTGCACTTCGACATGGACGCGTTCTTCGCCTCCGTCGAGCAGCTGACGCGACCCACCTTGCGCGGCCGACCGGTGCTGGTCGGCGGTCTCGGCGGCCGGGGTGTGGTCGCGGGGGCGAGCTACGAGTCGCGCGTCTTCGGCGCCCGGTCCGCGATGCCCATGCATCAGGCCCGGCGGATGGTCGGTCCCGCCGCCGTGGTGCTGCCGCCGCGTGGCGTGGTCTACGGGGTCGCCAGCGGCAAGGTGCTCGACACCGTTCGCGCCCTGGTCCCGGTCCTCGAGCAGTTGTCGTTCGACGAGGCCTTCGGCGAGCCGGCGGAGTTGGCGGGTGCCGACGCCGAGGAGGTGCGCCGGTTCTGCGAGGAACTGCGCGCCCGGGTGCGCGCCGAGACGGGCCTGGTGGCCTCGGTCGGCGCCGGTTCCGGCAAGCAGCTGGCCAAGATTGCCTCCGGTCTGGCCAAGCCGGACGGCATCCGCGTCGTCCGCCGCGACGAGGAACGCGCGCTGCTGGCCGGGCTGCCGGTCCGCCGGTTGTGGGGGATCGGACCGGTCGCCGAGGAGCGGCTGCACCGGCTGGGCGTCGACACCGTCGGCGCGCTGGCGGCGTTGAGCGCCTCGGAGGTGGCCGACATCCTCGGCGGTACCGTCGGACCCGCGCTTCACCTGCTGGCCAGGGGCGTCGACGACCGGCCGGTGGCAGAACGGTTGAGCGCCAAGCAGATCAGCGCGGAGTCGACCTTCGCGGCCGACCTCAACACGATGGACCAGTTGCGCGAGGCGACGGGTCCGATCGGTGAGCACGCGCACGCGCGGCTGGTGCGCGACGGCCGGGGTGCCCGCACCGTCACCGTGAAGCTCAAGCGGTCGGACATGAGCACGCTGACCCGGTCGGCGACGCTGCCGTACGCCACCGCGGATCAGGCCACGCTGATCGGCACCGCGCGCAGGCTGCTTCTCGACCCGGTGGAGATCGGCCCGGTGCGTCTGCTCGGGGTTGGCTTCTCCGGGCTCTCCGACGTCCTGCAGGAATCGTTGTTCCCGGACCTCGACCAGACGCTCGAGGCATCGGTCGGCCATCAGGCCGGTCCGGTGCCGGCGGCCTCCGAACCCGCCGAGTCGGCCTGGCGCATCGGCGACGACGTCACCCACAGCCGATTTGGCCACGGATGGGTCCAGGGCGCGGGCCACGGCGTGATGACGGTGCGCTTCGAGACCCGCGCGAGCGGGCCTGGACAAGCCCACACCCTGCCCCACGACAGCCCCGACGTCACCCGGGCGAACCCGGTCGACAGCCTGGACTGGCCCGAGTACGTCGCCGCCATGGACCGGGCGGAGTGACTACCGCACCCCGGCCGCACGCACCTCGGGGACGTCACCCCATCGCGCGAAGACCTCGTCGACGGGTTGGCCGGCAGCGAGCGCGGCCATCAACAGCACGCGCGATTGTGGCGGCGGCAACGTCGCGGCGACCACCGCGCCGGCGTCGACGAGCATCCGCCCCGGCCCGTACCCGACGGTGACGCGCGCACCGGAGACCCGGCTGGAGACAACCACCGCGACGCCAGCGGCACACGCCCGGCGGACCCCGTCGATCATCGCGGCGCCGGCGTTGCCAGAGCCGAGGGACTCCAGGACGACACCGCGCGCACCGGCGGAGACGCACGCGTCCAACGCCGTCGCGTCACCACCTGCGTAGGTGGCGATGACGTCGACGCGGGGCGCCTCGGCCGCGGACACCTCCCGGACCGACGGCCGCGGCCGTGCCCGGGGGGCCACGTCGACGCCGACGAAGCCGACGCCGGTCTTGGTGAGCCCCAACGGTTGCCAGATCGTGCCGGCCAGGGTCACGACGACCCCGATGCCCCTGGCCTCGGGGTTGGCGGCGAGCGTGACCGCGTCGTGCAGGTTGGCCGGCCCGTCGGGGGCTTGGGCGTCGGCGCTCCGCATCGCTCCGGTCAGCACCACCGGAAGGTCGTCGTGGTGGGTCAGCTCCAGCCACAGCGCCGTCTCCTCCATGGTGTCGGTGCCGTGGGTGATCACCACGCCGTCGGCGCCGGCCTGGGCGGCCGCGGCGACCGCCGCCCGCATCCGATCCCAGTCCGCAGGCTGCAGTTGCGAACTGTCGACGGCCATCAGGTCCACGACGCCCACCTCGACGCCGGTGTGCAGACCCGCGATGAGATCGTCGCCGGACTGGGTGGGTCGCGCCACGCCGTCGGCGCCGGTGCTGGTGGCGATGGTGCCGCCCGTGGTGACGACGACGACGCGGCTCATCCGGTGACGTCCCGCGGGCACGCTTGGCTCATGCGGCGATTGTTCACCATGGGTCCTTTGGGATGATGGGCGAGTGACTGACGAATCAACGGGATCGACGGAGTCCGCGACCGCGGGCGACGACACCGCCGCACCGCCCCGGCGGCGGCGCCTGCGCCTGTTGCTCTCGGTCGCCTCCGTCGTGCTGCTCCTGGACGTGGTGACCAAGGTGCTGGCCGTCAGGTTGCTGACGCCCCAGCAGCCGGTGTCGATCATCGGTGACACCGTGACGTGGACGCTGGTGCGCAACTCGGGGGCCGCGTTCTCGATGGGCACCAGCTACACCTGGGTGTTGACGCTGGTTGCGTGTGCCGTCGTCGTCGGCATCGTCTGGATGGGCCGGCGTCTGGTGTCCCCGTGGTGGGCCCTGGGCCTCGGAATGATCCTCGGCGGTGCGCTGGGCAACCTCGTCGACCGGTTCTTCCGGTCCCCGGGACCGCTGCGCGGCCACGTCGTGGACTTCCTGTCGATCGGCTGGTGGCCGGTGTTCAACGTCGCCGACCCGGCGGTGGTGGGTGGGGCGATCCTGTTGGTCGCGCTGTCGGTGTTCGGCTTCGACTTCGATACCGAGGGGAGGCGCCAGCCGGACCGACCATCCGATGACGAGGGGAGGCGCCAGCCGGACCGAGCATCCGATGACGAGGGGAGGCGCCAGCCGGACCGAGCATCCGATGACGAGGGGAGGCGCCAGCCGGACGCCCCCGCGACCACCGCCGCCCCGGTGACCGAAGCCGATACCGAGAGGGACTGATGACGACCCGGTCCATGCCGGTGCCCGAGGGACTCGCGGGCATGCGCGTGGACGCCGGCTTGGCGCGGCTCCTCGGGTTGTCCAGGACGGTCGCCGCGACGCTGGCCGAGGACGGTGGCGTCGATCTCGACGGCACCCCGGTGGGCAAGTCCGACCGCCTGGTCGCCGGCGCGTGGCTCGAAGTGCGATTGCCCGAACCGGCTGCGCCCCTTGACAATCCGCCGGTCAACATCGAGGGGATGGACATCCTCTACGCCGACGACGACATCGTCGCCGTCGACAAGCCGGCCGGAGTCGCCGCCCACGCGTCGGTCGGGTGGACGGGCCCCACCGTGCTCGGTGGGCTGGCCGCCGCGGGCTTCCGGATCACCACCTCCGGGGTGCCGGAACGCAAGGGCATCGTCCAGCGTCTCGACGTCGGAACCTCCGGGGTGATGGTGGTGGCGATCTCCGAGCATGCGTACACCGTGCTCAAGCGGGCCTTCAAGGAACGCACGGTCGAGAAGCGGTACAGCGCGCTGGTCCAGGGGCACCCCGATCCGTCCAGTGGAACCATCGACGCGCCCATCGGCAGGCACCGCAGCAACGACTGGAAGTTCGCCGTCAGCGAGGGTGGCCGGCCCAGCGTCACCCACTACGACACCGTGGAGGCGTTCGCGGCCGCGAGCCTCCTCGACGTGCACTTGGAGACTGGTCGGACGCATCAGATCCGGGTCCACTTCTCGGCGTTGCATCACCCGTGCTGCGGAGACCTCACCTACGGTGCCGACCCGACCCTGGCCAAGCGGCTGGGCCTGGAACGGCAGTGGTTGCACGCACGCCAGCTGGCCTTCTCGCATCCCGCCGACGGCCGCCGGGTCGAGATCACCAGTCCGTATCCCGCCGATCTCCAACACGCGCTCGACGTGCTTCGGCACCACGACTCGTGACCGAGGGCTCGGTCGCCGAGTCCCGCAGGCGCACCGGCATGTTGGCCGGAATCGGGGCCTACGTCTGGTGGGGTCTGTGCCCGGGGTTCTTTCCGCTGCTCCTGCCCGCCGGCTCGCTGGAGGTGCTCGCGCACCGCATCGTGTGGAGCGCGGTGTGCCTGTGCGTGGTGCTCGCGGTCGCCCGCCGGTTCGGGGATCTGCGCACGCTCGGGGGCCGGACCTGGCTGCTGCTGCTGGGGGCCTCGGCGTTGATCTCCGTCAACTGGGGGATCTACATCTGGGCGGCCACCCACGGCCACGTCGTCGACGCGGCGCTGGGGTACTTCGTGACGCCGCTGGTGACGGTGGCGCTCGGGGTGGTGGTGTTCCGCGAGCGCGTCGGGCGCTGGCAGCTCGTGGCGCTGGGGTTGGCCGTCGTGGCGGTGGTGGTGTTGACCGCCGAGGTGGGCTCGCCGCCCTACGTGGCCGTGGGCCTGGCCACGTCGTTCGGGCTGTATGGCCTGGTGAAGAAGGTGGTGGTGGCCGATCCGCGGGTCAGCGTCGCCGTCGAGACCCTGCTGGCCCTGCCGCTGGCCGGCGGCTACCTGGTGACCCTGCAGATCCTCGGGCAGGGCCACGTCACCGGCTACGGCGCGGGCCGCCGCGCTGCTGGTCCTGGCCGGACCGGTGACGGCCATTCCGCTGCTGTTGTTCGCCGCGGGCGCGCAACGTCTGCCGATGGTGACGATGGGGTTGCTGTTCTACCTCAACCCGGCACTTCAGATGGGCTGGGGCGTGCTCGTCGCCCATGAGCCGATGCCGCTGGGCCGGTGGGTCGGGTTCGGGTTGATCTGGGTGGCGCTCGGGGTGCTGACCGTGAGCTCGATGCGTCGTGACCAGACTCCATCGCCATTGAATCCGTAGCCGGGCGAACCTCGGACGGAGCACCCGAAGGACGAGGTAAGGGTTGCCTACGACATCCTGAACAGGTATTTCATTAGTCGAACAACCGGACGGTTGACCTCCGAACAGCAATGATCTACGGTTTGCCGACATGACGCAGGGTGACGATGGGCGAGTCGCCGTGGCCCGCCGCCGAGGCCGTCCCGTCAACTCGGATTCGGCCGAGACGCGCAACCGCATCCTTCGGTCTGCCCGGCAGGTCGTCAACGAGCGCGGGTACCAGGCCACCACCTTCCAGGCGATCGCTGCGGCCGCGGATCTGAGCCGTCCCACCCTGCATTACTACTTCGCCTCCCGCGAGGAGATCTACCAGAGCCTGGTGATCGAGGCGGGCGCCGTGGTGGCCGAATTGGTCGAGGTCGCCCGGCGACCGGCCACGCTGGCCGCCCAGTTCGCCGCTCTGGTCGAGGCCGTCCGTCAGGCCGACGCCCGCGATCGGTCCCAGGTTGCATTCATCGTCAGTGCCCGGCTGGAGTCGGCCCGGAACCCGGAGCTGCGCCCGTACCAGAGCGCCGGAATCCGGGATTGCCTCGTCACCCTGGTGAGCGCGGCCCACGCCCGCGGCGAATTGGCCGACGGCGTCGACGTCACCCCGGTCGTCGACGTACTGCACGCAATGCTGCTGGGAGTCGTCTTCTACGCGGGCTTCGTCGACGACGTGGCCGACCTGTTCCCGATCACCACGCAACTGGACCGCGTGGTGTCACACGGGTTGAGCGGAGGGATGTCGGCGCCCGGGTGCGACACGAACGACGACACGCCGAGCGTCGTCGGAGGGCGGCCATAGACTGGCGGCCCTATGAGCAAGTCGTTCGTGCACCTGCACAATCACACCGAGTATTCGATGCTCGACGGGGCGGCGAAGGTCAAGCCCATGTTCGCCGAGGCGGAGCGGCTGCAGATGCCCGCCATCGGCATGACCGACCACGGAAACATGTTCGGCGCCAGCGAGTTCTACAACGCCGCGACCGTCGCCGGCATCACGCCGATCATCGGCGTCGAGGCCTACATCGCGCCCGGCTCGCGCTTCGACACCAAGCGCGTGCTCTGGGGCGATCCCAGCCAGAAGTCCGACGACGTCTCGGGCAGCGGTGCGTACACCCACATGACCATGGTCGCGGAGAACGCGACGGGCCTGCGCAACCTGTTCAAGCTGTCGTCGTTGGCGTCGTTCGAGGGTCAGCTCGGCAAGTGGTCGCGGATGGACGCCGAGATCATCGCCGAACACGCCGAGGGAATCATCGCCACCACCGGGTGCCCGTCGGGTGAGGTGCAGACCAGGCTGCGGCTGGGTCAATATGAGGAAGCCACGGCTGCAGCTGCCAAGTGGCGCGAGATCTTCGGCCCGGAGAACTTCTTCCTCGAGTTGATGGACCACGGCCTCGACATCGAGCGCCGGGTCCGCGAGGGGTTGCTCGACGTCGGCCGCAAGCTGAACATCCCGCCGCTGGCCACCAACGACTGTCATTACGTCACCCGGGACGCCTCGCGCAACCACGAGGCGCTGCTGTGCGTGCAGACCGGAAAGACCCTCTCGGATCCGACGCGCTTCAAGTTCGACGGCGACGGCTACTACCTCAAGTCCGCCGAGGAGATGCGGGCGCTCTGGGACGACCAGGTGCCCGGGGCCTGCGACTCCACGCTGCTGATCGCCGAGCGCGTGCAGTCCTACGCCGACGTGTGGGCCCCCAAGGACCGGATGCCGATCTTCCCGGTGCCCGAGGGCCACGACCAGGCGTCGTGGCTGACCCACGAAGTCACCGCCGGACTCGAGCGCCGGTTCAGGGGCGCGCCGGTCCCGCAGGAGTACACCGACCGCGCCATGTTCGAGATCAAGGTGATCTGCGACAAGGGCTTTCCGTCGTACTTCCTGATCGTCGCCGACCTGATCAACTACGCCAAGTCCGTAGACATCCGGGTGGGTCCCGGCCGTGGGTCGGCGGCGGGGTCGCTGGTGGCCTACGCGATGGGCATCACGAACATCGACCCCATTCCACACGGCCTGCTGTTCGAGCGGTTCCTCAACCCCGAACGCCCGTCGGCCCCCGACATCGACATCGACTTCGACGACCGCCGTCGCGGCGAGATGCTGCGGTATGCGGCCAACAGGTGGGGCAGCGACCGGGTGGCCCAGGTCATCACGTTCGGCACCATCAAGACGAAGGCGGCCCTGAAGGACTCGGCCCGCGTCAACTACGGCCAGCCCGGCTTCGCCATCGCCGACCGGATCACCAAGGCGCTACCGCCGCCGATCATGGCCAAGGACATCCCGCTCTCGGGCATCACCGACCCGACCCACGAGCGGTACAAGGAGGCCGCGGAGGTCCGCGCTCTGCTCGACACCGATCCCGACGTGCGGGCGATCTACGAGACGGCCCGCGGTCTGGAGGGCTTGGTCCGCAACGCCGGCGTGCATGCGTGCGCGGTGATCATGAGCTCCGAACCGCTGATCGAGGCGATTCCGCTGTGGCGGCGTCCGCAGGACGGCGCCGTCATCAGCGGCTGGGACTATCCGTCGTGCGAGGCCATCGGCCTGCTCAAGATGGACTTCCTGGGCCTGCGGAACCTGACGATCATCGGGGACTGCATCGAGAACATCAAGGCCAACCGTGGCGTCGACCTCGACCTGGAGGCGCTGGAACTCGACGATCCCAAGGCATATGAGTTGCTGGGCCGGGGCGACACGCTGGGCGTGTTCCAGCTCGACGGCGGGCCGATGCGAGATCTCTTGCGCCGCATGCAGCCCACGGAGTTCAACGACATCGTCGCGGTGCTGGCGCTGTACCGGCCCGGTCCGATGGGCATGAACGCCCACAACGACTACGCCGACCGCAAGAACGGCCGGCAGGCGATCAAGCCGATCCACCCGGAGCTCGAGGAACCGCTCAAGGAGATCTTGTCGGAGACCTACGGTCTGATCGTCTACCAAGAGCAGATCATGTTCATCGCCCAGAAGGTCGCCGGCTACTCGATGGGCAAGGCCGATGCGCTGCGCAAGGCCATGGGCAAGAAGAAGCTCGAGGTCCTCGAGGCCGAGTACAAGGGCTTCCGCGAGGGCATGACCGCCAACGGGTTCTCCGAGGCCGCGGTGAAGGCCTTGTGGGACACCATCCTTCCGTTCGCCGGGTACGCGTTCAACAAATCCCACGCCGCCGGCTACGGGCTGGTGTCGTACTGGACGGCCTACCTCAAGGCCAACTTCCAGGCTGAGTACATGGCCGGTCTGCTGACCTCGGTCGGCGACGACAAGGACAAGGCGGCGGTGTACCTGGCCGACTGTCGTCGGCTGGGCATCACCGTGCTACCCCCGGACGTCAACGAATCGGTGGTCAACTTCGCCTCGGTGGGCACCGACATCCGCTTCGGCCTCGGCGCGGTGCGCAACGTCGGCGCCAACGTCGTGGCGTCCCTGATCGCCACGCGCACCGACAAGGGCAAGTTCACCGACTTCTCGGACTACCTCAACAAGATCGACGTCACCGCGTGCAACAAGAAGGTGACGGAGTCGCTGGTCAAGGCCGGCGCGTTCGATTCGCTCGGGCATCCCCGCAAGGGCCTGTTCCTGATTCACACCGACGCCGTCGACTCGGTGCTGGGCACGAAGAAGGCCGAGGCGATGGGCCAATTCGACCTGTTCGGTGGCGCCGACACCGCAGCGGACGCGGTGTTCGCGATCAAGGTGCCCGACGAGGAGTGGGAGGACAAGCACAAGCTGGCGCTCGAACGCGAGATGCTCGGTCTCTACGTGTCGGGCCATCCGCTGAACGGCATCGCGCACCTGCTGTCGACTCAGGTGGACACCCACATCCCCGCGATCCTCAACGGCGACGTGGCCAACGACTCGCAGGTGCGGGTCGGCGGCATCCTGGCCTCGGTCAACCGGAGGGTGAACAAGAACGGAATGCCCTGGGCCTCAGCGCAATTGGAGGACCTCACCGGCGGCATCGAGGTGATGTTCTTCCCCCACACCTACTCGACGTTCGGGGCCGAGATCGCCGACGACACCGTCGTGATCGTCAGCGGCAAGGTCAACTCGCGTGACGACCGGCTCTCGCTGATCGCCAACGACCTCGTCGTCCCCGACTTCTCCAACGCCCAGGCCGACCGTCCCGTGGCGGTCAGTCTGCCGACCCGGCAGTGCACGGTCGAGAAGGTCGGCGCGCTCAAGCAGGTGCTGGCCAATCACCCCGGCACGTCCCAGGTGCGGTTGCGGTTGATCAGCGGTGACCGCATCACCACCCTGGAACTGGACCAGGCGCTGCGCGTCACGCCGTCCTCGGCGTTGATGGGCGACCTCAAGGCGTTGCTCGGCCCCGGCTGCCTGGGCGGCTAACCCAGCACGTTCACCGCACGGGCGATGACGAGCGCGATCGTCGTCGTCGACACCAGCGCCTGCACCGTCATCATCATCTTGGCCCAGCGCGCCAACGGCATCGTGTCGGTGGGGGAGAACGCCACCACGTTGGTGAAGCTGACGTACAGGTAGTCGACGAAGGTGGGTCGCCAGTCCGGCTTCGCCTTGCTCGGATCGGTCATCTGCGGGAACAGGAAGTCGGGGTAGGGCTGCTCGCCGGAACGCCGCGCGAACGGCCCGCCGCGGTCCAGTTCCCAGAACCAGAGGCCGAAGGCGATGACGTTGGTGACGAAGATCGCCGCGCCGCCGCCGAGCAGCACGGCCGCGTCGTTGCTGACCTCGCCGCTGAGGATCCGCTTGGCCAGCACCACCGCCGAGGCGGTGTTGTCGACGGTGACGGCGGCGGTCAGGATCAGGCTCGCCCACCGACCGACGGTGGTGCGCCGGGAGATGCGCATCGGGTTGACGACGACCGTCACTAGGACCAACAGCAGTTCCATGCCGATCAGGGGCCAGCGGGGTAGCACCGTGTACTGCACCGGGATGGCGTGCTGGATCGCGATGGCGGCGAGGATCGCGATGAGCACGGGCCAGCGGCTCTCGGGGTCGCCGGGACGAAGCCACGACGGGACGCGGTGCCCGGCGTCGCCCGCGAGGTGTTCGGCACGTCGCACGAAGTCGAGGACTTCCTGCGGAGCTTGGTCGTCACCGTGCGCATCTGGGCCCATCAGGACAGTGTGTCGGCCACGATGGAGGAATGACCTACGACACGACTGTTGATTCCCTACACGTCAGCCAGTTGATCGACGCGGACGCCGCCGAGGTCTACGAATTCGCCGCCGACCCCGCCAACCTCCCACGTTGGGCGGCCGGCCTGGCCGACCCGCAGCTTGCCACGGCCAAGGTCGACTTCGCCCCGCGCAACGAATTTGGGGTGCTCGATCACGTCGTGACGCTGCCCGACGGGTCGCGGTTCTACAACCCGATGCGGGTGATTCCCGCCGGCCTCGACCGACGGGGCTGCGAGGTGGTGTTCACCGTGCGCCGGTTCGCCGGGGTGACCGACGAGCAGTTCGCGGCCGACGCCGCGGCCGTGGCGACGGACTTGGCGACCCTGCGGGACGTGCTGGAGAAGACGGCCTAGGCGTCCGAGGCGTCCGAGGACCGGATCAGCGCCTGTCCCAGCCAGACGACGACTGCGGCAGCCGCACCGCTGAGCACCGCGGGTGCGGCGCTGGCGGTGAGCACGCCGACGACCAGGAACACCAGGGCACCGACCACGAGGGCCGCCACCTTGTAGGCGGGCCACGGGACGCCCGCGATGTGAACTTCCGATGGCGTGGTCATGTCTCCACGATAGCTCGTAAAAGAGATTTCGGGTAGCCGAAACTCTGGTTCTGGCAGATCGGAGTCAAACCCGTTTTCCCTGCCCGGCGGGGTAGTGGCACCATTGATCGGTGTCCGCCGAACTGAGTCAGACCTCTCGCCGTCCCGCGCCGCTTGGCGCCTCGGACATCGACGAGGCCGCTCACCGAATTTCGGCGGTGGTGGATCTCACTCCGCTGCAGTACAGCGACCGGCTCTCGCAGATCACCGGCCTGGAGGTCTACCTCAAGCGCGAGGACCTGCAATCGGTCCGAAGCTACAAGCTGCGTGGCGCCTACAACCTGTTGATGCAGCTGACCCCGGCCGAGATCGCCGCGGGCGTGGTCTGCGCGTCGGCCGGCAATCACGCCCAGGGCTTCGCAAAGGCGTGCCGGTCGATGGGCGTGCACGGGCGGGTGTACGTGCCCGCCAAGACCCCCAAGCAGAAGCGGGACCGAATCCGCTACCACGGTGGCGACTTCATCGAGCTGATCGTCGGCGGGGCCACGTTCGACGTGGCCGCCGCGGCCGCGCTCGCCGACATGGAGCGCACCGGCGCCACCCTGGTGCCGCCCTACGACGACCTTCGCACCATGGCGGGCCAGGGCACGATCGCCGTGGAGATCCTGCAGCAGCTCGACGCCGAACCCGACCTGGTCATCGTGCCCGTCGGCGGTGGCGGCTGCATCAGCGGCATGACCACCTACCTGGCCGAACGCACGGTCAAGACCTCGGTGCTCGGCGTCGAGCCCGCGGGTGCCGCGTCGATGCTCGCGGCCCTGGCCACCGGTGAACCAGTCACCCTCGAGCACGTCGACCAGTTCGTCGACGGCGCCGCCGTAGCCCGCGCCGGTGCGCTGCCCTTCGCCGTGCTGTCGGCGGCCGGGGACATGGTCTCGCTGACGTCGGTCGACGAGGGCGCGGTGTGCACCGCGATGCTTGACCTCTATCAGAACGAGGGCATCATCGCCGAACCCGCGGGTGCCCTGTCGGTGGCGGCGCTCATGGAGGCGTGCACCGAGGGCACCGTCGAACCGGGCTCGACCGTGGTGTGTCTGATCTCCGGTGGCAACAACGACGTGTCGCGGTACAACGAGGTGCTCGAGCGGTCCCTGGTGCACCTCGGGCTGAAGCACTACTTCCTGGTGGACTTTCCGCAGGAGCCCGGCGCGCTACGACGGTTCCTCGACGAGGTGCTCGGTCCCGGCGACGACGTCACCCTCTTCGAGTACGTCAAGCGCAACAACCGCGAGACCGGTGAGGCACTCGTCGGAGTCGAGCTCGGCTCCGCAGCCGGTTTCGACGGCCTGATGGAGCGGATGCGGCGCTCCGAGATGCACGTCGAAGCGCTCGAACCCGGCTCCCCGGCCTACCGCTACCTGACCTGAGCCGTCCGCGCTCGGGCCGAGCTCACAAGCTGCTGACGCCGATCGCGATCAAGAGGGCGCCGACGACGCCGACGAACATGCCTGCTTGCTTGCGCGTGCGCCGGCGAATCCAGGTGCTCAGGTTCTGCACCCAGATGCGGGTCTTCGCCGGCGCCACGATGAAGCTCAGGAGCGGAATCGACGCGCCGGCGCCGGCGAGCAGGAGGAAGGTCAGCAGCGCCAAGGCCTGCTCCAGCGCCGGCGCCTTGGAGGCGATGATGATGGCCAGCAGGACGAAGTAGTCGATGCTCGGCATCGCGGTCGCCGCGCCGATGGAGGCCGACAGCGCGGAGGACTCACCCTTGAGGAACCGCCGGACCCGGCGCAGCAGGTGCGCTCGACGACTCGTCGGGCGGGGCGCAGCGTCGGGGGCGGCCGGGTCGTCCGCACCGCCGGTCTGCGGAACCTTCTGCCGCGAGAACCGATCCAAGGAGATGTTGGACGCGAGCACGGCGGCCAGGAGAAGCAGCACCACTCCGAACGCGATCTGCAGCGGTGCCGGACTGATGTTGCTCTTGCCGAAGAAGCTGTGGTGGAACACGAACAAGACGGTGAAACCCACAGTGAGACTTATCGTCAGACCGGTGAGCTGAAACACGATCAGGTGCCGGATCGGACGCGGCCTGGTGAGAAGCAGTGCGATCAAACCGAGGCGGGTGGGCTCGATGCTCACCGTGAGGCCGAGCAGAATCACCGTCGTCCACACGAGCGGGAACGTACCGTCTCCTGCTCCGGGTTAGCAACTCGTGTCAGCCGCCGCGCGCCACGCCCTCGAGCAGATCCGCGGCGGTCGCGACACTGTCCGACGGCCGGGTCATCTGCTCGGCGAGTGCACGTGCGCGCTCAGAGGTCCCGTGGGCCAACACCACTCGCAGGTCGGCGAGCAACGTCTCGGCGGTGGTGACCGACAAGCGACGGTACGTGCCGACGCCGAGGCGTTCGACCTGCTTGCCCCACAGCGGCTGTTCGGCGGCCACCCACAACACCAGGGTGGGAACGCCGGCGCGCAGCCCGGCAGCCGTCGTGCCTGCTCCGCCATGGTGGACGACGGCTCGGCACCGCGGAAACACCGCGGCGTGATTGACGGCCGTGACGATCTTGACGGCGTCTGTGTCGGCGGTGACGTCGTCGGACGCCGACGATCCCGCACAGATCAGTGCTCGCGTGCCGAGCGTGGCACACACCTCGCGGATGAGGGCCGACGTGGCCGTGAAGTCGTCCACGGGCATGCTGCCGAAACCGAAGTAGACGGGATCCGGACCCGATGCGATCCAGGACTCCACGTCGTCGTCGACCGCGGTGGGGAGTTGCAACGTCATCGACCCGATGACGGGCCGGCGCCGGGCGCTCCATTCCTGCGCCAACGCGGGAAAGAAGACCGGATCGTAGGCCTGGAGCTCTACGCTGCCGCGGCCCACGATGCGTGCCACCGGCCGAGTGGTCGCCGACGGTAGTCCCAGAGTCCGTCGCTGCCGGCTCTCGGCGGGTCTGAGCAGCTGCCAGTGCATCCACTCACCAGCGGCATACGCGCCGCGGACCACCCTCGCCGGTAGCCGAATCGGCAGGACGGAGGTGTTGGCACGGACCGGGAAGTAGTGCACTTCGGCCAAGGGGATGCCGAGGGCTTCGGAGACGTTGCCCGCGATCTCTTGATACGCCGTGCCGGTGACGACCAGGTCAGCGCCCGCGGCGAGCGAGGACAGCGTGTGGCTCATCTCCTCCCAGCCGCAGGTGGCGGCGGCGCGGGCCTTGCGCAGCGCGTTGAGTGGGTTGCCCAGCCGCAGCCAATCCGACGGCGTCGCGGCGGTGAGGGCATCCGGGCGTTCGAACACGTCGCCCCGGAGTTGCTGCTGAGAGTCGGGGCCGTAACTCGTCGCACGCAGACCGACGGATTCGACGAAGCCCACCAGGTTCGGCGGGACCGCCGTCGACACGTCGTGTCCACGGCGCCGTAGTTCCAGAGCCAGGGCTGCACACGGCTCCACGTCACCCCGGGTGCCGTGGATGGCGACCACGATCTTCGAGCGCGGCCAGGACTCTGCCGGTTCAGCGCTCACGTCGACAGACCCTATACTCGTGCGGCGAACCGCGGCGACGAGCACGGGCCGCACACGCCGAGAGTCGGGGGCCAGTTGTCGAGCACCGCAGTCAGCGCCGGCCCCAGCCGTCGCCGCCACGTGACGTTCGCGCTGCTGCTGGTGGTGTGGATGACCATCTTGGTCGCCATCGCGATGCGCCTCATTCCGGACGGCTACTTCTATTCGTACTTCTCGGTCGACTACTCCCATGGCTTCGTCCGACGCGGGCTCGCCGGCGAGATCGTGACGTGGTTCCCGCGCCAGGACTACTTCGACGCGCTGCGTGTCTTGCGGTGGATTCTGACGGCGGCGTACAGCCTCGGCCTCGCCCTGCTGATGTGGTCGGTGCTGCGCCGCAGTCCACGTTCGGAGCGAAAGCTGCTCTTGGCGTTGCTGATTCCGGTCTTGCCGTTCGGATTTGCCTTCGGCCTGTTCTCCGCGCGCACCGATTTGCTGGGCGCCGCAGCACTTGCCGCGTTCGCGGTGTCGCTGACAGCGGTCACCAGTCGCCGGGGAACAGTCACCCTCAGCGCGGCCCACGGCGCGGTGCTGGCGGTGTTGACCCTGGCGCACGAGGCCACGCCATTCCTCTTCGGGCTGGGGGCAGTCGCGGCGCTCGCCGTGCTCGCACCCGGGCTCGGCGCCGGCGCCTTCCGGTCGTGTGCGGCGCTCAGTGTGGGGCCCGGCCTCGCGACCGCGTTGGCCGTGACGATGTTCGGGGAACGAGGAATCTCGCAGGCGCTGTGCCGATCGGTACCGCACGGACCGATGAACCACCCCATCGCAGGTCACCTCACTCCCGCCCAGATCCTCCAGGGAGTCCGCTACGACGTCGACTACCACGACTGGATGTGCCGCGCCATCCTGCCGCTGTTCGACCAAGGCTTCGGCGACGCTCTGCGTTTCGTGATCGGTATCGGCCCGCTGGCGCTGGCCGGCTCGACGCTCTTCGGAATGGCGGTCTTCGCCGGCGCGATGTACCTCATCGCGCAGGCGTCGGGAGTGCCGATCCGACGCTTCCGGGACGCACTGCTGACTCGGAGAGTGGCGGTGCTCCTCGGACTGGCGCTGTTCTTGCCGGTCTTCCTCACCGGGGTGGACTGGATCCGCTGGTGGACCACCATCGCCTATGACCTCGGAATCGTGTTCGTGCTCTACGCGACTCGCCAACCCGAACTCGACGAACCGCCGACCCGTCGGTCGGTCACCATCGTCACCGTGGCCGGGATCCTGCTGGCACTTCTCCCCGTCGGGGTCATTCCGGTCTTTGGTGCGCCGACCCCGATGTGAGGGGCTAGGACGCGGCCGTCCGCACGACGACGAACGACTGCTTCGGCAGCGTCGTGGACTGTCCGACTTCTGCGTCGGCCGAGGCTAGCACCACCTCGCCGCCGACCGGCACGGTGACCGCGTCGTCGCCGAGGTTGCACACGATGGCGAACGCACCGCGGTGCAACGCGATCCATCGCTGCTCCTCGTCGTAGTCGACGCGCATGTGGTCGAGCCACGGGTCGGCCAGGTCGGGCTCCCGGTGGCGCAGTTCGATCAGCGCGCGGTACAGCTGCAGCAGCCGCGCGTGGTCACCGGAGTCCACCTCGTCCCACTTCAGCTTGGACCGCTGGAAGGTCTCGATGTCCTGCGGATCGGGGATCTCGTCGGCGTCCCAGCCGTGCGCGGCGAACTCCGCCTTGCGGCCCTCGGCGGTGGCCCGGGCGAGCTCCGGTTCGGGGTGCGAGGTGAAGAACTGGAAGGGGCTGGAGGACGCCCATTCCTCGCCCATGAAGAGCATCGCCGTGTAGGGCGAGGTCAGCACCAGGGCAGCCTTGACGGCCAGTTGGCCGAATGTCAGGTTCTGTGAAGGCCGGTCGCCGACGGCGCGGTTGCCCACCTGGTCGTGGTCGGAGGTGTAGGCCAGCAATCGGGTGGCGGGGATGGTCGCGGTGTCCAACGGCCGACCGTGCCGGCGATGGCGGAACGACGAGTACGTCCCGGCGTGAAAGTAGCCGTGCTTCAACGTGTTCGCCAGCGACTCCAGGGAGCCGAAGTCGGAGTAGTAGCCCTGCCGCTCGCCGGAGACCGCAGTGTGGATGGCGTGGTGGATGTCGTCGTCCCACTGCGCGGTCATGCCGTAACCGCCGCGGTCGCGCGGGGTGATGAGGCGGGGGTCGTTGAGGTCGCTCTCGGCGATCAGCGACAGCGGGCGTCCCAGTACCTCTGCCAGAGCGTCGGTTTCGGCCGACATCTCCTCGAGGATGTGGATGGCGGTGTGGTCGGCCAGCGCGTGCACGGCGTCGAGCCGCAGACCGTCGGCGTGGAAGTCCCTCATCCAGCGCAGCGCGCAGTCGAGGATGTACTGGCGCACCTCGTCCGCGCCGGCCTCGGAGACGTTGACGCCCTGCCCCCAGCCGGTGTTCGCCTCGGTCAGGTAGGGCCCGTACTTGGGCAGGTAGTTGCCCGACGGCCCGAGGTGGTTGAACACGGCGTCGATCAGGATGCCCAGTCCGCGGGCGTGGCAGGCGTCGACGAGGCGCACCAATCCGTCTGGGCCGCCGTAACTCTCCTGCACGCTGTACCAGAGCACGCCGTCATATCCCCAGCCGTGCGTGCCGCTGAACGAGTTGACGGGCATCAGTTCGACGAAGTCGACCCCGAGGTCGACGAGGTAGTCGAGCTTCTCGATGGCCGAGTCGAAGGTGCCGTCGGGGGTGAACGTGCCGACGTGAAGTTCGTAGATCACCGCACCTTCGATGGACTTGCCCGACCATCCGGAGTCGGTCCACGCCACCGTCGTCGGGTCCCACAGCTGGGACCGCTCGTGCACCCCGTCGGGCTGGCGCGGGGAGCGGGGATCGGGCAGGACGGTGTCGTCGTCGTCGAGGACGAAGCCGTAACGGGCGTCGACGTGCGCGTCGACGGTCGCCCGCCACCACCCGTCGTCGGACCGCGTCATTCGATGGCGGGTTCCGTCGACGTCGAGGCCGACGAGCTCGGGCAGTGGTGCCCAGACGGCGAATTCGTGATCAGGCACGGGTGCGCTCCAACAGGACGGCGGGAAGATCGGTGAACAGGTCGGTCGCCTCGACCCGGCCGCGCAACGAGCGGCCCGTGAGGCGGTCGACCCACTCACCGTCGGGCAGTTCGAGTGAGGTGTCGCCCCAGCCGGTGCCGGCGAGGCCGACGGTCCACCGCTGAGCGGCGACGAGCACGTCGTCGCCGCGCCGGAAGGCGATCAGATGCCGGGCGGCGGCGCCGTCGGGCAGCATTGGGCGGTATCCACCGCTCAGGTACGCGTCCGGGCGCTCCGCACGCGAATGCAGGGCGGCGGTGACGACGCGCATCTTCTGGTCGCCGGCCGAAGACAATGCCGCGCGCCGGGCCGCGTAGTCGACGGCCCGCCGGTTGTCGGGGTCGACGAGGCTGTCGTCCCACGTCTCGGTGCCCTGATACACGTCGGGGATGCCGGGAACGGTCAACGACAGCAGCTTCTGCACCTGCGAGTCACTGCGGGCATGGACGTCGAGTTCTGCCACCAAGCCAGACATCTCGGCTGCGACGGGGCCGTCGACGATCTCGTCGAGCCAGGCGTGCACGGCGCTCTCGAAGTCATCGTCGGGCTCGTTCCACGTGGTGTGCAGCGCAGCCTCCCGGATGGCCTTCTCCGCGTAGGCGTGCAGCCGCGAGCGCAGGTCGTCGGTGACGGGGCCGTCCGCCGGCCAGACCCCGAAGGCGATCTGCCACAGGAACGTGCCGGTGTCGGGGTCCGGTGGGGGCGTGGTCCGCGCCCACCGGTCGACCAGGTCGGTCCACCGCGAATGCACTTGCGACAGCACGCCGATCCGCGCTCGGACGTCCTCACTGCGCTTGGTGTCGTGGGTCGACAGGGTCACCATGGCCGACGGCCAGAACCGGGCGCGCAGCGCGGTGGCGTGGTGGAACTCCGCGAGGCTGACGCCGAACCGCTCGGGTTCGCCGCCGACCTCGTTGAGGGACACCAGCCGCGCGTCGCGGTAGAACAGGCAGTCCTCGACGGACTTGGCGGTGACGGCACCGCAGAGCTGCTGGATCCGGGTGGCCGGCTCGACGTGCTCGAGGGCCGCGGCGACCAAGGTCAGGGGTTCGGCCAACGACGGTTCCGCAGAAGCGGTTTCGGCAAGCGCGGTCGGCATGATCGCGGTGAGCCCGCGGTAGTCGGAGCGGTAGACCCCGATGTGGGACAACAGCGCGGCGACGGCGTCGGGGATCCCGGGGTGGTCGGCGCCCACCGCGGCGACGATCGCCCGGTGTACGCGGGCCAGTTCGCTGGCCAGCGTGCCGGTCGCGGTGTCGACCTTGAGCCCACGGATCACCGGTTCCAGCGGCTCCTCGTCGCCCTTGCCGGCGGGGTCCACCAGCACGCCGCCGATCTCGCGCAACGCGTCGTACCCCGTGGTGCCCGCGACGGGCAGCGACGGCTCGAGCGCCTCGTCGGGGGCGAGGATCTTCTCGATCACGATCCAGGCCTGCGGACCGGTCAGCTCGCGCAACCATTCGAGATAGCCTGCGGGGTCGGACAATCCGTCGGGGTGGTCGATGCGCAGACCATCGACGAGCCCCTCGGTGAACCACCGTTCGACCTCGACGTGGGTGGCGTCGAAGACCGCCTTGTCCTCCTGACGCAACGCCGCCAGCGAGGTGATGGAGAAGAACCGCCGGTAGCCGCACACGTTGTGCTTCCAGCCGATCAGCTTGTAGTGCTGGCGATCGTAGACCTCGGCCGCCGAACCGTCGCCGGTGCCCGGGGCGATGGGCCAGGTGCGGTCACCGAGTCGCAGAAGGTCGCCGTCGACGGTCAAGTCGTCGAGGTCTTTGTCGTCGCCCAACACCGGGAGCACGATCTTTCCGTCGGGGTCCAGCGTCCAGTCGACGTCGAAGTAGGACGCGTAGGCCGACCCCTTGCCGTGGGTCAGCATGTCCCACCACCACGCGTTCTGCGTGGGATCGTCGACGCCGACGTGGTTGGGCACGATGTCCACGACGAGGCCCATGCCGCGGGCGTGCACCGCCTGCGACAACCGGGCCAACCCGTCGGCCCCGCCGAGTTCCGCGGAGACCGTCGTGGGGTCGGTGACGTCGTAGCCGTGCGTCGAACCGGTGCTCGCGGTGAGGATGGGCGACAGGTAGAGGTGTGAAACCCCAAGATCGGCAAGGTAATCCAACTGGGCGAGCGCGTCGTCGAAGGTGAAGGCCTCACCGCTGGCGGCGCCACGCATCTGCAGGCGGTAGGTCGAGAGGATGGTCATGGGTGTCAGGCCGTCTTTCGCAGGGCGATGATGGAGCGGGCCGCCACGGTGAACGTCTCGCCGGCCTTCACCACCAGATCGCTGGTTCCGGTGGGTGTCGCCGAGTCGACTTCCGCGGTCCATTCCGCGGCGTAGTCGCCTTCCGCCGCGACGAATTCGACGGGGTCGGAGTGGGCGTTGAAGCAGAGCAGGAAGGAGTCGTCGACCACCCGCTCACCGCGGGCGTTCGGCGCGGGGATGGCCTCGCCGTTGAGGAACACCGCGACGCACTGGAATCCGGAGTCCCAGTCTCGCGGAGTCATCGGGATCCCGGCCGCGGTGAGCCAGGCGATGTCGCGAATCTCTTCGTCACCGCTGCGAATCAACTTGCCGTCGAAGAACCGTCGGCGCCGAAACACGGGGTGGTTCTTGCGCAGCGCGGTCACGGTGCGGGCGAAGGTCATCAGGTCGGCGTTGGTCTCGCACAGCGACCAGTCCATCCAGGCGATCTCGGAGTCCTGGCAGTACACGTTGTTGTTGCCGCCCTGGGTGCGGCCGATCTCGTCGCCGTGGCTGATCATGGGCGTGCCCTGGCTCACCATCAGCGTGGCCAACACGTTGCGCATCTGCTTGGCGCGCAACTCCAGGATCGCGGGGTCGTCGGTCGGCCCTTCGACGCCGCAGTTCCACGACCGGTTGTGACTCTCGCCGTCGCGGTTGTCCTCCCCGTTGGCCTCGTTGTGCTTCTCGTTGTAGGACACCAGGTCCGCCAGGGTGAAGCCGTCGTGAGCGGTGACGAAGTTGATGCTGGCGCTGGGCCGGCGGCCCGTCGCCTCGTAGAGATCCGAGGATCCAGTCAGCCGTGAGGCGAATTCGTTGAGTGTCGCGGGTTCGCCCCGCCAGTAGTCACGCACAGTGTCGCGATATTGCCCATTCCATTCGGTCCACAAACCCGGGAAGTTCCCGACCTGATAACCACCCTCGCCGATGTCCCACGGTTCGGCGATCAGCTTGACCTGACTGATCACCGGATCCTGCTGGACGAGGTCGAAGAACGCCGAGAGCCGGTCGACGTCGTAGAACTCCCGGGCCAGGGTCGAGGCGAGGTCGAACCGGAAGCCGTCGACGTGCATGTCGAGCACCCAGTAGCGCAGCGAGTCCATGATCAACTGCAGCGAGTGAGGGTGGCGCACGTTGAGGCTGTTGCCGGTGCCGGTGAAGTCCTTGTACAGCCGGGGGTCGCCGTCGAGCAGGCGGTAGTAACCGGCGTTGTCGATGCCGCGGAAGTTGACCGTCGGGCCCAGGTGGTTGCCCTCGGCGGTGTGGTTGTAGACCACGTCGAGGATCACCTCGATGCCCGCCGCGTGGAAGGACCGCACCATGTTCTTGAACTCGGCGACCGCGCCCCCGGCACTTTGGTTGGAGGCGTACTGGTGATGCGGGGCGAAGAAGCCAAAGGTGTTGTAGCCCCAGTAGTTTCGCAGTCCCAGCTGGAGCAGCCGGTGGTCGTGCATGAATTGGTGCACCGGCATCAGTTCGATCGCCGTCACGTTGAGCGACTTGAGGTGGTCGATGATCACCGGGTGGCTCAGCCCGGCGTAGGTGCCGCGCTGGTCCTCCGGGATGCCCGGGTGGGTCTGCGTCATCCCCTTGACGTGGGCCTCGTAGATGACGGTCTCGTGGTAGGGGGTGTTGGGCGCGCGGTCGGAGCCCCAGTTGAAGAAGGGGTTGATGACGACGCTGACCATCGTGTGGCCCAGGGAGTCGATCCGCGGCGGCGTGCCGCCGGAGGCGAGGTCGTCGGCCTCGAGGTCGTAGGAGAACAACGCCTGGGTGAAGTCGAAATCGCCGTGGAAGGACTTGCCGTAGGGGTCCAGCAGCAGCTTGGAGGCGTCGCAGCGCAAACCGGAGGCCGGATCCCACGGACCGTGCACCCGAAAGCCGTAGCGCTGGCCGGGCGTGACCGCGGGCAGGTAGGCGTGCCAGACGTAGCCGTCGACCTCGTCGAGGTTGACGCGTTCCTCGGTGCCGTCCTTGCCGATGAGGCACAGTTCGACCTTCTCGGCCACCTCGGAGAACAGTGAGAAGTTGGTGCCCGCACCGTCGTAGGTGGCACCGAGGGGATAGGCCGCTCCCGGCCATACGGAGGAGACCACGGTCACCACCAGCCGGTGGCGACGGCGATCTGACGGCCCAGTTCACCGGTCATGGTGCGCATGTAGGTCGCCGAGATGTGGTGAGAGTCGTGGTAGACCAACACGTTTCCCTCGACGGCGCGGCATTGGTCCTGCCGGCAGACCGCGTTGCTCATGTCGAGTGGTTTGAGCAACGGGAACTGCGCGAGGTAGTCCAGCGTCGGGTTGTGGTCGGAGAGCACCTCGGAGCGCTTGATGCCGCAGGACACGGCGTCGCCGCCGTCGGCCAGGCAGTCGGCGGGGAAGAACGGCTTGCCGTCCTTGACCAGCCAGGGGGTGTCGCGCATCGCCAGCACGGGGATGCGGGCGTCGGACAGCTTCTTCCAGATGCCGAGGTAGAAGCTCGGCATCACGTCGCCGTCCTTGATGTTCCACGGCCGGGTGGAGGTGGTGAAGACGTAGTCGGGGTGATCGGAGATCAGCCTCGGCATCACCTTCTGGTTCCACTCGCGACAGTTCGGATAGGCGCGGTTGTCACCCATCACGAGCGGATTCTCCTCGGTGGTCAACGGACAACCCATCTTCAGATACGTGACCACCTTGAAGTGGTGCATGCGGCCCAGGAGATCGAGAGCGGTGATCCAGTGCTCGGCGTGCGAGCCACCGGCCACGGCGATCGTCCTGGGGGCGTTGGGGTCACCGTAGGTGCAGTTGATGACGTCGACGTTGCCGAAGTCGCTGATGCACCCCTGGAGGGTTGAGATGGGCAGGTCGTCCTTGGCCTCCAGGACGGTGGGACGCATCGGCAGCTTGGGCACCCGGGCGCCGTCGACCAGGGCCCGTGCGCCCGGATAGTCCCGCGCCGAGAGGCCCGCGAGTTCCTTGCCGTTCGCGCGCTGAATGGTCATGTGTTCGCGCCAGGTGAAGGACGTGGCCGTGAGCGCGACGGCGAGCAGGGTCACGATGGATCCGAGCACGATGGTCGGTCGCCGAAGTCGGGTGCGCAGCGGTGTCACCGCCGCGACCGGCTTGGGCTTGGCGGCGGCGGCCGAGGCGCGTAGCCGCAGCGGTTCCTCGACGAAGCGCATCGTCAGCCAGGCCAGCACGCCGGACACCAGCAAGACGATCGCTCCGTCGAGGAAGTCGGCGTGGGTGTCGCCGGTGTAGGCGAGCCAGAAGATCAGCAGCGGCCAATGCCAGAGGTAGAGCGAGTAGGCCATCGAACCGAGCGAGACGAAGGGCCGCGTCGCGAGCAGGCGGCTGACTGCGGGTAGCCGGCCGTCGACGGCCGCCAGATGCGGGTCGGCCATGCGGTTGGCCCCACTGAGGATGAACAGGATCGTGGCGCCGACCGGGACCAGCGCCCACGGACCCGGGAACTCCTTGACACCGTCGATCAGGGCGCCGCAGGACAGCACCGCGGCCAAAGCGACGACCGCGACCGTGGAGCGCAGCCACATCGGCCACTTCACGTACGGCACCAAGGCCCCGACGAGGGCTCCGAGCAACAACTCCCAGCCCCTGGCGAAGCTGTTGTAGTAGGCCGTCGACTGGTCGGCGTCGTGGGCGCCGATCGCGTAGACGAACGAGGCGACGGTCAGCGCGGCGAGCAGCACGATGAGCGCGATCCTGGTGTAGGAGCGCAGCAGACGTCGGAATGCCACGGCGAACCCGAACACCAGCGCGAGGAACGCGATGTAGAACTGACCCTGGACCGACATCGACCACAGGTGCTGCAGCGGGCTGACCGCCTCGCCGGCGCGGAGGTAGTTCGACGCCGTGTTGGCCAGCTCCCAGTTCTGGTAGTAGCCGAGGCTGGCGAGGCTTTGGTCGGCGAAGGTCTCCCACCGGGTCTCGGGCTGAATCAGGATGGTCAGCACCGCCGAGGCAGCCAGCACCACGACCAGCGCGGGCAGCAGTCGGCGGATCAGCCGTTTGATCTCCGGCACGGGCGACAGCGACGAGCCGGGGGTGAGCGCGGTGCGCAGGAGTCGCCCGCCGAAGAAGAAGCCGGACAGGGCGAGGAACACGTCCACGCCGCCCGACACCCGGCCGAACCAGACGTGGAACACCGCGACGAGTGCGATGGCGATGCCGCGGAGCCCGTCGAGGTCGTACCGGTAGAAGCCGGCGGACTTCGAGGGGGGGCCGCCCGGCACGGCGGGCTCGTCGGCGCGCCCGGTGGCACCGGAACCGGTGGCGGGCGCGGTCCGGACAGGAGAGAGGGTCAACATGGTCGTCGGTCAATCTACCCAACCGAAGGCGATACGGTCGTTCCATGCCGCCGCTGACGCCCGAGCAGATCAGCCGCATCGACGCTGCGCACGTGTGGCATCCGTACAGCCGGATCGCCACCGACGCGATCCCGCCGCTCGTCGCGGTGGCTGCCCGCGGAGCGTCGTTGACGGTCGTCGACGACGACGGCCGCCGCGTCGACGTGATCGACGCGATGAGCTCGTGGTGGACCGCGATCCACGGGCACGGCCATCCGGTGCTCGACGAGGCGATCACCCGTCAGCTCTCGACGATGAACCACGTCATGTTCGGCGGTCTGACCCACGAGCCGGCGGCCCGGCTGGCGCAGTTGCTGGTCGAGATCACCCCCGAGGGGCTGGACGCGGTGTTCTTCAGCGACTCCGGCTCGGTGGCCGTCGAGGTGGCCGCGAAGATGGCCCTGCAGTTCCAACGCAGCCGGGGCAGGCCCGGCAAGCACCGGCTGATGACGTGGCGGGGCGGATATCACGGCGACACGTTCACGCCGATGAGCGTGTGCGACCCCGACGGCGGAATGCACTCGATCTGGACCGACGTGCTGGTCTCGCAGGTGTTCGCGCCGCAGGTGCCCGCCGAGTACGACCCGGCCTACGGTGCGGCCTTCGAGCGGCTGCTCGCCGAGCACGCCGACGAGGTCGCGGCGGTGATCGTCGAGCCGGTGGTCCAGGGCGCCGGCGGCATGCGTTTCCACGACCCGCGGTACCTGAACGATCTGCGTGCCGCCTGCACTCGGCACGACGTGCTGTTGATCTTCGACGAGATCGCGACGGGATTCGGCCGCACCGGTGAGCTGTTCGCCGCCGACCACGCCGGCGTCCGGCCCGACGTGATGTGCGTCGGAAAGGCGCTGACCGGCGGCTACCTCACCTTGGCGGCGACGTTGTGCACGCGGCAGGTCGCCACCACCATCAGCGACGGCGAGCCGGGGGCGTTGATGCACGGCCCGACGTTCATGGCGAACGCCCTGGCGTGCGCGGTGTCGGTGGCGTCGGTGGAGTTGCTCCTCGGTCAGGACTGGCGGACGCGGGTGGGGGAGATCGAGACGGATCTGCGTGCCGGGCTCGAACCGGCCCGCGAGCTGGCGGGCGTGGCTGACGTGCGGGTGCTGGGCGCCATCGGCGTGGTCGAGATGCGCGAGCCGGTCGACATGGCGGTGGCCACGGCCGCGGCCGTGGCCCACGGTGTGTGGCTGCGCCCGTTCGGCAAGCTGGTCTACGCCATGCCGCCGTACGTGTGCACGTCCGAGGAGGTGGCGACGATCTGCTCGGCGATGGTGGCGGTCGCGCGTGCGCTAACCTGAACGCCGTTCAGGTGGGTGTGAGATCGGAGGGATCAGCCGTGACACGAGCGATGACGTCCCCGCTGGCGTGGCTCGACGACGTCGCGCAGCAGCGCCGCGCGGCCGGGCTGCGGCGGTCCTTGCGCGTCCGCGACGCCGGGGACGCCGGTCTGGACCTCGCCTCCAACGACTACCTCGGGTTGTCGCACCATCCCCGCGTCGTCGACGGCGCCGTCGCGGCGTTGCACGCCTGGGGCGCAGGGTCGACGGGCTCGCGGCTGGTCACCGGAAACACCGCCCTGCACGAACGCTTCGAGTCGGCGCTCGCCGAGTTCGTCGGAGCCGAGTCGGCGCTGGTCTTCTCCTCCGGGTACACCGCCAACCTCGGGGCGGTGGTGTCGCTCTCCGGGCCCGGGTCGGTCGTGGTGTCCGACGCGTTGACCCATGCGTCGCTGGTCGACGCGTGCCGCCTGTCGAGGGCGCGGATCGTGGTGACACCGCACCGCGACGTCGACGCCGTGGACGCGGCGCTGCGCGACCGGTCCGAGGAACGTGCCGTGGTGGTCACCGACTCGGTGTTCAGCGCCGACGGCGTGCTAGCCCCGCTGCGCGACCTGCACGACGCGTGCCGCCGTCACGGCGCCCTGCTGGTCGTCGACGAGGCCCACGGGCTCGGGGTGCGCGGTGTCGGCGGCCGCGGCCTGGTCGCCGAGGTAGGTCTGGCGGGCGCTGCCGACGTGGTCGTGACGACGACGCTGTCCAAGGCGCTCGGCAGTCAGGGCGGTGTGGTGCTGGGACCGGCCGCGGTACGCGCGCACCTGGTCGACGCGGCCCGGCCGTTCATCTTCGACACCGGCCTCAACCCGGCTGCGGTCGGCGCGGCACTCGCCGCCCTGGAGGTCCTGGTCGACGAACCGTGGCGGGCCGAGGCGGTGCGGCGGCACGCCGCGACCCTTGCGACGACGTGCGGCGTGTCCGTCGCGCCTGAGTCGGCGGTGGTGTCGGTCGTCCTCGGCGAGCCCGAGGTGGCACTCGCGGCGGCCGCGGCGTGCCTGGACCGAGGGCTGCGCGTCGGGTGCTTCCGCCCGCCGTCGGTGCCGGCCGGCACGTCACGGCTGCGGTTGACGGCGCGTGCCTCGCTGACCCCCGCCGAGGTGGACCAGGCGTGCGGCGTGCTGACCGACGTGCTGTCCCAGGTGCGGTCGGATTCCCGTCGATGAGCACTCTGATCGTGACGGGCACCGACACCGGCGTCGGCAAGACCATCGCCACGGCGGCGCTGGCGTGCCACGCCCGGCTGGCGGGCCTGGACGTGGCGGTGTGCAAGCCCGTGCAGACCGGGACCGACGACGGCGACGACGACCTGCAGGAGGTCGGCCGGCTCTCCGGCGTCGACGCACTGATCCCGGGCTGGCGGTACCCGGAGCCGCTGGCCCCGGTCGCCGCGGCGCGGCGGGCCGGGCAGCCGTTGCCGACGCGGGCTGAGCTCGTCGAGCTCGTCGGCGGTGCCGTGGATCCCGGTCGCCTCGTGATCGTCGAGGGCGCGGGCGGGTTGCTGGTCGAGCTCGGTGCCGGGGGAGTGACGCTGCGGGATCTGGCGGTCGACCTGGGCGCCGCGGTGCTCGTCGTGGCGCGGGCCGGCCTCGGCACCCTCAACCACGCGGCGCTGACCTCCGAAGCCCTTGCCGCCGTTGGCCTTCCGTGCGCCGGTCTGGTGGTCGGCGCGTGGCCTGACGAGCCGGGGGTCGTCGAGGAGACCAACCGGACGGCGCTCGAACGCATCGCACCGGTGCGGGCGGCGCTGCCGAGCGGAGCCGGTGCCTTGGGGCCGGCGGCCTTCGCCGACCTCAGCGCGGCCGCCTTCGACGCCGAGTGGGTGCGGAGCCTCTAGGCATGGCCCATTCCGTCGAGTTGCTGTTCGACGAGGCCACCGACGCCGCCATCCGCGGTCAGTGGGCCGCGCTGGCCGACGCCGGGCTTCCCAGCCAGGCCCGGCACCGGTCGCCGACCAACCGTCCGCACGTCACGCTCACCGTCGCCGACCACGTCGACCCGGCGGTCGACGCTGCGCTGCGCGAGTTGTCCGAGCGCTTGCCGCTGCCGTGCCACGTGGGCGCCCCCCTGGTCTTCGGCCGTTCGTCGGTCGTCCTGGCCCGGCTGATCGTGCCGTCGGCGGCGCTGCTGGGCCTGCACGCCGCGGTCGACGAGGTCTGCGCACCACACGTGC
This sequence comes from Mycobacterium sp. NPDC006124, assembly GCF_040614235.1. Taxonomy (NCBI): domain Bacteria; kingdom Bacillati; phylum Actinomycetota; class Actinomycetes; order Mycobacteriales; family Mycobacteriaceae; genus Mycobacterium; species Mycobacterium sp. NPDC006124. The sequence goes on along the minus strand of NZ_JBEXUA010000005.1, from coordinate 129,023 downwards.
GGTCGGAGGTGTTCCCGCACGCCCGGCCGGGGCAGTGGACGCCGCACGTCACGCTGGCCCGTCGTCTGCCGCCCGCCGACCTCGCCGCGGCGCTGGAGGCCGTGGCGTCCGACGATCTGGTCGGTGCCTTCGCCGGGCTACGGCGCTGGGACGGTGACGCCCGGGTCGACACCGTGATCGCGTGACGCGGACGCGTGCGCGGCCACCCCGTCGACCAGCAGGCGCAGCCCAAAGGTGAAGCGGCCGTTGGGATCGGTGGCCATCACGGACTGGTCCTGATGCAGCGCCCCGGCGGCGTCCCACTGCAACCGGGACTGTTCGTCTGCGGTGAAGCCGAGCACGTAGTAGAGCACCGAGCGGGCTGCCAGGTCGGCGTGCGAGGCGTCGATGCCGGCCTCGGCCGCGGCGCCGGTGAGCCGGTCGAGGATCGCCGCCATCCGATCGGACTTACCCGCCGCGAAGCTGGCCGAGACCAGTTCGGCGCCGTCGGTGGTGGACAGCAGGGCGTTGCGCAGGCCGGTGCAGATGAGGTGCACCCGCCGGGCCCAGGGGCCGTCCGGGGCGGACGCCGTCGAGACCAGGATCCGGTCGGCGACGGCGCCGAGCAGGGACTGCTTGTCGGCGAAGTGCCAGTAGAGAGCGCCGGGGGTGACGCCGAGTTCGCGCGCCAGCCGACGCATGGTGAGGTCGGCGATGCCGTAGTCGTCGAGCAGCTTGGCGGCCATGTCGACCACATCTGACCGGGCGTGGCGTCGGGCTGAGTGCACACCTGTAGCCTAAACACCGTTCAAGTTCATGGTGCAGGAGGAGTGGCGGAGTGACGCAGATGGCTTCAGGGGTAGGCGCGGACGTGTTGGATCTGGCTCGAGAGCAGGTACTAGAACGCGGCGAAGGCCTCACCCAGGAGCAGGTGCTCGCGGTACTCGAGCTGCCCGACGAACGCCTCGAGGACCTTCTCGCGCTGGCGCACGACGTGCGCATGAAGTGGTGCGGACCCGAAGTCGAGGTCGAGGGCATCATCAGCCTCAAGACCGGCGGTTGCCCCGAGGACTGCCACTTCTGTTCGCAGTCCGGGCTGTTCGCCTCGCCCGTGCGCAGCGCGTGGCTCGACATCCCCAGCCTGGTCGAGGCGGCCAAGCAGACCGCGAAGTCCGGGGCCACCGAGTTCTGCATCGTCGCCGCGGTCCGCGGCCCCGACGAGCGCCTGCTGGCCCAGGTCGCCGCCGGCATCGAGGCCATCCGCAACGAGGTCGACATCCAGATCGCGTGCTCGCTGGGCATGCTGACCCAGGAGCAGGTGGACCGGCTCGCCGACATGGGCGTGCACCGCTACAACCACAACCTCGAGACCGCCCGGTCGTACTTCACCAATGTCGTCACCACCCACACGTGGGAGGAGCGCTGGGGCACGCTGGAGATGGTGCGCGCGGCCGGCATGGAGGTCTGCTGCGGCGGCATCCTGGGCATGGGCGAGTCGCTGGAGCAGCGTGCCGAGTTCGCCGCCAACCTCGCCGAGCTGAACCCTCACGAGGTGCCGCTGAACTTCCTCAACCCGCGTCCGGGCACCCCGTTCGGTGACCTCGAGGTGCTGCCCGCCGCTGATGCGTTGCGCGCGGTGGCGGCCTTCAGGCTGGCGATGCCCCGCACCATGCTGCGCTTCGCGGGCGGTCGTGAGATCACCCTCGGCGACCTCGGCGCCAAGCAGGGCATCCTCGGTGGCATCAACGCCGTGATCGTCGGCAACTACCTGACCACCCTGGGCCGCCCCGCCGAGTCCGACCTCGAACTGCTCGAGGATCTTCAAATGCCGATCAAGGCACTCAACGCGACGATCTGACGTGTCCACCAAGTTCAACGTCTACACCGGTGAACCGGAGGGCGGCAGCGTGCCGACCGCCGCTCGGCTCGGGCTCGAACCCCCACGGTTCTGCGCCGACTGTGGGCGGCGGATGATCGTCCAGGTCCGCCCGGACGGGTGGTCGGCCAAGTGCTCGAGGCACGGCGAGCTGGACTCGAAGGATCTGGAGACGAGGCGATGACGACGAACGACCCCGCTCCACCGCGGCTGTCTCGGATTCGGGCGGCGATCCGGGTGGCGTTGGCGCTCGTCGTCGCGGGCGTCGTGGTCGGGCTGGCCTGGGCGTGGCTCGCCCCGCCGATCCAATTGGTCATCGCGCTGACCAAGTCCGGTGACCGGGTGCGCGGGTACGTCGGCGACGAGTCCGACCTGTTGTTCCTCGGCGCCTTCGTGATGTCCGGGTTGCTCTTCGTGATGGCGGTGGCCGCCGCGGTCGCGGCGTGGCAGTGGCGGCCGTACCGGGGCCCGACGATGGTCGCGGCCCTCTCGGTGGGCTCGCTCGCGGCCGCCGGTGCCGCGGCCGGCGTCGGCACGGCCGTGGCCCGCTGGCGCCACGGTGCGGTCGACGTGATGGCGGCCCCGGTCTCACCGGAGCACCGGGTGTTCTACACCCACGAGGCGGCGTCGGTCTTCTTCGGCAGCGGCCCGTTTCAGATCGCGGCGTCGGTCGTCATCCCCGCGGGGGTGGCCGCCTTGGTCTACGCCCTCTGCGCGCTGTCGACCAAGCGCGACGACCTCGGGGCGTGGCCGCCCGAGGAGGTGCCCTTCCTGGTGACGCCGGACGGGCTCAGCGGTCCAGCTCCGACAGCGGGAGTCGATCCACCTTCCGACCTGCGGCCACCTTCGCCGAGATGAGCCCGAGCCGGAGCATGCCCCGGTAGGTGGAGGGGTTGAGCAACGTCGGCCACTTGGTCCGCGCCCGCTTGCTCGACGGCGGTCGGCCGGCGAAGCGGTCTCGCAACCAGCGCAGCGTCATCGGCGCCGACAGCGGGTGCAGCAGCATGTGCTCGCTGAGCATGTCGCGGTGGTAGGTGACGTCGGCGCCACCGGAGCTGTAGGTCTCGGTGAGCTCGTCGATGTCGGCGACGGAGACGATGCGGTCGTGCACGGCCTGCACGACGAGCACCGGGAAGCCCGGCGCCGCGGTGCCGAGCTTGATGCTGTCGAAGACGTGCTGCACCTCGGGTGTACGCAGGATGTTCTCCAGCGGCTCGTCGACCATGTCGTCCATGTCCTTGCCGATGAGCTTGATGACGGCCTTGGCGGTGGTCATCCTCTGGATGTCGCTCAGCATGGTCTTGCCCTCGACGGTGACGTGCTGGTTGATCACGCGGTCGAGGTCGGGGTAGACGTGGGACAGGGCGGCGACCACCAGGGCGGGTAGGCCGGAGAAGAAGCTGCCGTTGAGCCGCCGGAACGTGTTGCCCAGGTCGCCGACCGGGGAGCCGAGGACCGCCCCGACGACGTTGAGTTCGGGTGCGTAGGTCGCCTGGACCTCCGTCGCCCACGCGGTGGCCAGTCCGCCGCCGGAGTACCCCCACAGTCCAATTGGGGCCTCGTCGGACAGGTTGAGCGCATCGGTGTTCAGGGCTGCGCGCAGACCGTCGAGCACGTGGTAGCCGGGCTCGTACGGCGCGCCCCAGATGCCGAGGGGGCCCTCGTGGTCGGGGATCGACACCGCCCAGCCCTCGGCGAGAGCAGCGGAGATCAGCAGGAATTCGAATTGGGCCAGTGCTCCGGTGGCCTTGGCGCCGCGCCGCAGGGCGTAGGAGGGGAAGCAGCTGCCTGCCACGGCGTCGATCGCGCACTGGTAGGACAGGATCGGTCCCAAGCTGGCGGCGGGCCGGTCGGCGGGCACGACGATCGTGGTCGCGACGGCCTGCGGCAGACCGTTGAGGTCCGTCGAGCGGTAGAGCAGCTGGGTGGCGCTCAACTTCTGCGGGATCAGACCGAGGAACGCAAGCTCGACGTCGCGTGACCGGAGCACCGTTCCGGGCTTGGCGTGCTCGAATCCGGCGGGCGGCAGATGGAAGGGATCATCCTCGGGCCGCAGCGGCCTGACCTTGCGTCGAAGCTCCTCGTGGGTCGGTCGTCCGATCCACTCGGCACCGGTCGAGACGGCAGCACTGCCAGAGTCCATCGCGCCATTGTCTCTTACGGATTCCTTAAAGCCCATTTGGGGGCTGACTTCACGTCGGCGGGCGCAGCGCGGCGAACTCGTCGGTGACCCGGTATCGGGCCTCGGTGAAGCGGTACATCGCGGCGGGCCGGCCGCCGCTTCGGCCCGACTTCGCGGTGCTCCCGGTCGCGACGATCACGCCGCGGCGGGCCAGGACGCGCTGCAGATTGGTGGCGTCGACCTGGTAGCCGAGCGCCGCGTCGTACACGTCCTTCAGCGTGGACAGCGCGAATTCCCTTGGCGCCAGGGCAAAACCGATGTTCGTGTAGGAGAGCTTCGCGATCAGCCTGGCGTGGGCGTGAGTGATCATCGGTCCGTGGTCGAACGCCGTCGGCGGCAACGCGTCCACGGGATGCCACCGGGTGTCGGGTGGCAGCTCGGGGGTGGCGGGGGAGGGCACCAGGCCGAGGAACGTCGAGGCGATGGTGCGGGGACCCGGCACGCGGGCGGGGTCGGAGAACACCGCGAGCTGTTCGAGATGGGCGACCTCGCGGAGGTCGACCTTCTCGGCGAGTTGACGACGCACCGAACTCGTCATGTCCTCGTCGTGTCGCAGCCCCCCTCCGGGAAGGGACCACGCCCCCCGCTCGGGTTCCATCGCCCGTTCCCACAGCAGCACGCTGAGCTGCGGACGAGGCGTCGCGAGCTGCCGAACTTGAAACACGACGGCGAGCACCTCGTGCGCGGTGTTAGTATTGGGCATGTTTTCGATCATAAGTCGAAAACCCCGTCAGGATCAAAGGAGCCGCCATGACGGTCACCGACCTCACCACTGAGTCACGCGGCGGCTGGACCGCGCGCATCACAAACGGTCCCGCCGGCTACGGCGGAGTTGTCGCCGACGAGGAGTGGGCGGCGGAGGTGCGGCGCCTCGCCGACCTGCGCAACGCCACCGTCCTCGCGCACAACTATCAGCTGCCCGCCATCCAGGACGTGGCCGACCACGTCGGGGACTCCTTGGCGCTGTCACGGATCGCCGCCGAGGCGCCCGAGGACACCATCGTGTTCTGCGGTGTGCACTTCATGGCCGAGACCGCGAAGATCCTCAGTCCCGAGAAGACCGTGCTGATCCCCGATCAACGCGCGGGGTGCTCGCTGGCCGACTCCATCACCGCCGACGATCTGCGGGCGTGGAAGGCCGAGTACCCCGACGCCGTGGTGGTGTCCTACGTCAACACCACGGCAGCGGTGAAGGCCCTCACCGACGTCTGCTGCACGTCGGCCAACGCGGTCGAGGTCGTCGCGTCCATCCCCGAGCACCGCGAGGTGCTGTTCTGCCCCGACCAGTTCCTCGGTGCGCACGTCCGCAGGGTCACCGGACGTACGAATCTGCACGTCTGGGCCGGCGAGTGCCACGTGCACGCCGGGATCAACGGCGACGAGCTCGCCGCCCAGGCCAAGGCCCACCCGGACGCCGAGCTGTTCGTGCACCCCGAATGCGGCTGCGCCACCTCGGCGCTGTACCTCGCAGGCGAGGGCGCCGTACCCGACGACCGGGTGAAGATCCTGTCGACCGGAGGCATGCTGGAGGCCGCCCGCCAGACCACCGCCCGCCAGGTCCTGGTGGCGACCGAAATCGGCATGCTGCACCAATTGCGCCGCGCCGCACCGGACGTCGACTTCCAGGCGGTCAACGACCGGGCGTCCTGCGGATACATGAAGATGATCACGCCGGCCGCGCTGATGCGGTGCCTGATGGAGGGCGCCGACGAGGTCCACGTCGACCCCGAGGTGGCGGCGGCGGGTCGACGCAGCGTGCAGCGGATGATCGAGATCGGTCAGCCCGGCGGCGGGGAATGACGGGCTGCGGCGGTTCCGGCCGCTGGCAGCAGCGGGCCGACGTCGTCGTCGTCGGCACCGGTGTCGCCGGACTGGCCGCGGCCCTGGCCGCGCACCGTAGCGGCAGCCGGGTCGTGGTGCTCAGCAAGGCATCTCGCGCCGAGGGTGCCACCGCGACGTTCTACGCCCAGGGCGGCATCGCCGTCGTGGTGCCGCGCACCGACGACAGCGTCGAGGCGCACGTCGCCGACACCGTCGCCGCGGGCGGCGGCCTGTGCGATCCGGTGGCGGTCACGTCGATCGTCGCCGACGGGCACTCCGCGGTGGCGGCACTGGTCGACGACGGCGCGCGATTCGACGAGTCCGCGCCGGGGCGATGGTCGCTGTCCCGCGAGGGCGGGCACTCCCGTCGCCGGATCGTCCATGCCGGCGGTGACGCCACCGGCGCCGAGGTGCAGCGCGCCCTCGACCAGGCCGCCCGCACGTTGGACGTCAGGCTCGATCACGTTGCGCTGCAGATCATTCACGATGGTGACGCCGTCACCGGGTTGCTCGTCCGCAATCGAGACGGCCTCGGCGTGATCCATGCCCCGTCGGTCATCATCGCCACCGGGGGACTCGGTCACCTGTACTCGGCGACGACCAATCCGGAGGGGTCGACGGGCGACGGCATCGCGCTCGCACTGTGGGCCGGACTGCCGGTGAGCGACGTCGAGTTCATCCAATTCCACCCGACGATGCTCTTCGACGGTCATGGCGGCGGCCGCCGACCGTTGATCACCGAGGCCCTGCGCGGCGAAGGTGCGGTACTCGTCGACTCCCGCGGGCAATCGGTGACGGCAGGCCTGCACCCGATGGGCGACCTCGCGCCGCGCGACGTGGTGGCCGCGGCCGTCGACGCACGCCTGTCCCAGACCGGTGACCCGTGCGTCTACCTCGACGCGCGCGGCGTCGCGGACTTCGCCCGCAGGTTCCCGACCGTCGACGCGGCCTGCCTCGCCGTTGGGGTCGACCCCACCGTCGCACTCATTCCGGTGGTCCCCGGAGCGCACTACAGCTGTGGCGGTGTCGTCACCGACGTGTGCGGGCGTACCGAGTTGCCGGGCCTCTTCGCCGCGGGCGAGGTGGCTCGCACGGGGATGCACGGCGCCAACCGACTGGCGTCGAACAGTCTGCTCGAGGGGTTGGTGGTCGGGCGCCGGGCCGGCTCGGCGGCCGCCGACCACGCCGCCGACGCGGGGTCGCCCCGCGCCGTCGTCGACCCCGTCGCCCGGGTGGCAGCCAACCGGGCTGAGCTCCAGGGCGCCATGAGTCGGCACGCCTCGGTGGTGCGAAACGCGGAGGGGTTGGCGCGAGTCGTCGAGCTCCTCGGCTCGGCCCAGCCCTCGAATCTCAACTCTCGCAACGACTTCGAGGATGCAGCGTTGACGGCTACCGCATCGGTGGTGGTCGCGGCGGCACAGGCCCGGCTGGAGTCCCGCGGGTGCCATCACCGCGCCGACCATCCCGACGTCGACCCGACACGTGCGGTCAGCGTCGACGTCCGACTCGACGCCGAGGTGTGTTGCTGATGAACCTCACCGGCGACGAACGCGACGACGCCAGGGCGGTCATCGCCCGCGGGCTGGCCGAGGACCTCCGCTACGGGCCCGACGTGACGTCACTGGCGACGGTCGCCGCCGACGCCACCACGACGGCCGCGATGACCACGCGGCAGAGTGGGGTCGCCGCCGGCGTCGACGTCGCACTGCTGGTTCTCGACGAGGTGCTCGGCGAGGGGGAGTACGACGTCCGCTCCCGTGTCGCGGACGGGACGCGAGTAGAGCCGGGCGAGGCCCTGCTGGTGCTCGAGGCGCCGACGCGGGGGCTGCTGACTGCCGAACGCACGATGCTGAACCTGGTGTGTCATCTGTCCGGCATCGCCAGCACCACGGCGGCCTGGGTGGAGGCGGTCGAGGGCACCGGGGCAAGGATCCGCGACACCCGCAAGACGCTGCCGGGTCTGCGGGTACTGCAGAAGTACGCGGTCCGCGTCGGTGGCGGGGTGAACCATCGGATGGGGCTCGGTGACGCGGCGCTGATCAAGGACAACCACGTCGCCGCCGCGGGGTCCGTGGTGGCGGCCCTGCACGCGGTCCGCCAGCTGGCGCCCGACGTGCCGGTCGAAGTCGAGGTCGACTCACTCGAACAGCTCGACCTGATCCTGAGCGAGGATCTCGGCGTCACGCCACTGGTTCTCCTGGACAACTTTCCCGTCTGGATGACGCAGATGGCCGTGCAGCGACGAGCGGCCACGGCGCCCGCGGTTTTGCTGGAGTCCTCGGGCAACTTGTCGTTGGACAATGCCGCCGCCTATGCCGGCACCGGCGTCGACTACCTGGCGGTGGGTGCGCTGACCCATTCGGTGCGGGTTTTGGACGTGGGCCTGGACCTCTAGCCGGCCAGCTAGGCTGCAGCCATGTCGACCACTCAGCCGCATTCCGCGTCACGCTCCACGCCTCCGTCGAGCCGCAGTGGGGCCGTCGCCGTCGTCGCGCTGGTGCTGGCGCTCGTCGCAGTCGGACTGTCGACGTGGACGGCGTTGCGGCACAACCCGACCGGCGCGGCCGAACCCACCTATACCGCTGCCCAGCAGAATGACGCCAAGACCGCCATTTGCTCGGCGACCGAGGTCGTGCGCAAGGGCGTGTCGCTCAACACCAACCTGCAGGGCCCCGGTGGCGAGGGTGACGTCACCGGCGCCTTGGCCGTGGCGGCCAACGCCCGGTTGTCACTGTCCGACGGTGGCCAATATCTGCTCACCCGTCTCGAGCCGGCAACGCCGACCGAGCTCGCCGACGCCGTGAAGCAGTTTGCCAATACACTCCTCGACATCGGCGCGGCGGCGACGGCCGGCGTATCCAACGGCGATCCGGCCCAGGCCGCTCGTCTGCGCACCGCGGACACCCAGAACACTGCGGTGACCGAACGCTGCAAGTAGCCTCAGCCCGCGCTGCCGGAACCCTTGCCGTCGGCACCCCTGTCGCCGGTCGAGGTGCCGCTGCCGCCGGCACCGCCCGTGCCGCCGGTGGCGGTTCCGGTCGTCGAGGTCGCCGAGCCGCCCGGACCGCCGTTGCCGCCCTTGCCCAGGGTGGTGGTCCCGCCGTGACCACCCGCGCCGCCGCGGCCGCCCGTGGTGCCCGTCGCGGAGCCGCCGGCCCCGCCGTCGCCACCCCGCCCGGCGACGCCCGAGCGACCACCGGTGCCGCCGGCCCCGCCGGTCGCGGTGCCACCGACGCTGTAGGCCACGCCGCCGTCACCGCCCGCGCCGCCGGTGCCCGAGATCAGGCCGCCGTTACCACCGTTGCCACCCTTGCCTGCCGTCGCGGGTCCGGTGGTGGCGATGCTCGGGGATCCCGTGCCGCCCTTGCCCCCGTTGCCGAACAGCCCGGCGTTGCCACCGTCACCCCCGAAACCACCGCGGGCGCCGGGTGCGCCGTCGCCGCCGTTGCCAAGGAGTAGGCCGCCGTTGCCGCCGTTCTGCCCCGGCAGCAGCCCCGGTCCGCCGTTGCCGATGAGGAGTCCGCCGTTCTGACCGGGTGCCCCGTTGGAGACGAAGACGGCGAAGACCGAACCCACGACGTCGCCGAGGGCCTGGTTCGGGGCGGCCGCGTTCGGCACGGCGGCCGACCGGACTGCCGGCGCCGCGTCGCCGACGGCTGGGGTGGCCGGGCCGGTCACGACCGCGGGGACGAACCTGTTCGGTCCCGTCGGCGTGACGTCGCGGCGGGAGAACTCCGCGGTGGCCGCGGGGGTGGCCGGTGCGGTGTCTGCGCCTCGTTCGGCGGTCCGGGCCGCGGCAGCCAGCACTGCGCTCGGCTGCGGGCCAGCCTGCACGTTGGCCTGCGCAAACGGCTGTGTCATTGCCAGAAGTGAGGGTACGTAGAACAGGGGTGGCGTGACGGTTCGACTGGGCTCGGGCGCTGCGGTCGGCACGACGGTCGGCACGGCGCCCGTGGTGGCCGTCAGTACCCCCGTGGCAATCACGGCCGTGAACAAGGACTTTCGCGTGGCAGTGCTCATCGCTGACCATCTCCTGGGTGGGGTAGCGGGCATCTCGATCAGAGGCCGCCCAGTCGGCGGAACCGTGGGCGTCGGATGGTGAACGTATGTTTACCAAACGCGGCGCGCGTTTGCCAGCTTCGACCCGAGCGTCAGTTTTGGTTCGTCAGGTCGTCGCGGTCCGACGCATCAGCGACAGCACGACGGCCGCGGTGGCGAACAGACCCGAGAACACCCGGTTGAGGATGGTCTGCTGGCGTGGGGTGTGCATCCACCGCACGAGTCGCACGGCGAGCCCGGTGTAGAGCCCCATCACGACCAGGTCGACGGCGACCATCGTCGCGCCGATGGCCACGTACTGCGGCAGCAGTGGCGCCGTGGGCACCACGAATTGCGGCAGGACCGCCAGGAAGAACACCAGGCTCTTGGGGTTGGTGGCGTTGACCAGGAAGCCTCGGGTCAGGAGCGCGAGCCGGCCGCCGTCACCTGCCGGTCCGATCTGGGCGCGCAGGTCGGTCTTCACCGAACGCCACTGTCGCACGGCGAGGTACACCAGATATGCCACGCCGATCCACTTCACGACGTTGAACGCGACGATCGACCCGGCCACCGCCGCACCGAGGCCCACCGCGACCAGCGCGAGTTGCAGCATCAGACCGGCCTCCATGCCGGCGATGCTCCAGTACCCGCGTCGCACCCCGTGAGTCATGCCGGTCGCCATCGCCTGGATGGCGCCCGCGCCGGGGGAGACGGCGATCAGAATGGCCGCGACGAGGAACGCGAGCCACATCTGCAGAGTCACGGCGACGGCGCGACGTCGGCGACGAAGGTGCCCTGGCGCTTGGCCAACATGCGGGGGATGCGCGGAAGCGTGACGTCGTCCGTGCCCACGGGCAGCACCCGCGGATTCACCAGGTGCAGGTCCTGGCGGCCGACGTGGATGTCGGCCGCACCGGCGGCGAGGACGTTCTTTACCCAGTTGGTCTTGCCGTGGACCAGCCCGATCGCCAGCACGTCGCCCTTGCGATAGGCGGTGACGATGGTCTCGTAGGCCTTGCCCGAGGTGCGACCACGATGCGAGATCACCGCGAACCCGGGCATCCGCTTCGACAGCGGCTTGAGCAGCGGGTTGACGTACTTGATCTGGAAGCGTTCCAGCCACACCGGGATGATCATCGGCACGCCGGGTGCGTGATTGGGGTGTTCTTCGCGCGAGGTGGACGGCGACATGGCGGCTCCCGGATTCTGATTTGTCTGCTCTGGGACAATAGACGGCGTGAACGAGTCGTCCGAGCTGATGTCCCGCATCGATCTGCGTGGCGAGCAGCTCTCCACCGCCCGGCTGCGTGCCGTGCTGCCACGCGGCGGAGTCGACGTCGACGCGGTCGTGCCGAAGGTGCGTCCGATCGTCGACGCGGTCGTCGCCCGCGGCGCCGAGGCCGCCCTCGAGTACGGCGAGTCCTTCGACGGCGTACGCCCCGAGACCGTGCGGGTGCCCGTGGCCGCCCTGGACTCGGCGCTCGCCAACCTCGACCCCGAGATCCGTACCGCCCTCGAGGTCGCCGTCGAGCGCGCCCGCGCCGTGCACTCGGATCAGCGCCGCAGCGACTCGACGACGACGCTGGCGCCCGGCGCCACGGTCACCGAACGCTGGGTCCCCGTCGAACGGGTGGGCCTCTACGTGCCCGGCGGCAACGCGGTCTATCCGTCCAGCGTCGTGATGAACGTCGTGCCCGCGCAGATCGCCGGGGTCGATTCCCTGGTCGTCGCGAGCCCGCCGCAGGCCGCGTTCGGAGGGCTGCCGCACCCGACCATCCTGGCCGCCGCGCGGCTGCTGGGCGTGGACGAGGTGTGGGCCGTCGGTGGTGCGCAGGGCGTCGCGCTGCTGGCCCACGGCGGCACCGACACCAACGGCGCCGAGTTGGCGCCGGTCGACATGATCACGGGCCCGGGCAACATCTACGTCACCGCCGCCAAGCGCATTTGTCGCTCACAGGTCGGGATCGACTCCGAGGCGGGGCCCACGGAGATCGCGATCCTCGCCGACCATTCCGCCGATCCGGTGCACGTCGCCGCCGACCTGATCAGTCAGGCCGAGCACGACGAGATGGCCGCCTCGGTCCTGGTGACCACCAGCACCGAACTGGCCGACGCCACCGACGCCGAGCTCACCAGGCAGCTGGCCACCACCGTGCACCGGGAGCGCGTGACCGCCGCCCTGTCCGGACGGCAGTCCGCCATCGTGCTGGTCGACGACGTCGACGCGGGTCTGCGGACCGTCGACGCGTACGCCGCCGAGCACCTGGAGATCCAGACGGTCGACGCGCCGGCGGTCGCGGCCCGGGTGCGCAACGCCGGTGCGGTGTTCGTCGGGCCCTGGTCGCCGGTCAGCCTCGGCGACTACTGCGCCGGGTCCAACCACGTGCTGCCCACCGCGGGATGCGCCCGGCACTCCAGCGGATTGTCGGTGCAGACGTTCCTGCGCGGCATCCACGTCGTCGACTACTCGGAGGCGGCCCTCAAGGACGTCGCGGGCTACGTCGTCACCCTGGCCAACGCCGAGAATCTGCCGGCGCACGGGGAGGCCGTCCGACGGAGGTTCGAGAAGTGAGCAAGATCAGCCTCGCCGACCTGCCGCTGCGCGACGACCTCCGGGGCAAGTCGCCCTATGGCGCACCGCAGCTGTCGGTTCCGGTGCGGCTCAACACCAACGAGAATCCGCACCCGCCGACGCAGGCGCTCGTCGACGACGTGGCGGCTTCGGTACGCGACGCCGCGAGCGAGCTGCACCGCTACCCCGACCGGGATGCGACGCTGTTGCGCTCGGACCTGGCGGAGTACCTGACCGCCCAGACCGGCGTCGCGCTGACGACGGCGAACCTGTGGGCGGCCAACGGGTCGAATGAGATTCTGCAGCAACTACTTCAGGCCTTCGGCGGTCCCGGCCGCAGTGCGCTGGGCTTCGTCCCGTCGTACTCGATGCACCCGATCATCTCCGACGGCACGCAGACGGAGTGGTTGCAGGCCAGCCGCTCCGAGGACTTCGGCCTCGACGTCGACGCCGCGGTCGCGGCAGTCACCGAGAAACGGCCCGACGTCGTCTTCCTCACCAGTCCCAACAACCCGTCGGGCCAGAGCATCGCGCTCGAGGACCTGCGCCGCGTGCTCGAGGTGGCCCCGGGGATCGTCATCGTCGACGAGGCCTACGGCGAATTCTCCTCCCAGCCCAGCGCGGTCGAGTTGCTCGCGGACTTCCCGGCCACGCTTGTCGTCAGCCGCACCATGAGCAAGGCGTTCGCGTTCGCGGGCGGTCGGCTGGGCTATCTGGTCGCCGATCCCGCCGTGGTCGACGCGTTGCTGTTGGTCCGACTGCCCTATCACCTGTCGTCGATCACCCAGGCGGCCGCGCGGGCGGCGCTGCGGCACGCCGACGACACGCTCGGCAGTGTGGCGCGGTTGATCGCCGAGCGCGATCGGACCTCGAAGGCGTTGACGGGCATGGGCTTTCGGGTCATCCCCAGCGACGCCAACTTCATCCTGTTCGGGCAGTTCGCCGACGCGCCTCGGGCCTGGAACCGATATCTGGAGGCGGGCGTGCTCATCCGCGACGTCGGGATCCCCGGCTACCTTCGTGCCACCACCGGCCTGGTCGAGGAGAACGATGCGCTGCTCGACGCCAGCGCCGGGCTCGTCGACTCAGAACTCACCACGTCCCCCGACAGCAGCCCAGTAGGAGCCCGATGACCACCCCGGCGGCACGCCGTGCCCGCGTCCAGCGCACGACCAAGGAATCCGACATCGTCGTCGAGCTGAACCTCGACGGCACCGGCCAGGTCGACATCGCCACCGGCGTCCCGTTCTACGACCACATGCTCACCTCGCTCGGCACGCACGCCAGCTTCGACCTGCTGGTGCACGCCACCGGCGACGTGGACATCGAGGCGCACCACACCGTCGAGGACTCGGCGATCGTGCTGGGCCAGGCCCTCGCCGAGGCGCTGGGCGACAAGAAGGGCATCCGTCGCTTCGGTGACGCCTTCATCCCGATGGACGAGACGTTGGCGCACGCGTCGGTCGACGTGTCCGGCCGGCCGTACTGCGTGCACACCGGCGAGCCCGACTACATGGTGCACAGCACGATCGCGGGTAGCTCGGTGCCGTACCACACCGTCATCAACCGGCACGTCTTCGAGTCGCTGGCGATGAACGCCCGGATCGCATTGCACGTGCGCACGCTCTACGGCCGCGATCCGCACCACATCACCGAAGCCCAGTACAAGGCGGTGGCTCGTGCCCTGCGCCAGGCCGTCGAGCCCGACCCACGGGTGACGGGCGTGCCGTCCACGAAGGGGAGTTTGTGACGACGAAAGTCGTTGTCCTCGATTACGGTTCGGGCAATCTGCGCTCGGCTCAACGGGCCCTGGAACGCACGGGTGCCGAGGTCGAGGTGACGGCGGATCCCGCCGCGGCGGCCGCCGCCGACGGACTCGTCGTCCCAGGGGTCGGGGCCTACGAGGCCTGCATGACCGGGTTGCGCGGCGTCCGCGGCGATGCGATCGTCGCCGACCGCCTGGCCAAGGGCCACCCGGTGCTGGGCATCTGCGTCGGCATGCAGATCCTCTTCAGCCGCGGGGTCGAGTTCGGCGTCGAGAGTGTCGGCTGCGGTCAGTGGCCCGGGTCGGTGGTGCGACTCGACGCACCGGTGGTTCCGCACATGGGGTGGAACGTCGTCGAGGCCCCGTCGGACAGCACGCTCTTCGCCGGCCTCGACGCCGACACCCGGTTCTACTTCGTGCACTCCTATGCCGCCCAGAAGTGGGAAGGCGATCCGAGTGCGCGACTGACGTGGGCCACGCACCACGTACCCTTCCTGGCTGCAGTGGAGGACGGCGCGCTGTGCGCCACGCAATTTCATCCGGAGAAGAGCGGCGACGCAGGCGCGACGCTGCTCGCCAATTGGGTCGAGGGGCTCTCGTGACACACGCACCACTGATTCTTCTGCCTGCGGTCGACGTCGTCGACGGCAAGGCGGTCCGCCTGGTGCAGGGCGTGGCGGGTAGCGAGACCGACTACGGTTCCGCCCTCGACGCGGCGATGCAGTGGCAGACCGACGGTGCCGAGTGGATCCACCTCGTCGACCTCGACGCGGCGTTCGGCCGGGGATCCAACCGGGAACTGCTCGCCGAGGTCATCGCGAAACTCGACGTCGCCGTCGAACTCTCCGGAGGCATCCGCGACGACGAGTCGCTGACCGCTGCGCTCGCCGCGGGTTGCGCCCGGGTCAACCTCGGTACGGCTGCGCTGGAGAACCCGCAGTGGTGCGCACGGGTGATGGCCGATCACGGCGACAAGGTCGCCGTCGGCCTCGACGTCAAGCTCGAGGACGGTCGTTATCGGCTTCGTGGCCGCGGCTGGGAGACCGACGGTGGCGACCTGTGGCCGGTGCTGGAGCGGCTCGACGCCGAGGGCTGCTCGCGTTTCGTCGTCACCGACGTCACCAAGGACGGCACGCTCAACGGTCCGAACCTGGAACTGCTGGCCGGAGTCGCCGAGCGCACCGACGCGCCCGTCATCGCCTCCGGCGGCGTGTCGAGCCTGGAGGACCTGCGCGCCATCGCCACGCTGACGAGCGTCGGCGTCGAGGGCGCGATCGTCGGAAAGGCGCTCTACGCCGGACGTTTCACCCTTCCCGAGGCACTCGCCGCGGTGAGTCGGTAGACCGGGATGGCACTGGACGACGCCGACGTCAGGGGACTCGTCGCCGAGGCGTCGGTGATCCTCGACGCCGCCGCCAAGCCCTTCGTCGCCGGCCACGGGGCGCAGTCCGCGGTCAAGAAGAAGGGCAACGACTTCGCGACCGAGGTCGACCTGGCCATCGAGCGCCAGGTCGTCACGGCGCTGGAGACGGCCACCGGCATCGGGGTGCACGGCGAGGAGTTCGGTGGCGCGCCGATCGACTCGCACCTGGTGTGGGTGCTCGACCCGATCGACGGGACGTTCAACTACGCCGCCGGGTTGCCGACGGCCGCCATTCTCCTGGGCTTGCTGCGCGACGGGGTGCCGATCGCCGGCCTCACCTGGCTGCCGTTCAACGACGTTCGCTACACCGCCGTGGTGGGAGACCCGTTGTACGCCAACGGTGTTGCCCAACCTGCGCTGAAGAACGCGGAGCTGAAGGATTCCATCGTCGGCGTCGGCACGTTCAACGTCGACTCCCGCGGCGCGTTCCCCGGCCGCTATCGGGTGGCATTCCTCGAACAGTTGAGCCGCAGGTGCTCCCGCATCCGCATGCATGGTTCGACGGGAATCGACCTGGCCTACACCGGCGCCGGAGTACTGGGCGGGGCCATCAGCTTCGGTCACCACGTGTGGGACCACGCAGCCGGGGTTGCCCTGGTTCGCGCCGCCGGTGGCGTCGTCACCGATCTCGCCGGTGAGGACTGGACGCCGACCTCGCAGTCGGCCCTGGCCGGGGTGCCCAGCGTGCACGCCCGGATCTTGGAGATCGCCGCCGCGGTCGGTTCACCGGGGGAGTACTGACCATGGACGTCGCAGTGCGCGTCATCCCGTGTCTGGACGTCGACGCCGGCCGGGTGGTCAAGGGCGTCAACTTCGAGAACCTCAGGGACGCAGGTGATCCGGTCGAGCTCGCCGCGGTCTACGACGCGGAGGGGGCCGACGAGCTCACGTTCCTCGACGTGACGGCGTCCTCGGCGGGTCGCTCGACGATGCTCGACGTGGTCCGGCGCACGGCCGAGCAGGTGTTCATTCCACTGACCGTCGGCGGGGGAGTGCGCTCGGTCGCCGACGTCGACGTGTTGCTGCGCGCCGGCGCCGACAAGGTGTCGGTCAACACCGCGGCGATCGCCCGGCCCGAACTGCTGGCCGAGTTGTCGCGGCAGTTCGGCTCGCAGTGCATCGTGCTCTCCGTCGACGCCCGCACCGTGCCGGCGGGTTCGCAACCCACGCCCTCGGGCTGGGAGGTCACCACCCACGGCGGGCGCCGCGGCACGGGGATCGACGCCGTCGAATGGGCCCGTCGCGGCGCCGAACTCGGCGTCGGCGAGATCCTGCTCAACTCGATGGACGCCGACGGCACGAAGGCGGGTTTCGACCTGGCGATGCTGCGGGCGGTCCGTGCGGCGGTGACCGTTCCGGTGATCGCCAGTGGTGGGGCGGGCGCGGTGGAGCATTTCGCGCCCGCGGTTCAGGCCGGTGCGGATGCGGTGTTGGCCGCCACCATCTTTCACTTCAAGGAGCTGACCATCGGTCAGGTGAAGGCGGCCATGGCCGCGGAGGGAATCGTGGTGAGGTGACGACACTCGACCCGGCCATCGCCAGCCGCCTCAAGCGCGACGCCAACGGTTTGTTCGCCGCGGTGGCCCAGGAGCGGGGCACCGGGGACGTACTCATGGTGGCGTGGATGGACGACGACGCGCTGGCCCAGACCCTGGCCACCCGCAAGGCGACCTACTACTCGCGCTCGCGCGGCGAACAGTGGGTCAAGGGCGAGACCTCCGGTCACACCCAGTTCGTGCACTCGGTGCGGCTGGACTGCGACGGCGACACCGTGCTGCTGGAAGTCGACCAGGTCGGCGCGGCGTGTCACACCGGCGCGCACACCTGCTTCGACGCCGACCAGCTCCTGACGCCCGAGGGCTAGGGGCTAGCTGCGGTCGTCGGGCCGGACCATGTCGAACATCGCCTCCGGGCCGATCTCGGCGTACGCCGCGGGTCCGCCGGCGCGCAGGATCGGTCGCGCCTTCGCGGTGTCGTAGACGCCGTCGACCAGCAGGTGCCGGTCGATGTGCGCGGCGACGACCTGGCCGAGCACCAGCCACGTCGGAACGTCCTCGCCGTCGACGTCGTGCAACCGAATTAGTTGGGTGAGGCGGCATTCGAAGTTGACGGGGCTCTCCAGCACGCGCGGCGGCGTGATCGTCGACGACGGGACGGCCGTCAAGTCGCCCACGGTGAACTCGTCGCGGTCGGCGGGGATCGACGCCGAGGTCTCGTTCATCTGCCGGGCGAGCGGTGCGGTGGCCAGATTCCAGACGAATTCGCCGGTGGCCTCGACGTTGGCGACGGTGTCCTTCCAGCCGATCGAGGAGAACCCGATGATGGCCGGCCGGTAATTGAACGCGTTGAAGAAGCTGTAGGGCGCCAGGTTGAACACGCCGTCGGCGCTGACCGAGGAGATCCAGCCGATGGGCCGGGGCCCGATGATGGCGTTGAGCGGGTCGTGCGGAAGTCCCGTGCCCTCGGCGGTTCGGTAGTGGTGCGCATCGTGTCGGGCCATCGTGGTCAGACCTCCATCCGGGTTGCCTTGGCGCGGGCGGTCCACCGGCCGTCGTGGTAGCCGACCTCGACGGGGTGCGAGAAGGCCGCCGTGACGGTGTCGGTGGTGATCGTCTCCCGGGCCGGGCCGCTGGCCACGGTCCGGCCCTCGGCGATCAAGAGGGCATGTGTCGTCGTCGTGGGCAGTTCCTCGAGGTGATGGGTCACCAGAATCGATGCGACGTCGGGATGGGCGTGGCCCAGTGAGTCGACCGTCTCCAGGAGTTGCTCGCGGGCGGCGACGTCCAACCCGGTGGACGGCTCGTCGAGCAGCAGCAGCCGCGGACCCGAGATCAACGCCCGCGCGATCAGAGTCCGCCCGCGCTCACCCTGGGACAGGGTGGGCCACAAGCCCTCCGCGATGCGCGTCAGCCCTACGGTCTCGATCATGGCCTCGGCGCGCTCGAGTTCGTCGTCGGTGGGCGTCCAGCGCAGCGGCAAGTCGTTGGTGCCGGTGATGCCGGTGAGCACCACCTCGCGAACGGTTCTGGGGTGCTGCAGTCGGTGACGCGGGTTGACGTGGCCGATGTGGCGTCGCAACGCCGCCAGATCGGTGCGGCCCATCTGCTCGCCGAGGATGCGGACGGTGCCCGAACTGGGGAAGGTGATGGCGCCGCAGAAGCCCAGCAGCGTGCTCTTGCCCGCGCCGTTGGGACCCAGCAGCGCCCAGTGCTCGCCCTCGTCGACGGTCAGCGAGATGCCGTCGACGATCTGCTTTCCGTCGCGGCGGAACGTGACGTCGTCAAGTTGGAGAACGGGTTTCACCGGGAACGCAGCACCTCGAGTGCCTTGTCCGCGTGGCTGTCCATGCTGATCTCGCTGGCGATCACGTCGAGCACCCTGCGGTCGGTGTCGATGACGAACGTGGTGCGCTTGACCGGCATCAGCTTGCCGAGCAGGCCACGCTTGACGCCGAACTGAGTCGCCACGGCGCCGTCGACGTCCGAGAGCAGCGGATAGTCGAACTTCTGCTCTTGCGCGAACTTGGCCTGCTTGTCCACGGCGTCGGTGGAGATGCCGACGCGGCTGGCACCCACGGAGGTGAACTCCGCAGCCAGGTCGCGGAAGTGGCAGGCCTCCTTGGTGCACCCCGGGGTCATCGCCGCCGGATAGAAGAACAGCACGATCGGGCCGTCGGCGAGCAGGCTCGTCAGACTGCGAACGGTGCCGTTCTGATCGGGAAGTTCGAATTCATCGACCACGTCACCACGCTTCATGGCCGCCTACGCTACGCCCGCCCGGTCGACGCCGTCTGGGAGGATTGTCCCGTGCTCGCTCATGCCGACCTGGCCACCACCACCTCACGCGAGGACTTCCGGGCGCTGGCCGCGGATCACCGCGTGGTCCCCGTGACGCGAAAGGTGCTCGCGGACAGCGAGACGCCGTTGTCCGCGTATCGCAAGCTCGCCGCCAATCGCCCCGGCACGTTCCTGCTCGAGTCGGCCGAGAACGGGCGGTCCTGGTCTCGATGGTCGTTCATCGGCGCCGGCGCCCCGTCCGCGCTGACGGTCCGCGACGACCGCGCGGTGTGGCTCGGGGTCACCCCGCAGGGCGCTCCCACCGGCGGCGACCCGCTGGAGGCCCTGCGCAGCACCCTCGAGGTGCTGTCCACCGCGACGCTGCCCGGGCTTCCGCCGCTGTCGAGCGGGCTGGTCGGCTTCTTCGCCTACGACATGGTGCGACGGCTGGAGCGCTTGCCCGCACTCGCCGTCGACGATCTGGCGCTACCCGACATGCTGCTGCTGTTGGCCACCGACATCGCCGCCGTGGACCACCACGAGGGCACCATCACCCTGATCGCCAACGCGGTGAACTGGAACGGCACCGACGAACGGGTCGACGAGGCCTACGACGACGCCGTGCGGCGGCTCGACGTGATGACCACCGCCCTCGGCGAACCCCTGTCGTCTGCGGTCGCGACCTTCAGCCGACCCGTGCCCGAGCACCGTGCGCAGCGCACCGTCGAGGAGTACTCGGCGATCGTGGAGAAGCTCGTCGGGGACATCGAGGCGGGCGAGGCCTTCCAGGTGGTGCCGTCGCAGCGCTTCGAGATGGACACTGCCGCCGACCCCATCGACGTCTACCGGATGCTGCGCGCAACCAACCCCAGCCCGTACATGTACCTGCTGAACGTACCGAATGCCGAAGGTGGACTCGACTTCTCGGTCGTGGGATCCAGCCCGGAGGCGTTGGTCACCGTGCAGGACGGCAAGGCGACGACGCACCCGATCGCGGGCACCCGCTGGCGGGGCGCCGACGAGGAGGAAGACGTCCTGCTCGAGAAGGAACTCCTCGCCGACGAGAAGGAGCGCGCCGAGCACCTGATGCTGGTCGACCTCGGGCGCAACGACCTTGGCCGGGTCTGCGTGCCGGGCACCGTGCGGGTCGAGGACTACAGCCACATCGAGCGCTACAGCCACGTGATGCACCTGGTGTCGACGGTGACCGGTCGTCTCGCGGAGGGCAAGACCGCCCTGGACGCGGTGACCGCGTGCTTCCCGGCGGGGACGCTGTCTGGCGCCCCGAAGGTGCGGGCGATGGAACTGATCGAAGAGGTGGAGAAGACGCGTCGCGGTCTCTACGGCGGCGTGCTCGGGTATCTCGACTTCGCCGGCAACGCCGACTTCGCGATCGCCATCCGGACCGCCCTCATGCGTGACGGCACGGCGTACGTGCAAGCCGGTGGCGGGGTCGTCGCCGACTCCAACGGCCCGTACGAGTTCAACGAGGCCGCCAGCAAGGCCCGCGCGGTTCTGAACGCCATCGCTGCGGCGGAAACCCTGACGACGCCGTGACCCGCATCGCGCAGCTTCTGCTGGTGGCGTCGGCGCTGGCGCTGTGGGTGGCGTCGCGGATGTCGTGGGTGGACGTGACCTCGTTCGACGGTCTCGGTCAGCCCAAGTCGACGACGCTCGACGGAGCCACCTGGTCGACGGCCCTGGTGCCGCTGGCGCTGGTCGCGCTGGCGGCGGCCGTGGCCGTCCTGGCGGTGCGCGGTTGGGTGCTGAGACTGGTCGGGGTCCTGGTCGCGGTGGCGACGGTCGGGATGGGCTACCTGGGCATCGGCCTGTGGGTCGTGCCCGACGTCGCGGCCCGCGCCGCCGATCTGGCGCAGATTCCGGTGACCGCGCTGATCGACACCCAGCGCCACCACGCCGGGGCGGTCCTGACGCTGGTGGCCGCCGTGTGCGCGCTCACCGGTGCCGTGCTGCTGGTCCGGTCGGCGGCCACGGCCAAGACGGGAACGAAGGATCCTGGCAAGTACCTGGCTCCGGCGGCGAAGCGCGAGGCTGCGCGCCAGGAATCGCCAGAGGACGGAATGTCGGAACGAATGATCTGGGATGCCCTCGACGACGGTCGCGACCCGACCACGGATTCGCCGCCGAAGGATGACGAGGGGCGGTGACGGCCCGTGCGGCGCTGGCGACTACCCTTCGTGGAAGTGATTATTTGGGTACTTCCGGAGGGCGTGAAGGGGAGCGACGGCTGATGAGTTCGGGGACCGTGCTCGACTCCATCATCGAGGGAGTTCGTGCCGACGCGGCCGCGCGCGAGGCCGTCGTGAGCTTCGCCGACGTGAAGCAGCGAGCCAAGGACGCCCGCCCAGCGCTGGACGTGTTGGCGGCGTTGCGCGCCGACGGCATCGGCGTCATCGCCGAGGTCAAGCGGGCCAGCCCGTCGCGTGGCGCGCTGGCCAACATCGCCGATCCGGCCCAACTGGCTCGCGCGTATCAGGACGGTGGCGCCCGCGTCATCAGCGTCCTGACCGAGGAGCGCCGGTTCCACGGTTCGCTCGACGACCTGGACGCCGTGCGCGCGGCGGTGACGATCCCCGTGCTGCGCAAGGACTTCATCGTCGGGCCCTACCAAATCCACGAGGCGCGCGCCCACGGCGCCGACATGCTGCTGCTGATCGTCGCGGCGCTCGAGCAATCGGCCCTGGTGTCGATGATCGACCGCACCGAGTCCCTCGGCATGACCGCGCTCGTCGAGGTGCACACCGAGGAAGAGGCCGACCGGGCTCTGCAGGCCGGCGCTCGCGTCATCGGGGTCAACGCCCGTGACCTCAAGACCCTCGAGGTGGACCGGGACTGCTTCGCGCGGATCGCCCCCGGGTTGCCGTCCAACGTCATCCGCATCGCCGAGTCCGGCGTCCGGGGTACCGCGGATCTGCTCGCGTACGCCGGTGCCGGCGCCGATGCCGTCCTCGTCGGGGAGGGCCTGGTCACCAGCGGTGACCCTCGCAGTGCCGTCGCCGACCTCGTCACCGCAGGCACGCATCCGTCCTGCCCGAAACCGTCGCGCTGAACTAGTGGGAGATCTCGTAGGCCCGCAGCTGCCGCGTTCCAGCGCAGCCGTCGCCGAACCATCGACTCACGAACCCGACGCGAAGGGCCACTTCGGTACCTACGGTGGACGATTGGTGCCAGAGGCACTGATGGCCGTCATCGAAGAGGTCACCGCCGCCTACGAGAAGGTCCGGACGGACCAGGCGTTCCTCGACGAACTCGACCGCCTGCAGCGCCACTACACCGGTCGGCCCTCGCCCCTCTACGAAGCGACGCGGCTCAGTGAGCATGCCGGTGGCGCCCGGGTGTTCCTGAAGCGGGAAGACTTGAACCACACCGGTTCTCACAAGATCAACAACGCCCTGGGGCAGGGCCTGCTCGCCAAGCAGATGGGCAAGACGCGCGTCATCGCCGAGACCGGCGCCGGCCAGCATGGCGTGGCCACCGCCACGGCGTGTGCGTTGCTCGGCCTGACGTGCGTGATCTACATGGGCTCGGTCGACGTCGCCCGGCAAGCACTCAACGTCGCCCGGATGCGCCTGCTGGGCGCCGAGGTGGTGTCGGTCGAATCCGGCTCGAAGTCGTTGAAGGACGCCATCAACGAGACCTTCCGCGACTGGGTCGCCCATGCCGACGACACGTATTACAGCTTCGGCACGGCGGCCGGTCCGCATCCGTTCCCGACCATGGTGCGTGACTTCCAGCGCGTGATCGGCATGGAGGCACGGGCCCAGATGCTGGATCAGGCGGGGCGCCTGCCCGATGCGGTCACGGCCTGCATCGGCGGCGGTTCGAACGCGATCGGCATCTTCCACGCCTTCATCGACGATTCCGACGTGCGACTCGTCGGCTACGAGGCGGCCGGCGACGGCGTCGAGACCGGTCGGCACGCGGCCACCTTCACCGGCGGTTCGCCGGGTGCGTTCCAGGGTTCGTTCTCCTACCTGTTGCAGGACGAGGACGGTCAGACGATCGAATCGCATTCGATCTCAGCGGGTCTGGACTACCCGGGCGTCGGTCCCGAACACGCGTATCTCAAGGACCTCGGGCGCGCGGTCTACCGACCGATCACCGACACCCAGGCGATGGATGCGTTCGCGCTGCTGTGCCGCACGGAGGGCATCATCCCGGCCATCGAATCAGCTCATGCCATCGCGGGCACCCTCGAACTCGGTCGCGAGTTGGGGCCAGGCGCCATCATCCTGGTCAACCTCTCCGGCCGCGGCGACAAGGACGTCGCGACGGCGGCCAAGTGGTTCGACCTGCTCGACGAGCAAGAGGCGGCACTGTGACGACCCAACGGCTGTCCGACGTCTTCGCCGCCTGTCGGGCCGAGGACCGATCTGCGCTGATCGGCTATCTTCCGACGGGGTTCCCCGATGTCGCCACGTCCATCTCGGCGATGACGGCAATGGTCGAATCCGGTTGCGACATCATCGAAGTCGGCGTCGCGTACTCCGATCCCGGCATGGACGGCCCCACCATCGCCGCCGCCACCGAGGTCGCCCTGCGCAACGGCGTGCGGGTGCGTGACGCCTTGGCTGCGGTCGAGGCGATCAGCGACGCCGGCGGCAAGGCCGTCGTCATGACCTACTGGAATCCGGTGCTGCGGTGGGGGGTGGACGCGTTCGCCCGCGACCTCGCCTCGGCCGGCGGCCTCGGACTCATCACGCCGGACCTGATTCCCGACGAGGCCGAGGAGTGGGTCGAGGTCTCCGACGCCCACGGCCTGGATCGCATCTTCCTGGTGGCACCGTCGTCGACGCCCGAGCGTTTGGCGGCCACGACGTCGGTGTCGCGCGGGTTCGTCTACGCCGCGTCGACGATGGGTGTGACCGGCGCCCGCGACGCGGTGTCCGATGCCGCGCCGGAATTGGTGCGGCGTGTGCGCGAGGTCTCCGACATCCCGGTCGGCGTCGGACTCGGGGTGCGCTCGCGTGAACAAGCTGCCCAGATCGGTTCGTACGCCGACGGCGTGATCGTGGGGTCGGCGCTGGTGACGGCGTTGTCCGACGGGCTGCCCGCGGTGCGAGCGTTGACCGAGGAACTCGCCGAAGGCGTTCGACAGAGGATTTCTGCGTGACCACGACAGTTCTGGCCTACATTCCCAGTCCGTCGCAGGGGGTGTGGCATCTCTTCGGCGTGCTCCCCATCCGGGCGTACGCACTGTGCATCATCGCGGGCATCGTGGCCGCCCTGGTCATCGGCGATCGCCGGTGGGAGGCGCGCGGCGGTGAGCGTGGCGTCATCTACGACGTGGCGCTCTGGGCGGTGCCGTTCGGTCTGATCGGCGGCCGGCTGTACCACGTGATGACCGACTGGCCGAAGTACTTCGGCGCCGACGGCGCGGGCTTCCTTGCCGCCCTGCGTATCTGGGATGGTGGCCTTGGCATCTGGGGTGCGGTCGCCCTCGGTGGCGTGGGTGCATGGATTGCGTGCCGACGACGGGGGATACCCCTGCCGGCGTTCGGCGACGCGATCGCCCCGGGCATCGTGCTGGCGCAGGCCATTGGGCGGTTCGGCAACTACTTCAACCAGGAGCTCTACGGCCGCGAGACGGACCTACCCTGGGGCCTGACGATCTACGACCGGTTGGATCCGTCCGGCGTGATCAGTCCGCACTCGCTCGACGGGGTGTCGACGGGTCAGGTGTATGCGATCGTCCATCCGACGTTCCTCTATGAGTTGCTGTGGAACCTGCTGATCTTCGCAGTTCTGTTGTGGGCAGATCGACGATTCAAGTTGGGCCACGGCCGACTGTTCGCGCTATACGTCGCGGGTTACTGCGTCGGGCGATTCTGGGTAGAGCTGATGCGCAGCGACACCGCGACCCTGATCGCGGGTATCCGGGTCAACACGTTCACGTCGACGTTCGTCTTCATCGGCGCGGTCATCTACATCATGGTGGCGCCGAAGGGCCGGGAGGATCCAGCGTCGCTACGGGGCAAGGATGCCGACGGGTCGCTCGTCGACGAGATCGGCGAGGAGTTGGTGGCCGTCGCCGCCACGTCGGGTGTCGTCGCGGCCGCGAAGGCGGCCGGTGACGAGGACAAGAAGGAGTCTGCGGACTCTTCTGGGCCTAGTTCTTCGTTCGAGTTCACCGGCGGCGCCGACACTGAATCGGAGGCCGCCGCGGAGACTGAGGATCTGGTCGAACAGGTCGAGAACGCGCCGTCGGAGGACATCGCGGAGGCCGAGGCGTTCGCCGAGGCTGGCGAGGAAGCCGAGGAGCAGCGCGAGGCCGGGTTGGGATCGGTGGAGGGCGACGAGGCCGTGGAGGCTGAACTCGGAGCCGTCGAAGCCCACGAGGCGGCCGTCGAGGGCGCTGCTTCCGCCGCGGAAACTGCCGAAGCCGTCGAGGCCAACGCTGCCCCCGAAGACGAGTCCACCGCCGCCCCCGAAGACGGCCTAGGGTCCGTTGACGGCGGTGAAGTCCAAGCGGCTCAGGCCGACGTCGCCGAGGTCCACGACGCCGCGGTCGAGGGCACCGAGTCAGCCGAGGCTGCCGCTGAGGCCACAAACACTGACGAGTCCACCGCCGCCCCCGCAGACGGCCTAGGCTCAGTTGACGGCGAGGAAGTCGAAGCCGCCCAAGCCGACGCCGCCGAGGTCCACGACGCCGCGGTCGAGGGCACCGAATCCGCTGAGGCTGCCGCCGCCGACACCACAAACGCTGAGGAGTCCACCGCCGCCCCCGAAGACGGCCTAGGCTCAGTTGACGGCGACGAAGTCGAAGCCGCCCAAGCCGACGCCGCCGAGGTCCACGACGCCGCGGTCGAGGGCACCGAGTCCGCCGAAGCCACCGCTGAGGCTGCCGCCGAGAAGCCAGCTACCCCGGCGCTCGCGCCGAGCAAGACGCCCAAGCGGCGTTGGTGGAAGCGAACCTAAGCCCACCCTAGAGCGGTGCCGGTGGCCCATCCGATGGGTCGACGGACGGAGGCGAGGCCTTCGTTTCCGCCCCTACGCATTCTTCTCATTTATCGAGTTGGCGTTCGCGATGGATGCGCTGGGCTCGGTCTTGGGTGCGGGTGGTCTTGCGGCGGGGCATGGTCAGGCCGGAGGTGTGCGCCGCTGGCCTCTGGGTCGTGGTCACCGGTGCGGTGGGCTCACTGAGTTCGGGGAACAGCAATCGGCTACCGGGTGTGGTGGTGTGGATGCGGCCATCTGGCGCGGTCCACAGAACGGTGCCGTCGTCGAGTTGCCGGTCCCGCCAACCATTCTCGCCACCCCAGAACGTCTTGAGCAAGTGGTGTCGACGGCATAGGCATTTGAGGTTGGATGCGGCGGTGGGTCCGTGTGGCCACGCAATCGTATGATCCACATCGCAATTCGTGGCGGGTGCACGGCAGCCGGGGAAGCGGCAGGTGATGTCGCGGCAGCGGATGAAGTCGGCCAGCTTCTTGGATGGTCGGTACCGCTGTTCGGGTGGGGCTTGCCCTGGGTGAGTGATCGGGGTGATCATCGCTCCGATGGTGGCGCGGCGGGCGATCGCCCCGGGGAGGAATTGACCGCCCATCAGGGCCGCGGGCCGCAAGTTGGCCAGGGTGCCGGGATTGGGGGTCATGGCCTCGGTGAGGGTGAGGTCGCGCAGGGGCTTGTCGAATAGCGGTGGGTGGTGGCCGTCGAGGGCGGCGGATTCGTCGGCGGGAGTCGGAGTCGTGGTCGGCCTCGAGTCGTCGTGTGGCGCAGCGGGGTCGTGCTCCGATGCGGCATCGGGTTCCGGTGCGGCCTCGGCGGCGGGTACTTCCGGTGGCGGTGCGGGCGTCTCGGGCGCCGGCGGTGCGGGTGTCTCGGGCGCTGGCGGTGTCGGCGGTGGCGGTGCGGGAGTCTCGGGCTCGGGGTCGGCCAGCGTCTCTTCACTGGCGATGACGTAGACCACCACTCCCGACGCGGGTGGGGTTTGGGCGGCGGGGCAGTCGTCGGTGCCGCAGAGGCAGGCCATGCGGTCGTTCCCACCAGCGCCGAAGGCGTCGGCCCGGAGTTGATCGGCAGTCCGCGGGTCGGCGGGGCACACGGTGGCGGCCAGGGCTCGTAGCCGGGCCTGCAACGCCTTCGCATCATGGGCGAAGAGGGTGGCGTACAGGGTGGCCATACCGCTGCCGTCCTCGTCGATGGTGATCTCCACCGACCGACTCCGCGCCTTGGTCTCGGTGCGCCGCACGGCCTGCGGGTCGACCTGCGCCACCAGCGCGTCGATCGTCTTCTCGGTCTTGTCCACCGACATGGGCTCCCACGAACCAAACGCCTCGGCCAACGATGCGTCCAGGGTCCGTAGGGCGTCGGGGTCGACGACCAGAGCGGCCCGCGTCACCACCGTCTTCACCAACGCATAGGTGATGAGCCCTTGGGCGAAGACCGCCGCCACCTTCGGGAACCGTTCGTGCAGTGCGACCGCGACCAATAGCTGGTGACTGGCCGCACCAGACGTGATTCTCTGTGCGGCGCCGATATGCGCGGCGACGGCGTCGAAATTGTCCAGACACCATTGGTCGCGATCCGCCGACCCGGACAGCGCATAGGCCTCGTCGAGCATGGCGGCCATCACGGCGACCTTGCGGGCGCAGGCGGCTGATTCCGTCCGAGTCCACGCCGACAACGCGTCGGCCCCGCGGGTACCAGTCGTCGCGCCCACCAGATCATCGAACATACGTTCTAACTTAGGCGCGGGGCGGGGCCCTGAGAAGGGGCCGAAAGAAGTTGGGGATTAACCGATTTGCGCTGTGTACAACCGGTCACGGGCGGTCGAATATGTCGCACCGATGTGCTAGACCCCGACGATCGGTGGCCAGGGGGGGGTGACGGCGAGCGTGCGGTCGGGCATCCTGGTTTGGCCATGCCACCCATTCGCCCGACTACCCGCCGGCCCTCACCCGGCGTCGTCGCCACCGCAGGCGCCCTCACCGGCGCGCTCGCCTACATCGGTCTGCGTGACCCGCACGCCGCGGGCTTCGGCTTTCCCGCGTGCCCCTTCCGGATGTTGACCGGGTGGAACTGCCCCGGCTGCGGCGGCCTCCGAATGACCCACGACGTGCTTCACGGCGATTTCGCCGCAGCAGTCGTCGACAACGCCTTCATGCTCGTAGCCCTCCCGATGCTGGCCCTCTGGCTATTCATACGCTGGCAAAGCGGCCGACAATTGATGCCCACGTCAGCCATTGCGGTCGTCCTGACCGCGACCGTGGCGTGGACGATCGTCCGCAATCTTCCCGGATTCCCGCTGGTCCCGACCTTTCTCGGCGGGTAGCTTCGCAGCCCCGCTGATACACTCGCAGTTCGGGCCGCCGCAGTCCCTGACACGTCTTTTCGGACTGCGGAGGTGCCACGAGTGTTGTTCTCGGCGTTGCCAACAGCTCAGGGTCTGTACGACCCTGAGAACGAGGCGGATTCCTGTGGCGTTGCCATGGTCACCGACATCAAGGGCCGGCGATCGCATTCGATCGTCGCCGACGGCCTGACCGCCCTCGAGCATCTCGAACACCGCGGGGCAGCGGGCGCCGAACCCAACAGCGGTGACGGCGCCGGGATCCTGTTGCAACTGCCCGTCGAACTGCTCGCCGCCGCCATCGACTTCGATCTTCCGAAGCCAACCGCCAACGGCGACAACACCTTTGCCGCCGGCATCTGCTTCCTTCCGCAGGATCCCGTGGCCAGGGATGCCGAACGCCGCCGAATCGAGGCCATCGCGGTCGAGGAGGGCCTGGAAGTCCTTGGTTGGCGCACCGTTCCGGTCGATCCCGACGGTGCCGACGTAGGAGCGACGGCGCTGGGCTGCATGCCGTTCATGACGCAGGTGTTCCTCGCCGCGCCCGAGGTGGACGGCAGCAGGCCAGGCGGTCTCGACCTCGACCGCCGCGTATACCCGGTGCGCAAACTCGCCGAGCAGGGCGAGGTCTACTTCGCCTCGCTCTCCAGCCGGACCATTGCCTACAAGGGCATGCTCACGACGATGCAACTGCCGCAGTTCTTCTCGGATTTGCGCGACGAACGCTGCACGAGCGCCATCGCCATCGTTCACAGCCGATTCTCGACGAACACGTTTCCCTCTTGGCCGCTGGCGCATCCGTTCCGGTTCGTCGCCCACAACGGCGAGATCAACACCGTCCGCGGCAACCGCAACCGCATGCACGCGCGCGAGGCGATGTTGGCCAGTGCGCGGATCCCCGGCGATCTGGCCCGGCTGTCGCCGATCTGCACCGCGGAGGCCTCCGACTCGGCCTCGTTCGACCAGGTTCTCGAACTGCTGCACCTCGGCGGCCGCAGCCTGCCCCACGCCGTCCTGATGATGATCCCCGAGGCGTGGGAGAACAACTCCGACATGGACCCTGCCCGTCGGGCGTTCTGGCAGTTCCACGCATCCCTGATGGAACCGTGGGACGGCCCGGCCTGCGTGACCTTCACCGACGGTACCGTGGTCGGTGCGGTCCTGGACCGCAACGGATTACGACCAGGACGGTGGTGGCGCACTCTCGACGACCGCGTCATCCTGGCCAGTGAGAGCGGCGTGCTGGACGTGCCGCCGTCTCAGATCGTGGCGCGGGGTCGGCTCGAGCCCGGCAAGATGCTCCTGATCGACACCGCCGCCGGCCGTATCGTCTCCGACGACGAGATCAAGTCCGAGCTCTCCGAGGCGGAACCGTACGACGAATGGTTGCACTCGGGCCTGTTGGATCTTGCGACGTTGCCGGAACGTGTTCGGGTGCAACCCAATCACGATTCGGTCGTCAGGCGACAGATCTCCTTCGGTTACACGGAGGAAGAGTTGCGCATCATGCTCACCCCGATGGCGGCCTCGGGAGCAGAACCCCTGGGCTCCATGGGAACCGATACCCCGACCGCGGTGCTCTCGCAGCGGTCGCGGCTGCTCTACGACTACTTCGTCGAACTCTTCGCCCAGGTGACCAATCCGCCGCTGGACGCGATCCGCGAGGAGATCGTCACGTCGATGTCGCGGGTGATGGGACCCGAGCACAACCTGCTCGAACCCACCGCAGCGTCCTGTCGCCAGATCGGGCTCAGGTGGCCGGTCCTCGACAACGACGAGCTCAACAAGATCGTCCACATCAACGACGACGGCGAACAGCCCGGGCTCAAGACCAAGGTGCTACGGGCGCTCTACGACGTAGAACGCGGCGGTGAAGGCCTCGCCGACGCGTTGGAGGATCTCCGGATTCGCGCGTGTCTGGCCATCGAGAAGGGCTATCGGACCCTCGTCATCTCCGACCGCGACTCCGATCACACCAAGGCTCCGATCCCGTCCCTGCTGGCGGTGTCGGCGGTGCACCACCATCTGGTCCGCACCAAGGAACGCACGACGGTGGCACTCGTCGTCGAGAGCGGTGACGCCCGCGAGGTGCACCACATCGCCATGCTCATCGGTTTCGGTGCCGCGGCGGTGAATCCGTACCTGGCCTTCGAATCCATCGAGGACCTCATCCGTGAGGGCGAGCTCACCGGTATCGAACCTTCGACCGCGGTGCGCAACTACCTCAAGGCGCTCGGCAAGGGCGTGATGAAGGTGATGAGCAAGATGGGTATCTCCACCGTCGCGTCCTACACCGGTGCACAGGCCTTCGAGGCCATCGGATTGAACCGCGACGTAATCGACGAGTACCTCACCGGTACACCGAGCCAGCTCGGCGGGGTCGGACTCGACGTCCTCGCCGAGGAGGTCAAGTTGCGCCACCGCAGGGCCTATCCGGAGAACCCCACCGAGCGTGTCCACCGTCGGCTCGAGGTGGGCGGCGAGTACGCCTTCCGGCGGGAGGGTGAGCTTCACTTGTTCACCCCGGAAGTGGTCTTCCTGCTGCAGCATTCGACGCGGACCGGCAAGCACGAGGTGTTCCGGCAGTACGCCGACGAGGTGGACCGGCTCGCCCGCGACGGAGGTGCGCTTCGCGGGCTCTTCGAGTTCAAGTCCGGTGTGCGGGAGCCCGTGCCGCTCGACGAGGTGGAGTCCGTCGACTCGATCGTCACCCGCTTCAACACCGGTGCGATGAGCTACGGCTCGATCTCCACCGAGGCTCACGAGACGATGGCGATCGCGATGAACGCGCTCGGCGGCCGGTCGAACAGCGGCGAGGGCGGCGAGGACGTCGACCGGCTCTATGATCCGCGGCGACGCAGCGCCGTCAAGCAGGTCGCATCCGGCCGCTTCGGGGTGACGAGCGACTATTTGGTCAACGCCACCGACATTCAGATCAAGATGGCCCAGGGCGCCAAACCCGGTGAGGGCGGTCAACTTCCGGGGTACAAGGTCTATCCCAACATCGCCAAGACCCGGCACTCGACGCCGGGCGTCGGGTTGATCTCGCCTCCGCCGCATCACGACATCTATTCGATCGAGGACCTGGCGCAGCTCATCCACGATCTGAAGAACGCCAATTCCCAGGCCCGCATCCATGTGAAGCTCGTCAGCTCCGTGGGCGTGGGCACCGTCGCGGCCGGGGTCTCCAAGGCGCACGCCGACGTCGTTCTGATCTCCGGGTACGACGGAGGCACCGGCGCCGCCCCGCTGACATCGCTCAAGCACGCCGGTGCACCGTGGGAGATCGGCCTGGCCGACACCCAGCAGACGCTCGTCCTCAACGGCCTCAGAGACCGGATCACGGTGCAGTGTGACGGCGGGATGCGCACCGCGCGCGACGTCATGGTGGCCATGTTGCTCGGAGCCGAGGAGTACGGCTTCGCAACCGCGCCTCTGGTGGTGGCGGGTTGCATCATGATGCGCGTCTGCCACCTCGACACCTGCCCGGTGGGGGTGGCCACGCAGAACCCCGAGTTGCGCGCCCGGTTCAACGGCAAGCCGGAGTTCGTCGAGAACTTCTTCCGATTCGTCGCCGAAGACATCCGCACGTACCTGGCGCAGTTGGGCTTTCGCAGCGTCGACGAAGCGGTGGGGCGGGCCGAGGTGCTGGATACCGCACCGGGTGTCGCGCACTGGAAGAGCCAGGGCCTGGATCTGACTCCCATCTTCGCGATCCCGACCGACGCGCACGGCGCCAAGCTGACGCAGCGGCGCAGGCTTCGCGACCAGGATCACGCGTTGCAACACGCGTTGGACCAGACGCTGGTCGCGCTGGCCGAGGGTGCGCTCGAAGACGCGCATCCCGTGCGTCTGGAACTCCCCGTCCGCAACGTCAACCGCACCGTCGGAACCCTGCTCGGCTCCGAGGTGACCCGGCGCTACGGCGCCCACGGCCTGCCCGACGACACCATCCACGTCACCCTGACCGGGTCGGCAGGACAGTCGATCGGCGCGTTCCTGCCGCCCGGCATCACCCTCGACCTCGTCGGCGACGCCAACGACTACGTGGGCAAGGGGCTCTCTGGCGGCCGGGTGATCGTGCGGCCCGAGGACGACGTTCTCTTCCTACCCGAGGACAACGTGATCGCCGGCAACACGTTGCTGTTCGGTGCGACGTCCGGCGAGGTGTTCCTCCGCGGCCGCGTCGGTGAGCGTTTCTGCGCCAGGAACTCCGGCGCGCTGGCCGTGGTGGAGGGTGTCGGCGACCACGCGTGTGAATACATGACCGGCGGCCGCGTCGTGGTGCTGGGGCCGACGGGTCGCAACATGGCGGCCGGCATGTCGGGCGGTATCGCCTATGTACTGGGCCTCGACCCGGCCAAGGTCAACCCCGACATGGTGCTGCTGCAACGCCTCGAACCCGAGGATCTGGCATGGCTGCACGACGTCGTGACACGGCACGAAGCGCACACCGCAAGCACGGTGGCACGGTCACTGTTGTCGGACTGGCCGAGGCGCAGTGCAGATTTCACCAAGATCATGCCCGTCGACTACGAGAAGGTCTTGTACGCCACCCGCATGGCCAAGGCCGAGGGCCGAGACGTGGACACGGCGATCATGGAGGCGACGCGTGGCTGATCCCAGCGGATTCCTGAAGGTGCCCAAGGTAGAAGCGGCCAAGCGGCCCGTCGACGAGCGGGTCGGGGACTGGCACGAGGTGTACGAACGCCAGGATCCCCACGAGCGCGCGGGCGAGGTCTCACAACAGGCCCGGCGATGCATGGACTGCGGAATTCCGTTCTGTCACTCCGGGTCTGCCGGCTGCCCGCTCGGCAATCTCATTCCGGAGTGGAACGATCTCGTGCGCCGGGGACGGTGGGACGCCGCCAGCGACCGACTGCACGCGACCAACAACTTCCCGGAGTTCACCGGCCGGTTGTGCCCGGCGCCGTGTGAGGCGGCCTGCGTGCTCTCGATCTCCGAGGATCAGACCGGCGGCGCAGTCACCATCAAACGCATCGAGCAGTCCATCGTCGACCAGGCGTGGATGGACGGCACCATCGAACCGCAGCCGGCGGCCATCTCGACGGGCAAGGGCGTCGCCATCGTCGGCTCGGGGCCGGCGGGGCTGGCCGCGGCGCAACAACTCACCCGCGCGGGCCATCACGTCACCGTCTACGAGCGTGACGACCGCATCGGCGGGCTGCTGCGTTACGGCATCCCGGAGTACAAGCTGGAGAAGGTGGGACTCGATCAGAGGCTGGCCCAGATGCGAGCCGAGGGAACGCGGTTCGTCACCGACTGCGAGGTCGGGGTCGACCTCTCGGTGGAGCGGCTGCGCCAGCAGCACGACGCCGTGGTGCTGGCGGTGGGAGCGCTGCGCTCGCGGGACAACGAGGTGCAGGGCCGTGAGCTCGACGGCGTCCACCTCGCCATGGAGCACCTGGTGCCCGCGAACAAGGAGCGCGAGGGTGACGGTCCCTCGCCCATCTCGGCGGCGGGCAAGCACGTCGTGATCATCGGCGGGGGAGACACGGGCGCGGACTGCCTGGGCACGGCCCACCGCCAGGGTGCGGCTTCGGTGACCCAGTTGGACTACAACGCCGAGCCGCCCGGGCAACGCGACGAGACCCGCTCACCGTGGCCGACGTGGCCGTTGGTGCTGCGGACCTCGCCCGCACACGCCGAGGGTGGGGCACGCCGCTACGAAGTCGCGGTGCAGCGCTTCGTCGGCGACGACCAGGGTCGGCTCAAGTCGATGGTCGTCGCCGAGGTCAAGGTGGAGCGCGGGGCCGACGGCCGGCGCTCGATCATCCCGGTGGGTGCCGAGATCGAGCTTCCATGCGAGCTCGCCCTGCTCGCGATCGGATTCGAGGGCGTGGAGCACATGGCCTTGCTCGACGGGCTTGGTCTCGTGCTCAACGGCCGCGGGGCGCTGTCGTGTGGCTCGGACTGGCAGACCGATGCGCCGGGGGTCTTCGTGTGCGGCGACGCCCACCGCGGTGCGTCGCTGATCGTGTGGGCGATCGCGGAGGGTCGCAGCGCGGCGCACGCCGTGGACGTCTACCTCATGGGCGAGTCGGATCTTCCGGCCCCGGTCAGGCCCGGTGCGTTGCCACTCGCCGCCGTCTGAATCGTCTTCTGAATCGATCACGACTATGGTGGGTCAACGTGAGTAGACGCGGAAAGATCGTCTGTACGCTTGGTCCGGCTTCGTCCTCGGAGGAGCAGATCAAGGCCTTGGTCGAAGTGGGCATGGACGTCGCCCGGCTGAATTTCAGCCACGGTGACCACGCCGACCACGAGATTGCCTACAAGCGGGTCCGGGCGGCGTCGGACGGCACCGGGCGTGCCGTCGGCATCCTCGCCGACCTGCAGGGACCCAAGATCCGGCTCGGCCGGTTCGCAGACGGTCCCACGGTGTGGGCTGCGGGTGAGACGGTGCGGATCACCGTCGAGGACATCGAAGGCACCCACGATCGGGTGTCCACCACCTACAAGGAGCTGGCCAAGGACGCCGTCGCCGGTGACCGCCTGCTGGTCGACGACGGCAACGTGGGCCTCACCGTCAGCGAGGTCGACGGCAACGACGTGGTCTGCATCGTCACCGAGGGCGGCAAGGTCAGCAACAACAAGGGCTTGTCGCTGCCGGGCATGAACACCTCGGTGCCCGCACTGTCCGAGAAGGACATCGACGACCTCAAGTTCGCCCTGCGGCTCGGCGTGGACCTCGTCGCGCTGTCGTTCGTGCGCTCACCCGCCGACATCGATTTGGTCCACGAGGTGATGGACGAGTTGGGCCGTCGCGTCCCCGTGATCGCCAAGTTGGAGAAGCCCGAGGCCGTCGAGAACCTCGAGGCCATCGTGCTCGCGTTCGACGCCATCATGGTGGCCCGCGGCGATCTGGGCGTCGAATTGCCGTTGGAGGAGGTGCCGCTCGTTCAGAAGCGCGCCATCCAGATGGCCAGGGAGAACGCCAAGCCGGTCATCGTCGCCACGCAGATGCTGGAGTCGATGATCGAGAATTCCCGGCCCACCCGCGCGGAGGCCTCCGACGTGGCGAACGCCGTGCTCGACGGCGCCGACGCCGTGATGCTCTCCGGTGAGACCTCGGTCGGCAAGTACCCGCTCGAGGCCGTCAAGACCATGGCGCGCATCATCGCCGCCGTCGAGGAGAACTCGACTGCAGCGCCGCCGCTGGCTCACGTGCCCCGCACCAAGCGCGGCGTCATCTCCTATGCCGCCCGCGACATCGGCGAGCGGCTCGACGCCAAGGCGTTGGTGGCGTTCACGCAGTCCGGCGACACGCTCAAGCGGCTCGCCCGGTTGCACACACCGCTGCCGCTACTGGCCTTCACGCCGTTGCCCGAGGTGCGCAGTCAACTCGCGATGACCTGGGGCACCGAGACGTTCATCGTGCCGCACATCCAGACCACCGACGGCATGATCCGCCAGGTCGACGAGTCGCTGTTGGCCCTTGGTCGCTACAAGCGGGGCGACCTCGTGATCATCGTCGCCGGCGCTCCTCCCGGCACGGTCGGTTCGACCAACATGATCCACGTGCATCGGATCGGCGAGGACGACCACTGAGTTCGTCCGACCTCGACGAGCTGCTCGCGGTTCTCGAGCTCACCCGCGTCGGCGACGACCTGTTCACCGGGTCGCATCCGAGTAGGAACCCGGTCCGCACCTTCGGCGGGCAGATGATGGCGCAGGCCTTCGTCGCCGCCAGTCGCACGGTGCGCACCGGGCTGCCGCCGAGCACCCTGTCGGTGCACTTCATCGCCGGGGGTGACCCGGCGCGTGACCTCGAGTTCCACGTGGTGCGCCTCCGTGACGAGCGCCGCTTCGCCAACCGGCGGGTCGACGTGCGGCAGGGCGACGTACTGCTGGCCTCGGCCTTGGTGTCGCACATGGCCGGCGGGCGCGGCAACCTCGAGCACGGTGTCGAGGCGCCGGTGGTCGCCGAGCCCTTGTCGGTGCCCAGCATCGAGGACCTGCTCATCGGCTACGAGCACACGGTGCCGTTGTTCGTCGAGGCGCTCAAGCCGATCGAGTGGCGGTACACCAACGATCCGGCATGGGTGATGCGCGACAAGGGGGACCGGCTGCCACACAACCGGGTGTGGCTCACCGCCAAGGGCGCGATGCCCGAGGATCCGGTGATTCACGCTGCGGCACTGGTCTATTCGTCGGACACCACGGTTCTCGACTCGATCATCACCACCCACGGCTTGTCGTGGGGCTTCGACCGCATCTTCGCCGTGACGATGAACCACTCGGTGTGGTTCCACCGCCCCGTGCACTTCGACGACTGGGTGCTGTACTCGACGACGTCGCCCGTGGCCGCGGAGTCGCGCGGGCTCGGCACCGGTCACTTCTTCGGCCGCGACGGCAACCTGATCGCCACGGTGGTTCAGGAGGGGATCGTCAAGTACTTTCCCGAGTCGGCCGCGGACTGACGCCGAACTTCGACTGAAGTCCGTCGAACCACCTCTGCGTACACGCCTGCGCGGCGGCCTGATCATTGCCGGCCTTCATCGCGCAATTCAGGTAGTCCGCGCCGCCGGAGTCCCGCCACGCCAACCCCCAGATGACGGCGAACGCCACCGACGCCACCACCGCAGCCGTTCCGAGGGCCATCCCCGCGACGGCGATGGGACCGTTGTCGGCCTCCCGGCGGGCGGCACGGCCCCGGGCGACCCCGCCGAGGATCAGCGCGACCACGCCGCAGGCCAGGCCACCGACGACCGACCAGCACAGGGCGAGGCCGGCGACTGCGACGGCGAGCGCCGCGGTACCCGTTCCGTTTCTGGGGCCCGTCATGTCTGCCGAGGGTAGAGCACCGGGCAGGTGACCCCGGGGGGCAGGTGATGCGTGGCGACGACGATGGTGCGGCTGGGGGAGAACAGCCCGTTCGGCGCCAACACCGCGCGCAGGAGCCGGTCGGCGTCGGCGGTGTCGAGATGTTCGGTCGGCTCGTCGAGCAGGATCAGGGGCCGATCGCAGACCAGGGCGCGGGCGAGCAGCAGGCGCCGCCGCTGTCCGGCCGACACCGCGGCCGCGCCCCCGGTGAGGATGGTGGCCAATCCGTCCGGCAGCCCGTCGAGCCAGTCCCTCAGGCCGACGGCATCCAGAGCGGCGCGCAGCTCGTCGTCCGTCGCATCCCCGCGTGCCACCAGGAGGTTGTCCCGCACGGTGGTGTCGAACAGATGCGCGTCCTCCGGGAAGAAGCCCGCCGTGTGATCTTCGGCGATCGCCATCAGCGTCGAGGTCTTGCCGCTGCCACTGTCGCCGACGATCGCGACCCGGTCACCGTCGCACAGCTCGGGTACGTAAACCGGGGGGCGTGTTCTGGCCGCGGGGTCGGGCGCGGTCAGGTCCAGCAGCCGCGCGGCGGCGATGCGGGCTCGGGTGAGTGCCACGGCGGCGGCGGGCAGTGCCGCAGTGGCCTCGAATGCCGAGAGCGGCAGCAGAACCAGGATCGCCAGGGTGGTCGGAGCCATCTGACCGGCGAGGCCGATGGCGACGACCACGGCGCCGAGCACGGCGACCGCCGTTGCGGCGGTGGGTGCCGCCGCACCGAAGGCAGCCGGCAACGCCGCGCGGTCGGCAGCGGTCCCCCACTCGCGTTGTCGTCGCGACGCCTCGGCGACGACCTCGTCGAGGCGCCCGGCGACCCGCAATTCGGGAGCGTGGTCCAGTGCCAGCATCGTGGCCGTGTCGCGGTCCGAATGGTGACCTGCCGCAACGTGTTCCGCGGTCGCCGCAGCGCGGGCGGCCATCCACGGAGCGGCGACACCGGCCACCAGCAGACAGACGAACAGCACGGCGCCGACGACTGGTGAGATCAGGGCCACCGCGACGACGGACGCGGTGGACAGGATCGTGGCGACCGCGATCGGGAGCACGGCGCGCACCAGGACGTCGGAGAGTTCGTCTACGGAGTCCCCGACGCGAGACGCGATGTCGCCCTGGGGGAGTCGCATCACGGTCTCGGCGGGCCCATGGGCTAGGGCCTGGTAGAGCCCGGCGCGCGCGGTGCCGGCCGCGCGCAGGGCGGTGTCATGGGACGCCAGGCGCTCGCAATAGCCCAGCACACCCCGGGAGATGCCGAGGGCGCGGACGGCGACGACCGCGACGGACAGATCGAGGATCGGCGGCATCTGCCACGCCCTGGCGATGAGCCATGCCGACACTGCCGCCAGGGCCAGCGCGCTGCCCAGCGCGAACACGCCGAAGACCACGGCCAGCACGAGGCGCGGCAGGCGGGGGCGCAGCAGTGCGAGCCCCGAGAGGAGCGGGTCACGCGGCGACACGATGCTCGCCTCCGACGGTGACGACGCGGTCGCCGATGGCGCGGACGGCCTCCCGGTGCCCGACCACCAGGACGGCGGCGCCGTCGTTCGCGACGTCCCTGATCGACCGCAGGACGATCCGTTCGCGCTGGTGGTCGAGATGGGCCGTCGGTTCGTCGAGCAGCATGATCGGCCGACGCGCACCGAACGCCCGGGCCAGGCCGAGTCTTTGACGCTGACCGAGCGACAACCCGGCTCCGTCGCGGCCGAGGACGGTGTCCAACCCGTTCGGCAACGCCGCCAGGACCTCGTCGAAACCGGCTTTGCGGCAGGCGTCCTCGACGTCGCAGACCGGTCCGAAGAGTTCGAGGTTCTCGAGCACGGTGCCGGGGATCAGGGCGGGCCGTTGCGGCAACCAGGCGATGCGGCTCCACCACTGCCGGGGGTCGAGGTCGCCGACGTCGACCCCGCCGACCAGGACGTGGCCCTCGGTGGGCGTGGTGAGACCGAGCACGGCGTGCAGCGCGGTGGACTTGCCTGCCCCGTTGGGTCCGGTCAGGACGGTCACCGAGCCCGGTTCCACGTCCAGGGACAACCGATGTGGTGCAGTGCCGTTGCGCGCGGTGACGCTCAGCTCGCGAACGCTGATGGAGGTGGACGGCGGGGCGAGCGTCCCGTGGGCAGGCGGCGGCGCGGCGGCCAGCAGCGTGGTCGCCTTCTGTCGGGCGGTTCGCCCGTCGCGCGCCGCGTGGAACTCGGCTCCGACGCGTCGTAGTGGCCAGAAGACCTCTGGGGCAAGCAGAATGGCCGTCAACGCCGAGCTCAGTTCGATCTGCCCGTACACCAGCCGCAAACCGACGCTGACTGCGACCAGTGCCACCCCGAGCGTGGCCAGCAATTCGAGCACCAGCGACGAGAGGAACGTGATTCGCAGCGTCGCCATGGTCGAGCGGCGATGCGCGTCGGCGAGTTCGGTGATTCGCCGGCGCGCCCCGTCGGCACGGCCGAGTGCCCGCAGGGTGGGGATGCCGGTGATGAGGTCCAGCAGTCGCGACTGCAGCGTGGTCATCGCCGTCAGCGCCGCCGCGGAGCGTTCGGCGGTGACGAGGCCGATGAGCACCATGAACAACGGCACCAGAGGCAACGCGACCAGGACGACGACGGCGGCCTGGAGGTCGTACCACGCCATCGTCGCCACCGCCGCCGGAGTCAGCACGGCGGCTTGTACCACCGCAGGTAGATACCGGGTGTAATACGGCCGCAGGGCATCCAGGCCCCGGGTGCTCAGGACGGCCGCGTCATCGCGTCGTGCCGCCAGCTCGCGGGGCGACAGCGCGGTGACGCCGTCGAGCAGTTCCCGGTTCGACTCGGCGATCGCCGCGGTGGCACCACGCTGGCTCACCCTCGCCTGGCCCCACTGGGCGAGCACCCGAATCACCCACAGCGCCAGCAGCGCCCACAACGGCAGCGACCAGTGACCGATGCTGCGGGAGGCGGGGTCGGTGATCAGACCCGCCAGCAGGTGCGCCAGCACCACCGCGGCCGCGATGGCCGAGCCGGTGATGACCACGCCGCAGCTCGTCGTCAGCACCAGGTGGCGGCGCGTCATCTCGGACGCAGGCCGATCGGCGCCGGGATCCGGTCAGCCGAGATGCGTTGGCGAAAGACCCAATACGTCCACCCCTGATAGGCGATCACCAGAGGTGCGAAGATCAGCGCGGCCCATGACATGACGGTCAGGGTGTAGGGCGAGGACGACGCGTTGTGGACGTCGAGGCTCCAGGCCGGGTTCAGCGTGGAGGGGATCAGGTTGGGGTAGAGCGAACCGAACAGCAGGGTGACCACCGCGACGACGACGGTCGCCGTGCAGGCGAAGGCCCAGCCGTCGCCACCGCGGCTCCACACCAACATGACGGCCGAGAGTTGGGCGACGATTGCGACACCGAGCACCAACCACGTCCAGTCCTTGCCGTGGGCCAATTGGGTCCATGCGCCGAACACGCCGACGACCAGTGTCACGGGCAGGGCCAGCCGCGCTGCGAAGAGCACCGCGTCGTCGCGCACCGGCCCGGCCGTCTTGAGCATGACGAACACCGCGCCGTGAAAGGCGAAGAGCCCGGCCGTGGCGAGCCCGCCGAGGAGGACGTACGGGTCCAGCAGATCGCCGACCGACAGCTCGATCTGCTTGTCTCCGTTGACCG
Source organism: Mycobacterium sp. NPDC006124 (assembly GCF_040614235.1). Lineage (NCBI taxonomy): Bacteria > Bacillati > Actinomycetota > Actinomycetes > Mycobacteriales > Mycobacteriaceae > Mycobacterium > Mycobacterium sp. NPDC006124. The sequence continues at coordinate 87,797 of NZ_JBEXUA010000005.1, read as the reverse complement.
GTAGCCCGTGAACCAGTGCCGCGAAGGTGGCGCCCCACAGCACCGCAGGCACCCAGGAACCCACGGCGATCGCGGCGTCGGCCCAGGAGCGCCACTTGAGATCGTCGACCTTGCCGCGCCATTCGATGGCGCAGATGCGCACGATCATCGAGACCAGGATGGCCAGCAACGGAAGGTACAGACCGGAGAAGAGTGTGGCGTACATCTCGGGGAACGCCGCGAACATGGCGCCGCCGGCGGTGATCAGCCAGACTTCGTTGCCGTCCCAGACCGGCCCGATGGTGTTGAGCACTGCCCGCCGGTGCCGCTCGCCGCTGCCTGCGGGTGCGCTTCGCTCGAAGTACGCCATCAGCATTCCGACGCCGAAGTCGAAACCCTCGAGTAGTAGGAAGCCAACGAACAGTGCCGCCAGTGCGATGAACCAGAAGTCCTCGAGACCCATGACGACCTCCTAGTAGGCGAACGACAACGGTGCGACGTCGGCGTCCCCGGGTGGCGTGGGTGGCGCAGGTTCGGCGTCGTGCTCGAGTGGACCCTCGACGACGTATCGCCGGATCAACCAGAACCAGACGCAGGCGAGCGCGGCGTAGAGCAGGGTGAACACCGTCAGCGACGTGAACACCATGGCCGCGGAGTGGTGGGAGACGCCCTCGCCGACGGTGAGCCGGATCATCTGGTCGCCGGTCGGATTGGGCACCACCACCCAAGGCTGCCTGCCCATTTCGGTGAAGACCCACCCGGCGCTGTTGGCCAGGAACGGTGTTGGCAGGGTCAGGAGCGCGAATCTGGCGAACCACCGTTCGTCGGGAATGCGCCCGCGCCGGGTCGACCACAGCGCGACCATCGCGAAGAGCACCGGGACGGCGAGCAGGCCGATCATCGCCCGAAACGACCAGTAGGTGACGAAGAGGTTGGGCCGGTAGTCACCAGGCCCGTAGGTCGCCTCATATCTGGCCTGGAGGTCCTTGACGCCCTCCAGCGTCACCCCGTCGAATCTGCCCTCGGCGAGGAAGGGCAGCACGTAGGGCACCTCGATGACGTGGTCGACCGCGTCGCAGTTGTTGTGGGTGCCCACCGTCAGGACGGAGAAGTCGGGATCGGTCTCGGTGTGGCACAACGATTCCGCCGACGCCATCTTCATCGGCTGCTGCTGGAACATCAGCTTGCCCTGGACGTCGCCGGTCAGGAACAGCCCGCCCGCCGCGGCCAGCGTCACCAGGCAGCCGAGGATCGTGGCGGGGCGGTACATCGTGCGGGCCTCGTCGGTCGCGCGGGCTCGCACCAACCACCACGAGCAGACGCCGGCCACGAACGTTCCCGCGGTGAGGAAGGCTCCGAACACCGCGTGCGAGAACGCCGCCGTGGCAGTGTTGTTCGTGAACAAGGCGACGATGCTGGTCAATTCGGCGCGTCCGGTCTCCGGATTGAAGCGGGCACCGACCGGGTGCTGCATCCACGAGTTGGCGGCGATGATGAAGAACGCCGAGGCGTTGACCGCGAGAGCGACGATCCAGATGCAGGCGAGATGCACCAGGCGCGGCAGTCGGGTCCAGCCGAAGATCCACAGCCCGATGAAGGTCGACTCGAAGAAGAAGGCGACCAGACCCTCCATCGCGAGGGGTGCGCCGAACACGTCACCGACGAAGCGGGAGTACTCGCTCCAATTCATGCCGAATTGGAATTCCTGCACGATTCCGGTGGCGACACCGAGGGCGAAGTTGATGAGGAACAACTTGCCGAAGAACTTGGTCAACCGGTACCAGGAGGGGTTTCCGGTGACGACCCAGGCCGTCTGCATGACGGCGATCAACGGCGCCAAGCCAATGGTCAGCGGGACGAAGACGAAGTGGTAGACGGTCGTGATTCCGAACTGCCATCTCGAGACGTCGAGTGCGTTCACGAGCATCATCTCCCCGCTGCCGAGTCTTACCTACGACACAGTGTAGTAGGTAGGTTTCTCCCAGCCCAGGGCATTCTTAGTGAGCTGGCTGACCCCTTTCGGGCGCGGTCTGCCGCGTCGCCCGTCGGATGGCGACGGCGGAGGCGACCTCGACCACCCCGATGACGATCAGCCAGACTCCGACGACGAGGGCCAGCGTGGCGATCGACTCGAAGGGCGAGGCCAGGATGACTACGCCGGCAATCAAGCTGACGGCGCCCACGAACACGTTCCAGCCCCGACCCGGGAGGGTCGGATCGCTGATCGCCGACACCGCCGTGGCGACCCCGCGGAAGATGAAGCCGACCCCGATCCAGATGGCTAGCAACAACACTGCGTCATACAGGTGGCGGAAGGCCATGATCGCGAGAATGAGTGACGCTGCGCCGCTGACGAAGAGCAGCACCCGGCCACCGGCGGACACGTGGAGGCTGAAGGCGAAGAACACTTGCTGAATTCCGGTCAGCAGCAAGCCGGCACCGAAGAAGATGGCCGCGACGGTGATGGAGATGCCGGGCCAGGCTAGGATCGCGACGCCGATCGCAATGGCGAGCACGCCGGACACGACGGCTGATTTCCACAGATGGGGCAACAGACTTGGGGCAGACGGCATGGTCACGAGGGGCAGTGTCGCACGGCGACGCACCGGGACGGCTCAATTCACCGCGTTGCCGCTTCGCACAGCGCAGATCGTCGACCGGCGTTAAGTTTCACCTACTACGGCGCGTACATCCCGCTAGTGTTCCTGAGGTCGTCGCCCGCCAGGAGTGAAGGCGACCCGATGCAGAGAGAAGAGACAACGTGGTAGCTGGAATCAAGGACCGTCGAGCGAGCTCACGCTGGTGGCGCGGTGCTGCGGTCATCGCCGTGTCGGGAGCGCTCGTGCTGTCGGGCTGTACCAAGAACACCGACTCCGCCGAGCCCGCCAAGGAGACCACCGCGGCCAAGGCCGCCAAGGTCGACGACATCGCCAACACCGTGCCCGAGGACATCAAGTCCTCCGGCAAGTTGGTCGTCGGCGTCAACGTTCCCTACACGCCCAACGAGTTCAAGGATTCCAGCGGCAAGATCGTCGGCTTCGACGTCGACCTGATGAACGCGATCGCCTCCACCCTCGGCCTGACCGCCGAGTACCGCGAGGCCGACTTCTCCAAGATCATCCCGTCCATCCAGGGCGGCACCTTCAACGTCGGCATGTCGTCGTTCACCGACACCAAGGAACGCGAACAGACCGTCGACTTCGTCACCTACTTCTCGGCCGGCTCTCTGTGGGCCAAGCCCAAGGGTTCCGACGTCGACCCGAGCAACGCGTGCGGCAAGAAGGTCGCGGTTCAGGCGACGACCACGCAGGAAGTCGACGAGTTGCCCGCCAAGAGCAAGGCGTGCACCGACGCGGGCAAGCCGGCGATCGACATCGTGAAGTTCGACGGCCAGGACCAGGCCACCAACGCCGTCGTCCTCGGCCAGGCCGACGCCATGTCGGCGGACTCACCGGTGACGCTATACGCCATCAAGCAGAGCGCCGGCAAGCTCGAGCAGGCGGGCGAGACGTTCGATGCGGCGCCCTACGGCTGGCCCGTCGCCAAGGGCTCTCCGCTGGCCGCATCGCTGCAGAAGGCACTCGAGCACCTGATCGAAACCGGTGACTACAAGACGATCGCCTCGAACTGGGGTGTCGAGGCCGGCATGATCGACAAACCGGTCATCAACGGCGCGACCAGCTGACGACCGGAGTTCACTGATGAGCGTCGACGTTCGCACGCCACCCGACAGTCCAGCCGTCATCGATGCCGTCCCTCTGCGGCACCCCTGGCGGTGGGTGGCGGCGATCGTCATCGTCATCGTCGTCGCGCTGTTCCTCTACGGCGCGGCGACCAACGACGCGTACGGCTGGGGCACCTTCGGCAAGTACATCCTCGACGAGCGCATCTTCTCCGGGGTGGTGGTCACCCTCGAGTTGACCGTGTTGTCGATGATCCTCGCGATCGTGCTGGCGGTGCTGCTGGCGGTCATGCGTTTGTCCCCGAACCCGGTGTTCCGGTCGGTGTCGTGGGTGTACCTGTGGATCTTCCGCGGAACCCCGGTCTACGTGCAGTTGGTGTTCTGGGGCCTCTTCCCGACGATCTACAAGAACATCCAACTGGGCATCCCGTTCGGGCCGACGTTCTTCACCTTCAACATCCAGGATCTGTCGCTGTACTTCCTGCTGGCGGTGATCGGCCTTGGCCTCAACGAGGCCGCCTATCTGGCCGAGATCATCCGGGCCGGCATCTCCTCGGTCCCGGAGGGGCAGACCGAAGCGTCCACCGCGCTGGGCATGTCCTGGCTGATGACGATGCGCCGCACGGTGTTGCCACAGGCGATGCGGGTGATCATCCCGCCCACCGGCAACGAGTTCATCGGGCAGCTCAAGACCACGTCGCTGGTCGCCGCGGTGCCGTTCACCTTCGACCTGTTCGGGCGCCAGCGTGACATCTCGGCGGTGCTGTTCCAGCCGATCCCGCTGCTGCTGGTCGCGGCGGCGTGGTACCTGCTCATCACCAGCATCCTGATGGTGGGCCAGTTCTACCTGGAGCGCTACTTCTCCCGGGGCGCCTCCCGCAAGCTCACCGCCAAACAACTCGGCGCTCTGGCCGAGGCGCAGACACTTGGAGAGGCCGGGCACACATGACCGCTGGCGCCGTGGAGACCCCCATGGTCAAGGCCGAGAACGTCTGCAAGAACTTCGGGGCGCTCAAGGTGCTCAAGGGCGTGACGCTGGAGATCGGCCGGGGACAGGTGCTGGTCCTGGTCGGCCCCTCCGGGTCGGGCAAGTCGACGTTCCTGCGGTGCATCAACCACCTGGAGCAGGTCAACGGTGGTCGGCTCTACGTCGACGGCGAGCTGATCGGCTACCGCGAGAAGGGCGACAAGCTGCTCGAGATGCCGCCGCGCGAAGCCGCCCGGCAGCGCCGCGACATCGGCATGGTCTTCCAGCACTTCAACCTGTTCCCGCATCGCACCGCACTGGCCAACATCGTAGAGGCGCCGATCCAGGTCAAGGGCGTCAAGAAGGCCGCGGCGATCGAACGGGGCAAGGATCTGCTCAACCAGGTCGGGTTGTCGGACAAGGCAACTGCGTATCCGGCTCAACTGTCCGGCGGCCAGCAGCAGCGCGTGGCGATCGCCCGCGCCTTGGCGATGGACCCCAAGTTGATGTTGTTCGACGAGCCCACCTCGGCGCTCGACCCCGAGTTGGTGGGCGAGGTGCTGGGTGTCATGAAGAAGCTCGCCAGCGAGGGCATGACGATGGTGGTGGTGACCCACGAGATGGGCTTCGCCCGTGAGGTCGCCGACCAGCTGGTGTTCATGGACGCAGGAGTGATCGTCGAGAGCGGCAAGCCCCGGGACGTCCTCAGCAATCCGCAGCACGAACGCACGAAGGCATTCTTGTCCAAGGTGATGTAGTTGGGCGGTCACGTAGCGGGAGTTGATCCGACCACCCCGTTGTGGCGGGCAGCGCAACTCTTCAGACTGGTGAGTTGCGTCTATGCGCTCGGGTTTCAGATCGCCGTCAACGACGACCTAGACCGTCCAGCCGTCGGGTGGGCGTTGTTCGCGGTGCTCGTCGCGTGGAGTATCGCCTGCGCAGCGGCCTACCTGCACGGGTACGGCCGGCGCATCACCTGGGTAGGTGCCGAGGTCGCAGTGGTCCTCGCACTCGTGCTCTCGACGGAGATCGTCGCCTCCGAACAGTGGGCACTGGACAACCAATCCTGGCCGACGACGTTGTGGGCCACCAACGCAACGATTTCGGCGGCCATCCTGCTCGGGCCGGTCGCAGGCATGGCGGCCGGGTTGTTGGTCACGGCGGGCAACGCGGCGCTGAAGGGCCACGTGAGCGTCGACGTCGGGCGCAACGCCACCGTCGTGATCGAACTCGCGGTCGGTCTGGCGATCGGACTTGCGGCTCAGACGGCCCGGCGCGCTCACGACGAGTTGCAACGGGCCGCACGACTGGCGGCATCGCTGGAGGAACGGGAGCGACTGTCGAGGGAGGTCCACGACGGCGCCATCCAAGTGCTGGCGCTGGTGGCCCGGCGTGGCCTTGAGATCGGCGGTCCGACAACCGAACTGGCCGAGTTGGCGGGGGAGCAGGAACGGGTCCTGCGGCGCTGGGTCAGCGCCGCGGGATCCTCGGTGCCGACGGGCCTGAACCTCGACCTCGTGACGCTGCTGCGAGACCGTGCCGCCGACCGGGTGTCGGTGAGCCTCCCGCCGGAACCGGTGATGCTGCCCGCCGAGGTGGCACGGGAGGTCGACGCGGCGGTGGCCAATGCGTTGGCCAACGTCACGGCCCACGTCGGCGCCGACGCGCACGCCTTCGTCCTGGTGGAGGATCTGGAGGACTCGGTGGTGGTCAGCGTCCGTGACGACGGGCCGGGAATCCCGGACGGGCGACTCGAGGAGGCCGCCGGCGAAGGCCGGGTGGGAGTGTCCAAGTCGATTGTCGGACGCCTGAATTGGTTGGGCGGCACGGCGCGGTTGACGACGGGACCGGGAAGGGGCACGGAATGGGAACTGACGATTCCACGTTCACGGTGATGGTGGTCGACGACCATCCGATCTGGCGCGACGCAGTCGCCCGTGACCTCGCCGAGGAGGGTTTCACCGTCGTCGCCACCGCGGACGGGGTGGGCGCGGCGCGCCGACGGGCCGCCGTCGTCAGACCCGACGTAGTGGTGATGGACATGCGCCTGTCGGACGGCAGCGGGGCGACTGCCACCGCGGAGGTGCTGGCCGCGTCGCCGTCGTCGCGCATCCTGGTGCTGTCGGCCTCCGACGAACGCGACGACGTACTGGAGGCGGTGAAGGCGGGGGCCACCGGGTATCTGGTCAAGAGTGCCTCGAAACATGACCTGGCCGAAGCGGTTCGGTCCACCGGGGAGGGCCGGGCGGTGTTCACGCCGGGCCTCGCCGGTCTGGTACTCGGCGAATACCGGCGCATCGCGCGGTCGCCGCGGGGTGACGACTCCACTCCAAGCTTGACCGAGCGGGAGACCGAGATCCTCCGGTACGTCGCGAAGGGGTTGACTGCCAAGCAGATAGCCGAACGACTCTCGCTAAGCCACCGCACGGTGGAGAACCACGTGCAGGCCACGTTCCGAAAGTTGCAGGTAGCCAACCGCGTCGAGCTTGCGCGCTACGCAATCGAACACGGGCTCGACGAATAGAGGACGGGTAGTACTACTCATTCCGTTCCCCGTGATGGCTGCCACGATGGCACCATGACCGAACCGGATCACGCCGTCATCGCCAGAATGTCGTCCGACTTCGCTTCGATCACCGCGTATCTGGCGCGAGTGTCAGCCGACCTGCGTCAGCTCGAACGCAATGTCGCCGAACGATCCGCGGCACCTGCCTCGCCGGTGTGGCAGGCGCAATGGCAGCCGCCGCTACCCCAGCCGGCGGCCCTCCATGCTCCGTCGACGCCTCCGTCGGACGGGTGGGTCGGAAAGGCGCTCGCGACAGCCGGAGTCGCAGTGACGTTGGTCGGCGTCGCACTCTTGCTCGTCCTCGCCGCACAGGCCGGGCTCCTGAGCCCGGGCGTACGGGTGATCGCCGGTGCCGTGTTGGCGGCAGGTCTGATCGCGGTGGCATGGCGGCTGGTCGACCGGCCCGGCGGACGTGTTGGCGCGACCGCGCTGGCCGCCACCGGCGTCGCTGCGGCCTACATCGACGTCATCGCGGTGACGACGATCCATCACTGGGTGTCGGCACCCGTCGGACTCGCCATCGCGGCGGTCGTCGCGGTCTCGGGCCTCCTGCTGTCGCGTCGCTGGAACGCCGAACATCTTGGGCTTCTGGTGCTGGTGCCGCTGATCGGTCTGGGACCGGTGGTGGCCGACGGAATCACGATCGCGCTCGTCGGCTTCATGCTGACGCTGGGCGCCGCGTCGGTGCCCGTGCAGGTGGGCCGGGACTGGACCGGGTGGCATGCCGCACGCACGGCGGTGACCACCCTTCCGCTGCTCCTCGCGATCGTCGTGACGAGTGTCGACGCCGGGACGTCACCTATGCTGGCGGTCGCCAGCACGCTGGCTGCCGTGCTCGCGATTGGCAGCGCCTTGATTCTGCTGCCGCACACGAGGCACCAGACCGCCACGGCCCTGCTGAGCGCCGTGGGCACCATTCCCGTCCTCGCCGCCTCGCTCGTCGTGAACGCAGCCGTGGCGGCGACACTGGCCGCTGCGTTGTCGATGGCGCTGACGGGCATCGTGCTCGCCGGCGGCCGCCTCTCCGCCGGCGCGGGCGTGCGGAGAACCTGGGCGGCCTTGGCCGCGGGGTCCGCATGGGTCGCGGTGACGGTGGCGTTCGACGGCCCGGTGGCGGGGCCCGTCCTGTTGGCGATGGCCGTCGTCGTGGCGGTGGGCGGTCGGCGCAGCACGGCGGCTCGCTGGTGCAGCGTGGGTTTCGGAGTCGCCGGTGGCGTGATCCATCTCGCCTACGCTCCGTCGTCACACCTGACGACGGCTACGGAGGTGAGCGCGGCAATTGCCACCTCGACGCTGGTTGCCAGCCTGCTGCTGGTGGCCGTCGCCGGTACGGTCGCGCGGTCGTGGCGCACCGAGTGGGCGTGGGCCTCAGCAGCCCTGGTCGCGATGTACGCCGTCACCACCATTGCCGTGATCACTGGTGTGGCGATCGGGGGTAGAGACGAGGGCTTCTTCGCCGGACACGTGCTCGCGACCCTCTGCTGGATCTCCCTGGCGGCATCGGTCCTGCGATACGCGTTGACGATGCCACGCGACGAACGCCCTCTGACGGTCGGCGGGGGCATGGTCATGGCGACTGCTGCGTTGGCCAAACTGTTCACGTTCGACCTGGGCACGCTCGACGGGATCTTCCGGGTGGTGGGCTTCATCGCGGTGGGCTTGCTGCTTCTGGGCATGGGCACGGGTTACGCCCGCGTGCTCGCGCAACGGGACGGTCACCAGAGCGAGGCCTAGGTGTGCTCCCGCGGTGTCATGCGGTTAGAGCAGACCCCACCGGCAAATGACGCAAAGAACTTCGAATAGCGGCGTCAATTCGTCGACCTGCGAGTAATTTGGTCGAGAGGGTGTGAACAGCAACGCATGTTGTGGTGCCCGTCGTGGTCGACGTCCACGGGATAGTCACGGGTGTCGGAATCACGAAGCGCCAGTGAATTTGGCGGCGGCGGAGACGAGGGGTAGCCACCGTCCGCCTAAACCACTGCGACCGCCGCGACTCCTGCCACCGCAGGGTCGCGGCGGTCCGTGCGTCAAGGAGCCCATGCTCGACCAACTACAACCTGGTCGTCAACTGCCGAGTGCATTAACGGTTTCGTCGTCCGGCCGCGGCGCGCGAGCTACCATTTCTGGTGCCCTCGGTGAGACTCGAACTCACACTGCACGGGTTTTGAATCCGTTTCCTCTGCCAATTGGGATACGAGGGCATCGCGTCGCGGATTTCCACCTTAGAGGATTCGGCCGAGCGGGCCGTCATGGCCCCGAGGTCGCCGTCGGGCCCGAGTCACGCGACAATGACCCCATGACCGGGTCACCGGCGGACGCCGCCACACCGCACCGTGTCCTCATTGCCGAGGACGAAGCACTCATTCGAATGGACCTCGCCGAGATGCTTCGCGAGGAGGGGTACGAGGTGGTGGGCGAGGCCGGAGACGGCCAGGAGGCCGTGGAGCTCGCCGAGAGCCTTCGCCCCGACCTCGTCATCATGGACGTGAAGATGCCTCGCCGGGACGGCATCGACGCCGCCGCCGAAATTGCGTCCAAGCGCATCGCACCCATCCTCATCCTGACCGCCTTCTCCCAGCGCGAGCTCGTCGAGCGGGCGCGTGACGCCGGTGCGATGGCCTACTTGGTGAAGCCGTTCTCGATCACCGATCTGATTCCGGCGATCGAGCTCGCCGTCAGCCGGTTCGGTGAGATCGCCGCCCTGGAGGCGGAGGTCAACTCACTGTCCGATCGGCTGGAGACCCGCAAACTGGTCGAGCGCGCAAAGGGTTTGCTCCAGGCCAAGCAGAAGATGTCGGAGCCCGAGGCGTTCAAGTGGATTCAGCGCGCCGCCATGGACCGCCGCACCACCATGCGCCGCGTGGCGGAGGTCGTCCTGGAGACCCTGGACACCCCCGAGACGTAACGAATGCGTGTCATCGGACCGGGTTTCGCCCAGTCACACAGGCGACACCCAGTCCGCGTTCGTCAACATCGCGCACCGGGGCCCCGGGTTGGCTATGTTCTACCGGAAGCATTGGCGCCCCGGGGGACGTGACCTGCGACGCCGGTGCCAATGACAACGTTGACACGGAGGTGACACGTGCGCAGTCGCATGGCACGCAATGCATTTGCTCTCGGGAGCGCGGGCTTGCTCGTGTTCGGTATTGCCGGCTGTAACCAGTCGGCACCCGAGGAGAGCTCGTCCCAGTCGAACCTGAAGATCGTCGAGCAGGTGCAGATCGACGAGAACGGCGCCGAGGTGAAGGCCGCCGGGGACGCCAAGCCCGCCGATCCCACCGGTGACGGGAAGGCGACCTGCCCGCCGGTGTCGATCGCCATGGCTGGTGCCCTCAACGGGCCCGACGCGGCGCTCGGCATCAACATCAAGAACGGCGTGCAACTGGCCATCGACAAGCACAACGCCGCCAACCCCGGCTGCCAGGTGCAGTTGAAGCCGTTCGACACCGAGGGCGATCCGCAGAAGGCGACGGGCATCGCGCCTCAGATCGTCGACGACCAGTACACGATCGGTTTGGTCGGTCCGGCGTTCTCCGGCGAGACCAAGGCCACCGGCACCGTGTTCGACCAGGCCGGCCTCGTCGCGGCCACGGCGTCGGCGACCAACCCGACGTTGAGCGAGAACGGCTGGAAGACCTTCTTCCGCGGTCTGGCGAACGACGGCGTGCAGGGGCCCTCGGTGGCCAACTACCTCAAGAACACGCTCGGCTACAAGAAGATCTGCGTCGTCGACGACAGCACCGACTACGGCCTCGGTTTGGCCATCCCGGTGCGCGAGACCCTCGGCCCGGTGGCCGACTCGGCGTGCAACATCCAGGTCAAGAAGGGTGACAAGGACTTCTCTGCGGCCGTCACGCAGATCAAGGGAGTCAGCCCGGACGCGGTCTTCTACAGCGGCTACTACTCCGAGGCGGCGCCGTTCGTCCAGCAGCTGAAGGACGGCGGGGTGTCGGCGACGTTCGTCAGCGCCGACGGCACGAAGGATCCGGAGTTCGTGAAGCAGGCGGGCGAGTCCTCGAAGGGCTCCATCCTGTCCTGCCCGTGCGGGCCGGCGACCGGAACGTTCGCCGACGAGTACAGCAAGAAGTTCGGGCAGGAGCCCGGCACCTACAGCACCGAGGGCTACGACCTCGGCACCATCATGCTGAAGGGCATCGACTCGGGTGCGATCACCCGACCGGCGCTGCTGGACTATGTCAAGAACTACAACGGTCAGGGCGTGGCACGCAACTACCAGTGGTCGCCCACCGGTGAGCTGACCACCAACCTGATCTGGATCTTCAAGGTTCAGTAGTCCCCGACACGAGGCGCGTCCGCGGCCAGCCGGCCCGGGCGCGCCTCGTATCCATTTAGCTGCAAGGAGCCGCCGCCGGTGTTAATGGCCGCCAACATCAACTTCAACGTCGACGGCCTCGTCAACGGCTTCTGGCAGTTGACCGTCGACGGTCTGTCGTGGGGTGCCATCTACGCGCTCGTGGCCGTCGGCTACACGCTGGTCTTCGGCGTTCTGCGACTGATCAACTTCGCCCACTCCGAGATCTTCATGCTGGGCATGTTCGGCACCTACTTCTGCCTGGACATCATCTTGGGATTCACTCCCAGCGGCAACGCCTACAACAAGGGCGTCCTGCTGACGATCCTCTACCTCGCGATCGCCATGATCTTCGCGATGCTGGTATCTGGTTCGGCGGCAGTCGGTTTGGAGTTCATCGCCTACCGGCCGCTGAGGCGTCGCAACGCCCGGCCGCTGACGTTCCTCATCACCGCGATCGGCATGTCGTTCGTCCTGCAGGAGTTCGTCCACTTCATCCTGCCCAAGCTCATCAAGGGCTATGGCGGCTCGAACGCCCAGCAGCCGATCCTGCTGGTGCAGCCCAAGGCGCAGTTCACCATCTTCGGTGCGACCGTCACCAACGTGACACTGGTGATCGTGGCCTCGGCGTTGGTGCTAGCCCTGCTCACCGACATCGCCATCAACCGCACCAAGTTCGGCCGCGGAATCCGAGCGGTGGCCCAGGATTCGACGACCGCCACCCTGATGGGCGTCTCGCGAGAACGCATCATCATGACGACGTTCCTCATCGGCGGCCTGCTCGCGGGTGCGGCCGCGTTGCTCTACACGCTGAAGGTGCCCCAGGGCATCATCTACTCCGGCGGATTCCTGCTCGGCATCAAGGCGTTCTCGGCGGCGGTCCTCGGCGGCATCGGAAACCTCCGAGGCGCGCTCCTGGGCGGTTTGATCCTGGGCGTGATGGAGAACTACGGCCAGGCGGTGTTCGGCACGCAGTGGCGCGACGTGGTCGCCTTCGTGCTGCTGGTTCTGGTGCTGCTCATCCGTCCCACCGGCATCCTCGGTGAGAGCCTCGGAAAGGCGCGCGCATGAGTCATCAGGCGGAAACCGAAACTCCGAAGAGCACTGCAGCGCAGCGCTTCCTGGCGCCGGGCGATGGCCTACGGCAGTGGTGGGACGGCCTCGGCCGGCCGGCCAAGTGGGTCGTCGGCATCGTCGGCTTCGGGCTGTTGGCTCTGCTGCCGCTCTACACGCCGGGTTTCATCGACACACCCGGCATCAGCTTCGGTGGCACCATGGCGGCCTTCGTGATGATCGCGATCATCGCCATCGGCCTCAACGTCGTGGTGGGCCAGGCCGGTCTGCTCGACCTCGGCTACGTCGGCTTCTACGCCGTCGGCGCGTATACCGTGGCGCTGCTCACCAGCCCGGACAGTCCGTGGAACAAGCTGGGGGCCACCGGCTTCTTCAGCAAGGACTGGGCGTGGCTGTCGTGCGTGCCCATCGCCATGGCGGTCACCGCGCTGGCGGGGTTGATCCTCGGCACGCCGACGCTGCGGCTACGCGGCGATTACCTGGCCATCGTGACGCTGGGTTTCGGCGAGATCATCCGACTGCTCGCCGACAACCTCTCCGACGTCACCAACGGTTCGCGCGGTCTCAACCAGATCGCCTACCCGCGGGTGGGCGAGAGCGACCGGCTCCCCAACGGCGTGTTCTCCAGCGGCAATTCGACCGGCCACGCGAACTACGGCACGTGGTGGTTCTGGCTGGGTCTGCTGCTGATGATCGCCATCCTGCTGTTCGTCGGCAATCTGGAGCGCAGCCGCGTCGGCCGTGCGTGGGTGGCGATCCGTGAGGACGAGGACGCCGCCGAGGTGATGGGCGTCGACACGTTCCGATTCAAGCTGTGGGCCTTCGTGATCGGAGCCGGCATCGGCGGTCTGTCCGGCGCGCTGTACGCCGGGCAGGTGCAGTACGTCGCCCCGACCAACTTCAACATCATCAACTCGATGCTGTTCCTCGTCGCGGTGGTGCTCGGCGGTCAGGGCAACAAGCTGGGCGTCATCTTCGGAGCGTTCATCGTGGTCTACCTGCCCAACCGACTGCTTGGCGTCGAGTTGTTCGGCGTCAACCTCGGCGACCTGAAGTACCTCTTCTTCGGATTGGCGTTGGTGGTGTTGATGATCTTCCGGCCACAAGGCCTGTTCCCGGTCCGCCAACAGTTGCTCGCCTACGCCTCGTCGGCGAAGAAGCTGTTGCGCAAGGCCGACGACTCGAAGGCGGCAGCATGACCAGCAGCGAGATCGACGAGGAGATGGCGGCGCTGCACCGGGAGGTGAAGGCCGCCGAGGGCGAAACCCTGCTCCAGACAACGGACTTGACGGTGAAGTTCGGCGGGTTGACCGCGCTGGACGCAGTGACCTTCGACATCAAGCGCGGTGAGATCCTCGGTCTCATCGGGCCCAATGGCGCCGGCAAGACGACGTGCTTCAACGCCATCACCGGCGTCTATCGGCCCACGTCGGGCACCGTGATGTTCGACGGCGCGCCGCTGGGGAAGATCAAGCGCCACGAGATCACCCGTCGGGGCATCGCCAGGACGTTTCAGAACATCCGCCTGTGGGGCGAGATGACCGCACTCGAGAACGTCGTCGTCGGCACCGACGCCCGACACGAGACCTCGGTTCCCGGGGCACTGATGCGTACGCCACGGCACCGGCGCGAGGAGAAGTCGGCCATCGAGAAGGCCGCAGCGCTTCTGCAATTCGTGGGCATCTCACAACGGGCCGACGAGAAGGCCAAGAACCTGCCCTACGGCGATCAGCGGCGTCTCGAGATCGCCCGGGCGCTGGCCACCGAGCCCAAGCTGCTCTGCCTCGACGAACCGGCCGCGGGCTTCAACCCAAGCGAGAAGTCCGCGCTGATCGAGCTCATCCAGGCCATCCGCGACGACGGGTACACCGTGTTGCTGATCGAACACGACATGCGTCTGGTCATGGGCGTCACCGATCGGATCGTGGTGCTCGAGTTCGGCCGCAAGATCGCCGACGGCCTGCCCGCCGACATCCGCGAGGACCCCAAGGTCGTCGCCGCCTACCTGGGAGTGCCCGATGACGAACTCGGATGACGTGACGACCACCGACGCCGATCCGCGTCCGGTGCTGCTCGAGGTGCGTGACGTCGTGGTGCACTACGGCAGAATCGAAGCGCTGCACGGAGTGTCGCTGAAGGTGCACGAGGGCGAGCTCGTCACGCTGCTCGGATCCAACGGTGCGGGCAAGACCACGATGATGCGGGCCATCTCGGGCCTTCGGCCACTGACGTCGGGTTCGGTGTGGTTCGACGGGCAGGACGTGACCAAGGTCAAGGCGCACCGACGAGTCACCGACGGGCTGATCCAGGCCCCGGAGGGGCGCGGGGTCTTCCCCGGCATGACGGTGGTGGACAATCTCGAAATGGGTTGCTACGGGCGGAAATTCCCCACCAAGGCCGAGCACCGCGAGCGCTTCGACTGGGTGATGGAGACCTTCCCCCGGTTGGCGGAGCGCCGCACCCAGGTCGGCGGCACCCTCTCGGGCGGTGAGCAGCAGATGCTCGCGATCGGGCGTGCGTTGATGGCGCGGCCCAAGGTACTACTGCTCGACGAGCCGTCGATGGGTCTGGCGCCGATGATCATCTCGCAGATCTTCAAGATCATCTCCGAGATCAACAAGCAGGGCACGACGGTGCTGTTGGTCGAGCAGAACGCACAGCAGGCGCTGAGCCGCTCCGACCGTGCCTACATACTCGAGACGGGTTCGGTCACCAAAGCCGGCATCGCCCGAGATCTGTTGGCCGACGACAGTATTCGCGCGGCCTACCTCGGCGTCGCCTAGCGCGCGACGATCACCGACGACCCGTGGCCAAAGAGTCCCTGGTTGGCGGTGACGCCTACGGTGGCTCCTTCGACCTGACGCCCGATGGCCTGGCCCTTGAGTTGCCAGGTCAGCTCGCAGACCTGGGCGATGGCCTGGGCCGGGATGGCCTCGCCGAAGCATGCCAACCCGCCGGACGGGTTGACCGGTACCCGGCCGCCGATGGTGGTGGCACCGCTACGCAGCAGCTCCTCGGCCTCGCCCTTCGCACACAGTCCGAGATGCTCGTACCAGTCCAGCTCCAGCGCGGTGGACAGGTCGTAGACCTCGGCGAGGGAGACGTCCTCGGGACTGACGCCCGCTTCGGCGTACGCGGCGTCGAGGATCTGGTCCTTGAACACCCGGTCCGGGGCGGCGACCACGGCAGTCGAGTCGGTCGCGATGTCGGGCAGCTCGGGCAGGTGCTGCGGATAGCGCGGCGTCACCGTGCTCACGGCGCGGACCGACGGCACACCCTTCAGCGAGCCAAGGTGCTTCTCGGCGAACGACTTCGATGCAACGATCAGCGCGGCCGCGCCGTCGGAGGTGGCGCAGATGTCGAGCTGGCGCAGTGGGTCCGATACCACCGGACTGGCCAAGACGTCGGCGATCGCGGATTCCTTGCGGTAGCGGGCATTCGGGTTCTGCAGGCCGTGGCGCGAGTTCTTCACCTTCACCTGAGCGAAGTCCTCGGAGGTGGCGCCGTAGAGGTCCATCCGTCGGCGGGCGAGCAGGGCGAAGTAGACGGGATTCATGGCGCCGATGAGGTGAAAGCGCTGCCAGTCCGGATCGTTCTTGCGTTCGCCGCCGACCGGTGCGAAGGCACCCTTGGGCGTGGTGTCGGCGCCGATGACGAGCGCGACGTCGCAGAACCCCGCGAGGATGTGGGCGCGGGCGCTCTGCAGCGCTTGGGATCCGCTGGCGCAGGCCGCGTAGCTGGAGCTGACCGGTACGCCGTTCCACCCCAGCTTCTGGGCGAACGTCGACCCGGCGATGAAGCCGGGGTAGCCGTTGCGGATCGTGTCGGCGCCGGCGACGAGTTGGATCTGCTGCCAGTCGAGACCGGCCTCGGCGAGCGCGGCGCGGGCGGCGACGACGCCGTAGTCGGTGAAGTCGCGTCCCCACTTGCCCCAGGGGTGCATCCCGGCGCCGAGGATGTAGAGGGGTTCCGGCGGGCGGGAGCGCAGCGACTCGGGGGATGTTGCCGGCGGGCGGGAGCGCAGCGACTCGGGGGATGTTGCCGGCGGGGTGACGCTCATGCGATCCTCCAGGCGTGCACCGTGCGGACGAATCCGTCGGCGTCGGTGTAGAGCGGCATGGTGGTCAGCTCCATCTCCATGCCGACCTTCAGGTCGGCGGCGAGGGTGCCGTCTACGACCTTGCCCAGAATGATCAGGCCCTCGTCGGCGAGCTCGACGGCGGCGATCGCGAACGGCTCGAACGGGTCCGTCGCCGGGTAGGGAGCCGGCGGGGGATAGCGGTTCTCGGTGTAACTCCACAGCGTTCCACGCCCGGAGAGGGGCACCTGCTCGAGGTCCTCGCCGGCGCACGCCGGGTTGGGGCAGTTGTTCTCCCGCGGGGGGAACACGTACGTGCCGCACTGCGTGCACTTGCCTGCGATGAGGTGAACGTCCCCGGCGTCGTCGGTGGCGAACCATCCGTCGATGGCCGGTAGTTGCGCTGGGGAGTCCGTTGATCCTGGCACCAGGTCAGCGTAAACGATCGAGACGCACGAACTGCAACGTGTTGCAGTTTGTGTGCTCGGTGGCCTCGGCCAGCCCGTCGGCCCGGGTGCCGGTGGGAATGGCTCGGCGTCGGTCGTGCGTCGGAGGCCCCGAATAGAGTGAGGGCGTGAGCCCTGCCAAGACCGCGCCGAAGAGCGCAGCCGCTGCCGACACGGCAGATCCAAAGCACACCTTGCTGCTGCTCGACGGCAATTCCCTGGCCTTCCGGGCGTTCTACGCCCTTCCCGCCGAGAACTTCAAGACCCAGAGCGGCCTGACCACCAACGCCGTCTACGGCTTCACTGCGATGCTGATCAACCTGCTGCGCGACGAGACACCCACCCATGTCGCGGCGGCCTTCGACGTGTCCCGCCAGACCTTCCGGATGGACCGCTACCCGGAGTACAAGGCCGGCCGCTCGGCCACCCCGGACGAATTCCGCGGTCAGATCGACATCACCAAGGAGGTGCTGAGCGCACTCGGCATCACCACGCTCGCCGAACCGGGCTTCGAGGCCGACGACATCATCGCGACGCTGGCCACCCAGGCCGAAAGCCAGGGCTACCGCGTGCTGATCGTCACCGGTGACCGCGACGCGCTGCAACTCGTCAGCGACGACGTCACCGTGCTCTACCCCCGCAAGGGAGTCTCAGAGCTGACCCGGTTCACCCCCGAGGCCGTCGTCGAGAAGTACGGTCTGACGCCGAGGCAGTACCCGGACTTCGCGGCGCTGCGCGGCGACCCCAGTGACAACCTGCCCGGAATTCCCGGCGTGGGGGAGAAGACCGCCTCGAAGTGGATCATCGAGTACGGCTCCCTGCAGGCGCTCGTCGACGGGGTCGACACCGTCAAGGGCAAGGTCGGAGAATCTTTGCGCGCCAACCTCTCTCACGTCATCCTCAACCGCGACCTGACCGAGTTGGTCAAGGACGTCCCCTTGCCGCAGACGCCCGACACGCTGCGGATGATGCCGTGGGACCGCGACCAGATTCACCGCCTCTTCGACGACCTGGAGTTCCGCGTCCTGCGCGACCGCCTCTTCGACACCCTGGCCTCGGCCGATCCCGAGGTGGACCAGGGCTTCGACGTCCGCGGTGGTGCACTCGGACGCGGCACGCTGGCGACCTGGCTCGCCGACCACGGCACCGGACGACGCTTCGGCCTCGCCGTGGTCGGCAACCACCTGGCGTTCGACTCCGACGCGACCGCCCTGGCGATCGTCTCCGGTGACGGCGAGGGGTGCTATCTGGACACCACCGCAATGGATCCCGCCGACGAGGCAGCGCTGGCCACGTGGTTGGCCGACCCCTCGATTCCAAAGTCGTTGCACGAGGCCAAGCTCGCCATGCACGATCTCGCGGGTCGCGGCTGGGACCTCAAGGGCGTCACCTCCGACACCGCCCTGGCCGCCTACCTGGTGCGCCCCGGTCAGCGCAGCTTCGCCCTCGACGACCTCGCCGTGCGCTACCTCAAGCGGGAACTCCGCGCCGAAAACCCCGAGCAGCAACAACTCTCACTGCTCGACGACGACGAGGGGGTCGACGACCAGGCGGTGCAGACTCTGCTTCTGAGGGCCTCGGCGGTGGCAGATCTGGCCAACGCCTTGGATGAGGAGCTGGCCAGGATCGACTCCTCGGCACTGCTGGGCGACATGGAACTGCCGGTGCAGCGGGTCCTCGCCCAGCTGGAGGCGACGGGCATCGCGATCGACACCGATCTGCTGGGTCAGCTGCAGAGCCAGTTCGCCGATCTGATCCGCGATGCCGCCGAGGCCGCCTACGCCGTGATCGGCAAGCAAATCAACCTCGGCTCGCCCAAACAGCTGCAGGTCGTGCTGTTCGACGAGCTGGAGATGCCGAAGACCAAGCGCACCAAGACCGGTTACACCACCGACGCCGACGCGCTGCAGGGACTGTTCGACAAGACCGGTCATCCGTTCCTGCAGCACCTGCTCGCGCACCGCGATGCCACCCGGCTCAAGGTCACCGTCGACGGTCTGCTCGCCGCGGTGGGCGCCGACGGCCGAATCCACACCACGTTCAACCAGACCATCGCGGCCACCGGACGGTTGTCGTCGACCGAGCCCAACCTGCAGAACATCCCGATCCGCACCGAGGCCGGTCGCGAGATTCGCAACGGCTTCGTCGTCGACGAGGGCTACACCGAGTTGATGACGGCGGACTACAGCCAGATCGAGATGCGGATCATGGCCCACCTGTCCAAGGACGACGGCCTCATCGAGGCGTTCAACACCGGCGAGGACCTGCACTCCTTCGTCGCCTCCCGCGCCTTCGGGGTGCCCATCGACGAGGTGACCGCCGAGCTGCGCCGCCGAGTGAAGGCGATGTCTTACGGGTTGGCGTACGGGCTGAGTGCCTACGGGCTCGCGGCGCAGCTGAAGATCTCCACCGAGGAGGCAAAGGTGCAGATGGATGCGTACTTCTCCCGCTTCGGCGGGGTGCGCGACTATCTGCAGTCGGTGGTCGACCAGGCCCGCAAGGACGGCTACACGTCGACCGTGCTGGGCCGGCGGCGCTACCTGCCCGAGTTGGACAGCAGCAACCGCAACGTCCGGGAGGCTGCGGAGCGGGCCGCGCTCAACGCCCCCATCCAGGGCAGCGCCGCCGACATCATCAAGGTGGCGATGATCAACACCGAGGCCGCCATCCGCGAGGCCGGGCTGCAGTCCCGGATGCTGCTGCAGGTCCACGACGAATTGCTCTTCGAGGTGGCCGAGGGGGAGCGGGATCGTCTCGACGACCTGGTCCGCGCGCAGATGGGCGGGGCCTACCCGCTCGACGTCCCGCTAGAGGTGTCGGTGGGCTACGGCAGAAGCTGGGACGCCGCGGCTCACTAGGCCAGAGGGGAGCGGTAGGCGGCGAAGGTCTGCAGCACCGGCGCCGCCGCCCGCGCCGCGTACAGCCCGTAGGTCTCCTCGGTCAGCAGCGCACGCACGCGGTCGTCGCCAAACCCGCGGTCGAGGCGGTCGCGCACGAAGGCCAGTTCGACGACTTGGGCGGCGAAGGCCTTGACCCCCTTGGCCGCGGGCTTGCCGGCGAAGCGCGTCACCTCTCCAAGCGCCAGCTTCCTGGCCGGAAGGGACCTCAGCCAGCTGGCCTCGTTGGTCGTCACCAGGCCGGCGGCCACCATGCCGGGCAGCTTCGCGGCGACGACGCGCTGCTCCCGACGCCGACTGGTCACGGCCAGCACGATCGCCACACCGAACACGGGCACCATCCACAGCAGGTAGACGAGGAAGTACGCCTCGATGCCGAAGAACGACGAGCCGTTCCACAGCGCATGCATCACCACCGCGCCGGCGTACCCGGCCAGGATGCACCCGGCCTTGGCAAGGGGCGCTCGACGGTGCAGCGCGAAGTAGACGCCGATCGCGGTCATCGTCGTGAAGAGCGGGTGGGCGAAGGGGCCCATGACCAGCCGCAGCCCGGCGGTGGCCAGCGATCCGCCGAGGGTCTCGCCGCCGCCGATGTAGGCGATGTTCTCCAGCCAGGCGAATCCGGCGGCCACGATGCCCGCGTAGACCAGGCAGTCGGTCAGCGAGTTCAGTTCGTTGCGGCGACGACCAGTCATCATGATCAGCAGGAACACGCCCTTGGCCGCCTCCTCGACGATGGGCGCCACGATCGCAAGGGTGACGAAGTCGTCGGTCGCGGCCTCGCCGGTGGCCAGCAGCGACCCGAAGACCAGTTCCAGGACGATCGACACCACGATCGCCACCGATGCACCCCAGGCGAACGCCAGCACCAGCAGGCGCGGCGGCTCGGGTTCCCATCGGTCCAGCCACAGATAGGCCAGCAACACCACGACGACGGCGACGGTGGCGAGCACGAAGCCGACGGACGTGCCGACGGGGTTGACGGCCGTCAACAGGATCACCGACAGACCCGCCACGACGCCCATGGCGATGATGGCCCCGAGCGGCGCGCCCACCTTGCGAATCTTGCGGGTCGACGGCGGACCGAACGGACGCGGTGGCGGCACGACGGGGTGTGTCACGATGGCAGCGTAACGGTGGGTGCAGACCCAGGTTTGTCCAGCGTGTATCCGGTCGAGTAGTCTCTTCGGGTACCCGTGTGCGCGCTCGACGCGTGTAGCACCAGTACACACCAACACATCCCGTCCCTACGATGAAACCTGTCCGGAGCCACCTACCACATGCCAAGCCCCTCCATCACCTCGCCGCAAGTAGCCATCAACGACATTGGCTCGGCCGAGGACTTCATGGCCGCGATCGACAAGACCATCAAGTACTTCAACGATGGCGACATCGTCGAGGGAACGATCGTCAAGGTCGACCGTGACGAAGTCTTGCTCGACATCGGTTACAAGACCGAAGGCGTCATCCCTTCTCGTGAACTCTCGATCAAGCACGACGTCGACCCCTCAGAGGTTGTGTCCGTCGGTGACGAGATCGAAGCGTTGGTCCTCACCAAGGAGGACAAGGAAGGCCGCCTGATCCTGTCCAAGAAGCGCGCTCAGTACGAGCGCGCCTGGGGCACGATCGAAGAGCTCAAGGAAAAGGACGAGGCCGTCAAGGGCACCGTCATCGAGGTCGTCAAGGGCGGCCTGATCCTCGACATCGGCCTGCGCGGCTTCCTGCCCGCCTCGCTGGTGGAGATGCGTCGCGTCCGCGATCTGCAGCCGTACATCGGCAAGGAGATCGAGGCCAAGATCATCGAGCTCGACAAGAACCGCAACAACGTGGTTCTGAGCCGTCGGGCCTGGCTCGAGCAGACGCAGTCCGAGGTGCGCAGCGAGTTCCTCAACCAGCTGCAGAAGGGTGCCGTCCGCAAGGGCGTCGTGTCCTCCATCGTCAACTTCGGCGCCTTCGTGGACCTGGGTGGCGTCGACGGCCTGGTGCACGTCTCCGAGCTGTCCTGGAAGCACATCGACCACCCCTCCGAGGTCGTCACGGTCGGCGACGAGGTCACCGTCGAGGTGCTCGACGTCGACATGGACCGCGAGCGGGTGTCGTTGTCGCTCAAGGCAACTCAGGAAGATCCGTGGCGCCACTTCGCGCGCACCCACGCGATCGGCCAGATCGTGCCCGGCAAGGTCACCAAGCTGGTTCCGTTCGGTGCGTTCGTCCGCGTCGAAGAGGGCATCGAGGGCCTGGTGCACATCTCGGAGCTCTCCGAGCGCCACGTCGAGGTGCCGGACCAGGTCGTGCAGGTTGGCGACGACGCCATGGTCAAGGTCATCGACATCGACCTCGACCGTCGTCGCATCTCGCTGAGCCTCAAGCAGGCCAACGAGGACTACACCGAGGAGTTCGACCCGTCGAAGTACGGCATGGCCGACAGCTACGACGACGCGGGCAACTACATCTTCCCCGAGGGCTTCGACTCCGAGACCAACGAATGGCTCGAAGGCTTCGAGAAGCAGCGTGACGAGTGGGAGGCCCGGTACGCCGAGGCCGAGCGTCGCCACAAGATGCACACCGCGCAGATGGAGAAGTTCGCGGCAGCCGACGCGGAGGCGGCCAGCAGGCCTGCCACCGCCAACAGCTCCTCGTCCTCGACGTCGTCCAGCTCGGGTCCCGAGTCAACCGGTGGAACGCTGGCCAGCGACGCACAGCTGGCCGCGCTGCGCGAGAAGCTCGCAGGCAACGCGTAACACGTAGTACGACAGGACGCCCCGGCTCGCAGGAGCCGGGGCGTTCGTCGTCTGCGGAGGCGTGGGGTCTGCGCCGAAAGTGAAGAGATGCGCGTGTTTTCGTGGATTTGACGCCAACTCCTTCACGTTCGCAGCCGCCTTGGGCCGTGACGTAGCGCCCTGACAGACTGTGCCCATGCTTCGAATCGGGTTGACCGGCGGCATCGGCGCCGGAAAGTCGACGGTGTCGTCGACGTTCAGCGAGCTCGGCGGAATCGTCGTCGACGGTGACGTCATCTCTCGCGAGGTGGTGGAGCCCGGCGCCGAGGGCCTGGCCGCCCTGGTCGACGCGTTCGGAGAGGACATCCTGCAGCCCGACGGGACGCTGAACCGTCCCGCTCTGGCGGCGATCGCCTTCGGCGACGAGGAGAAGCGCAAGACGCTCAACGGCATCGTGCATCCGTTGGTCGGGAAGCGGCGTGCCGAGCTGATCGACGCGGCACCCGCCGACGCCGTGATCGTCGAGGACATCCCGCTGCTGGTGGAATCGCAGATGGCGCCACTGTTTCCGTTGGTCATCGTCGTGGACGCCGACCCAGAGGTTCGAGTGGCGCGACTGATGCAGCACCGCGGCTTCTCCGAGAAGGACGCCCGCGCCCGCATCGCAGCCCAAGCCAGCGAGGAGCAGCGCCGCGCCGTGGCCGACGTGTGGCTCAACAACGCCGGCACCGCCGAGGAGTTGACGGCGGCCGCCCACGCGCTCTGGGAGCACCGGATCGCGCCGTTCGCGCGCAACATACGGGAGCAGACCCCCGCGCCGTCGCTGCCGCGGTTGGTGGCCGCCGATCCGACGTGGCCCGACCAGGCGGCCCGCATTCTGGCTCGGCTCCGCACCGCCTGCGGGCACCACGCGATCCGCGTCGACCACATCGGGTCGACCGCCGTGCCCGGCCTCGACGCCAAGGACGTCGTCGACGTGCAGGTGACCGTCGCATCGTTGGACGTCGCCGAGGAACTCGCCGGCGCGCTACTGGCGGCCGGCTATCCGAGGGTGAACGGCGTGACCGAGGACGTGGCGCACACCGACGAGACCTCGACGTGGCAGAAACGACTGCACGCCTCCGGTGATCCCGCTCGGCCGACGAACGTGCATCTGCGCGTGGACGGCTGGCCCAACCAGCGGTTCGCACTGCTCTTCCGCGATTGGCTGATCGCCGACGAGACCGCACGTGCGGAGTATCTGGCCGTCAAGCAGGCGGTGGCCGCCGATGGTCACCAGAGCACCGGTGACTACGCCGAGGCGAAGGAGCCGTGGCTGGTCGACGCGTACCGCCGAGCGTGGGAGTGGGCGGACGCCGCGGGATGGACGCCCTGACCGAAGCTCAGGCGGCCGGTGCCGGAGCGGTCTCGGCTGGGGCCGGCTCGGCCGGTGCGGGTGCGGGGTCGTCGATCGGGGCGGTGTTGCCCGTCGGGAAGTTGCTCACGGTGCCACAGCTGAGCACGCCGTAGCCGGGGTCGTCGTGCTGCGGTGTCAGTCGGGGGGCGACGAACTGATCGGCCTCGGCGATGATCTGGTCGTTGACCATGATCTCGCAGTGCAGGCTGGCGGAGTACGGCCACTGGATGGCGACCTGCATGCCGGCCTTCTTGGTCTGGGTCACGACGCCGGTTGCCTCGAACGTGCGGCCGGGCACCATCGTCGGCGTCGCGGTGTTCACCTGGTCGTCGGCGATGGCGTAGCTGATGGTGGCACCCCTCGACACGCCGTCCACTCGCGCCCGGTAGACGACGTTGTAGGGGCCGGGGCCCAGGTCGACGGTGACGTCCGGTGGTGGGGCGGGGGCGTCGGCAGACTGCCCGGTCGCGTCGGGGTCGGCCAGGGCAACGGCCGGCAGCGTCTGGGCGCCGAGCAGCAGGGCCGCGGCTGCGCCAGCCACCAGCGCACACTTAGTCAGGCTCATGAAAAGGGACTTTACGCTCCCCTCCAGGTGAGGGCCATTTCGTGGTGTGCCAACCACGCGTCGACGTCGTAGCCGTTACCGGCGAGACCGTCGATCGCGGACGCCGCCGTCGCAATCGCCGCGGTGGCGGCCGTCGGCGTGACGAGTCCCTCGCGAACCGCCTCGACCAATTCGTCGACGTCGAGGAGGTCGACGCCCTGACCGGTCCGGACCACCAGATCGAGGTAGTGGTCCTCGGTGCGCCACACCTCGGCGTCGACGGTCACGGGCCCGACGTCGAGGTACAGATCCTGGGCACGTTCGTAGCCAGGATTGAAGTGGAAGACCGAGATTCGGAGGCTCAGCGACGGCAACAACCACGATTCGAGGTAGTGGAACTGCGCCCGACCCGGGGTCGGGCGGGCCATGTAGAGGCCCCAGGGTCGGACGTCGTAGACGTCGACGTCGCGCACGATGCCCTTGGGATCGGTGTTGGTGCGCGCGACGACGTCGAAGGTCTCGCGTTTGGGTGGGTGGATTTCGCCAGGGTAACGCCTGCGGAATCGAACTTGTCGGTGGTTGGTTCTAACCTGGTGAACATGGCTTTCGCTACCGAATATCCAGTCGTCGCGCACTCGGAGTACCGAGCGGTCGACGACGTCGTGCGCGTGGGCGGCGACTTCCAGGTCGTCAGCGAGTACTCGCCGGCCGGCGACCAACCCGCGGCCATCGCCGAACTGGAACGCCGCATCAACGAGGGGGAGCGCGACGTGGTGCTGCTTGGCGCCACGGGCACGGGAAAGTCGGCGACCACCGCGTGGCTCATCGAGCGGCTGCAGCGGCCGACGTTGATCATGGCCCCGAACAAGACCCTCGCCGCGCAGCTGGCCAACGAGCTTCGAGAGATGTTGCCCAACAACGCCGTCGAATACTTCGTCTCGTACTACGACTACTACCAACCCGAGGCGTACATCGCGCAGACCGACACGTACATCGAGAAGGACAGCTCGGTCAACGACGACGTCGAACGGCTCCGGCACTCCGCGACCCACAATCTGCTGTCCCGCCGCGACGTCGTGGTGGTGGCGTCGGTGTCCTGCATCTACGGTCTCGGCACCCCGCAGTCGTACCTCGATCGCTC
This sequence comes from Mycobacterium sp. NPDC006124, assembly GCF_040614235.1. NCBI lineage: Bacteria > Bacillati > Actinomycetota > Actinomycetes > Mycobacteriales > Mycobacteriaceae > Mycobacterium > Mycobacterium sp. NPDC006124. The sequence continues at coordinate 61,995 of NZ_JBEXUA010000005.1, read as the reverse complement.
GGTCGAGCTGAACGTGGGCGACGAGGTGCCGCGCGACGCCCTGCTGCGGCTGTTGGTCGACGTGCAGTACACCCGCAACGACATGGCCTTCACCCGTGGGTCGTTCCGGGTGCGCGGCGACACCGTGGAGATCATTCCCAGCTATGAGGAGCTCGCCGTCCGGATCGAGTTCTTCGGCGACGAGATCGAGGCGCTCTACTACATGCACCCGCTGACCGGTGACGTGGTGCGCAAGGTCGACTCCCTGCGAGTGTTCCCGGCCACCCACTACGTGGCGGGTCCCGAGCGGATGGCGATTGCGATCGCGAGCATCGAGAAGGAGCTCGAGGAGCGGCTCGCCGAGCTGGAGGGCCAGGGCAAACTGCTCGAGGCGCAACGGCTTCGGATGCGCACCAACTACGACGTCGAGATGATGAAGCAAGTCGGCTTCTGCTCGGGCATCGAGAACTACTCGCGGCACATCGACGGTCGCGGCCCGGGCACCGCCCCGGCCACCCTCCTGGACTACTTCCCGGAGGACTTCCTCATGGTCATCGACGAGTCGCACGTGACCGTGCCGCAGATCGGCGGCATGTACGAAGGCGACATGTCGCGCAAGCGCAACCTCGTCGACTTCGGCTTCCGACTGCCGTCGGCGGTGGACAACCGGCCGTTGACCTGGGAGGAGTTCGCCGAGCGGATCGGGCAGACGGTCTATTTGTCGGCGACCCCGGGGCCCTACGAGCTCAGTCAGTCCGGCGGCGAGTTCGTCGAGCAGGTCATCCGTCCCACCGGCCTGGTGGACCCGAAGGTCGTGGTCAAGCCCACCAAGGGCCAGATCGACGATCTGATCGGCGAGATCCGCAAGCGCACCGAGATCGACGAGCGCGTGCTTGTGACCACGCTGACCAAGAAGATGGCCGAGGACCTCACCGACTATCTGCTCGAGCTCGGCATCCGGGTGCGCTACCTGCACTCGGAGGTGGACACGCTGCGCCGCGTCGAGTTGCTGCGCCAGTTGCGGCTCGGTGAGTACGACGTGCTGGTCGGCATCAACCTGCTCCGAGAGGGACTCGACCTGCCGGAGGTGTCGCTGGTCTCCATCCTCGACGCCGACAAGGAGGGCTTCCTGCGCTCGGCCCGCAGCCTTATCCAGACCATCGGCCGCGCGGCGCGCAACGTCTCGGGCGAGGTGCACATGTACGCCGACAAGATGACCGACTCGATGAAGCAGGCCATCGACGAGACCGACCGTCGCCGGGCCAAGCAGATCGCCTACAACGTGGAGCACGGCGTCGACCCGCAGCCGTTGCGGAAGAAGATCGCCGACATCCTCGACCAGGTGTACCGCGAGGCCGACGACACCGACGCCACCGTGGACGTCGGAGGCTCCGGTCGCAACGCATCCCGCGGGCGGCGCGCCCAGGGCGAGCCCGGTCGCGCGGTCAGCTCCGGCATCGTCGAGGGACGCGACACGGCGAACATGCCCCGGGCCGAACTGGCCGATCTCATCAAGGAGATGACCGCTCAGATGATGACCGCTGCGCGGGACCTGCAATTCGAGCTGGCGGGCCGCATCCGCGACGAGATCGCCGACCTGAAGAAGGAACTGCGCGGCATGGACGCCGCGGGCTTGAAGTAGCCGTCGCCCGACGCGCTTGATCTCAACCTCGGTTGAGCTCGTACGGTGAACCGGTGACCCAGACGGACGACGCGCAAAGCCACGTTCCCGCCGCGGGCTGGCGCGATCTGCTGGGACCGAAGCACCTCGGCGCGTCGACGGTCCTGGCTGGCGGCGTGGCGCTCTACGCCACCAACGAGTTCCTCACCATCAGCCTGCTTCCGAGCGCGGTGGCCGAGATCGGCGGCCAGCGCCTCTACGCGTGGGTGACGACGGTCTACCTCGTCGCGTCGGTCGTCGCGGCCACCACCGTGAGCGCGGTGCTCACCAAACTCGGTCCGCGATGGGCCTACCTCGGCGGCCTCGGCGTGTTCGCCGTGGGCAGCGCGTCATGTGCGGTAGCGCCCAACATGGAGTTGCTGCTTCTGGGCCGCGTGGTACAGGGCGCGGCGGGTGGATTGCTCGCCGGCCTGGGATATGCGGTGATCAACACTGCGCTGCCGCAGGCGTTGTGGACGAAGGCCTCGGCGCTGGTCTCGGCCATGTGGGGCGTGGGAACGTTGGTGGGGCCCGCCGCCGGCGGCTTGTTCGCGCAATTCGGTTCGTGGCGCTGGGCATTCGAGCTACTGGCCGTGCTGACCGTGGCGATGGCCGCCCTGGTCCCGTTCGCGTTGCCAGGCCGCGCGGTCGGTGTCGAACGTCCCGCTCCCGACCGCATCCCGGTGTGGTCGTTGACCCTTCTCGGCGCCGCGGCCCTCGCGATCAGCGCCGCCGGCATCGCCCGCAACCTCGCCGTGACCGGCGGTCTCCTGACCCTCGGGGTGATTATGGTCGCCGTCTTCCTCGTCGTGGACCGCAACACCAGGTCGTCGGTGTTGCCCCCCATGACCTTTCGGCCCGGTCCGCTGAAGTGGATCTACCTGACGCTCGGCGTGCTGATGGCCGCGACGATGGCCGACATGTACGTGCCACTGTTCGGCCAACGGCTCGCGCACCTGGCACCGGTCACGGCCGGCTTCCTCGGGGTGTGCCTGTCGGTGGGGTGGACCGTCGGCGAGATCGCCAGCGCGTCGCTGACCAAGGTGCGCCTCGTCGTCACGGTCGTCGCGTGCGCACCGCTGGTGATGGCGCTCGGCCTGGGCATGGCCGCCGCGAGCCAGTTCCAGGATGCGTCGATGCTCCTGGTCGCGGTCTGGGTAGCCGCGCTGGTGATCGCCGGCACCGGTATCGGTGTTGCGTGGCCGCATCTGTCCGCATGGGCGATGGGCAGCAGTGCCGACCCGGCCGAGGGTCGCACCGCCGCCGCGGCGATCAACACCGTCCAGCTGATCTGCGGCTCGTTCGGCGCCGGCCTCGCCGGCGTGGTGGTCAACCTGACCGATCGTGGCGACGCGACCGCCGCGAGATGGTTGTTCGCAGCGATGGCACTGCTCGCGGCGCTCGGGGGTGTCGCCTCCTTCCGCGCCAGCCGCGGGCGGACGGTCCTCTAGTCCGGGTCGTCGTCGAGCTGCCGGATCGCGGTCACGCCGTCGATGCGGGCCAGCAGGTTCGGCGCATTGAGGATGCCGTTGCCCGACAAGGTCAGAAGCACCCCGCCGGTGGGATCGGCTTCGAGCTCGGCGAGCTGCCAGTTGCGTCGTTCACATGCTTGCAGCAGCGCGGTCATGACGCCGCGTCCCTCGTCGTAGCTCACGTGCACCCGGATCGAACCGCTCAGACGGTTGGCCAACCGTCGAGCCAGCGGCATGAACCCCAGGATGATGAGGAAGTGCATGGCGGTGACGGTGCACGCGAGCAACAGCAGACCCGAGCCGGCCGCCATGCCGATCGCCGCGGACTCCCACACCGCGGCCGCCGTCGTCAGGCCGTGCACCGACCCGCGCCGGAAGATGATGATGCCCGCGCCGAGAAAGCCGATGCCCGAGACGATTTGGGCCGCAACGCGGGACGGGTCGACGACGACGAGACCCTCGACCAGGACGTCTTGGAAGCCGTACTTGCTGACCAGCAGGATCAACGCCGCCGCGGTGCCGACGATGGTCTGGGTTCGCAGTCCGGCACTCTTGCCCTGGATCTCGCGTTCCAGACCGATCAACGCGGTCAGCCCGAAGGCCACGAACAACTCGACGATCTGCCGGGTGCCTTGACCCGGGCCGCCGAAGAAGGGCGGATCGGCCAGCCAGAGATGCATGCGCACAAGGTATCGCGTCGTGGCCTAACGATCATGGCGATCCAAACGGTGGGTTGCGCGCGGATGCGATGGCAAGGTCGACTCCAACGCGGGTGTGGCTGAGTGGCTAGGCACCGGCCTGCAAAGCCGTTTACACGGGTTCGAATCCCGTCATCCGCTCGCGTTCTCCGGGCCATACCCGGACGCCTGCCGAGTCAGAGTCGGCACTGCGGCATGATGCGTGGGTGAGCTCCTTCACGCCGTCGCTGGCCGAGATCGTCGCCACGTTGCAGGTCGACCAGCTCGACGACGACCTGTTCGTGGCCACCCAACTGGACAATCCGGCGCATCACATCGTCGGCGGTCACATCGCCGGGCAGGCGCTGATGGCCGGGAGCCGGACGGCGCCCGGCCGCACGCCGCACAGCATGCACGTCTACTACCTGCGCGCCGGTGACGCGTCCCGGCCGGTGGACTTCCACGTCGTGCGAGCCCGCGACGGCGGGACGCTGGCCACCAGGAAGGTCACCGCCAGCCAGGACGGCGAGGTGCTGCTCGAGGCGCTGTCGTCCTTCAGCACACCCGTCGGCGGCCTCGACTACCAGGCACCAGTGTCCGAGGTGCCCGACCCGGACTCGCTCCCGTCGGTCGACGAGCAACTCGCTCCCTATGCCCACGAACTCGGTGGCTACTGGGTTCGCTCGCAGCCTTTCGAACGGCGATACGTCGATGCGCCGCCCAGGCTGGCATTGGAACTGCCCGAACCCTCGCCGCACATCCGAATGTGGTGGCGACCAACCGAACCCGTGCCGGCCGATCCCATCCTCCACAGCGCGCTGCTGACCTACCTCACGGGCACCACCATGCTGGAGACCGCGGTGGCGATGCGTCGCGCCACCCCGGCGACTACCTTCAACGCGCTGATCGATCACGCGCTGTGGTTCCATCGCCCGGTCGACCTCTCCGACTGGGTGCTCTCGGATCAGTTCTCGCCCAGCGGGATCGACGGCCGCGGACTGGCGACCGCCACCATGTACAACCGCTCGGGCGAGGTGGTCTGCATCGCCACCCAGGAACTCTACTTCGGTCGACCCAAGGGCGATCCCGAGGGCGATTAGGTCTCGTCGGGTGCGGCCGACCGTCCGTCCCAGCGCTTGATACCGGGAATGACGACGTCCAGCAGTTCGAGCGCCCGCGACACGGTCTGGTCGACGACGTCGTCGAGTGACCGCGGCAGGGCATAGAACGCCGGGACGGGTGGCATGATGATCGCGCCGTTGGCGGTCGCCCGTGCCATCAGGTCGATGTGACCGGCGTGCAGCGGCGTCTCCCGCAACAGGAGCACCACCCGGCGTCGCTCCTTGAGACATACGTCGGCCGCGCGCACCGCAAGCTCGTCGTTGTAGGAATTGGCGATCCCACTGAGCGTCTTCACCGAGCAGGGCGCCACCAGCATGCCGGTCGTGACGAACGAGCCCGACGACACCGGAGCGCCGATGTCGCGAGGATCGTGGTGGCGGTCGGCCAGCGAGCGCACCTCGTCGAGACCGTAATCGGTCTCCTGGGCGATGGTCCGCCGACCCGAAGGCGTGACGATCAGATGGGTCTCGACGTCCTCGACCTTGCCCAGCAACTCCAACGCGCGGATTCCGTAGATCGCGCCCGAGGCTCCGGTGATTGCCACGATGACGCGTCTCACATCAGATCCTCCACGAATCGTGCTGCGGCGGAGGCGATCACGGCGATCGCGTCGCGCTCTTCGTCATCGAGTGCGGCGCCGACGACGACCGTCATCGCCGCCGTGGCGCGGTGGCCCGCGGTCCCGGAGACCGTCGGCGCCTCCAGTCGAGCCACGACCGTCGACAGTTCGTCCAGTTCGATCATCTCGGCGTCCAGTTCGACCGTCTTGACCTGGGCTCGCAGTGCCGCGGTGCTGGCGTTCGGGGCGGGTGGCGGCCCGTCCTTCAGCCGCCGCCGCACCGTACGCAACGGAACGACGACGTCGTCTCGCCACGACCGCACCCGGGCGCGCGCGTGCGCGACGTCGGATTCCGTGAGCGTCGAACCGCGCACCGTGGCGACGAAGGCGGCCAGCAGCAGGATGTTGACGTCGAGGTTGCGACGGTCCTGAAGCAACACGCAGGCCTCGGCGACGCCGGGGGCACCGTGCACCCCGACGGCAAACCCGCGGAAGTCTTCGTGGGTGTCAATCATCGAACTCCGTGCGCGGTCGGGGGTCTCCTGTCAAGATGAACCACGATTGACCTTGATTTGCTGCTCACCTTCTGTCGACGAGTATGGGGCATACTGCTGTGCCGTTCCACGATTTTCGAGAGTTCCTCGATGCGTTGCGCAAACACGGCGAACTGATCGACGTCGACAGACCCGTGGCGCTGGAGTTCGAGGTCGCCAAGGCGCTGCGCAAGAGCGCGTCGGTTGCTGGTCCGGCCATCGTCTTCAACCAGACCGGAACCGACTTCCCATTGGTGGGGGGCGTCTACAACTCGAGAGCAAAGGCGCTGATCGCCTACGAAAGCGACGAGGACGCCGTGATGGGTCGCATCCTGGAGGGGCTGGCGCGCCGGATCGCGCCCGTCGTCGTCGACGATGCGCCCGTGCACCAGAACGTCATCCTGGGAGCGGACGTCGACCTGACGGCGTTGCCCGTGCCGACCTACAGCCCGGACGACGGCGGCCCCTACATCACCCCGGGCATCGTCGTCAGCCGCGACCCCGAAACCGGTGTGCCCGACATCGGCCACTACCGGTTCGAAGTCGTCGACGCGCACACCCTGTCCTTCCTCGCGATGCCCAACCACCGCTTCGGGAAGAACTTGGCCAAGGCCGCGGCGTTGGGCCAGCAGACCTTCCACGCCGCGTTGGTGATCGGCGTCGACCCGATGCTCGCCTACACCGGTCCCATCCAGGTGCCCGACGACACCGACGACTTCGAGGTTGCCGGCGGACTGCGCGGGGCACCGGTCGAGTTGGTGAAGTGTCGAACGATCGATCTCGAAGTTCCTGCGCACGCCGAGTTCGTCGTCGAGTTCGAAGTGGACTTCGCCACCACCGTCTTCGAGGGCCCTCTCGGCGAGTACACGGGGTACTACACACCCGGTTCGATGAAGCCGATCGCGCGTCCCCTCGCGCTCACTCATCGCGACAAGCCCTACTTCCAGGCACTGCTGACGGGCAAGCCCACCACCGAGAACCACGTCCTCAAGCAGTTGGCGTTCGAAGCCTCGTTCCTGAGGTCGATGCAGCAGACCTTCCCGACGATCGAACGCGTCGCCATACCGCCGTCGGGTGGGGTGAACTTTCGCGTCGTGATGGCCATGCGTCCCCGCTTCGCCGGTGAGGCGCGCAATGCCATTCTCGCCGCGATGGGTTCCAACGTGCGGCCCAAGACGGTCATCGTCGTCGACCCCGACGTCGACGTGCAGAACTCCGGAGAGGTCGAGTGGGCCTTGGCCTTCCGGTCGCAACCGGCTCGCGACGTCATCATCGTCGACCACCTGCCCGGCGGCCCGCTGGACCCCACGTTGGACGAGTCTCTACCACCCGACCGCCGCACCGGTTCGGCCCTCGGCATCGACGCGACGTACCCCTACGGCACCGTGGTCAAGGTCGCGGGCGACGCGTGCGGACCCTCGGTCGCCGAACACGGGCGCGAGTTCGTCGAGGTGGCCGACGTGCCCGGTTGGCGCGACTACGACTTCCCGGAACTCGACGGAGGCAAGTAGATGGTGCATCAGATCGAGCACGAGCTGAGGATCTCGTCGTCTCCGGATCGGGTATTCGAGGCGCTGACGACCCTCGAGGGTGTCAAGGGTTGGCACACCCCGACCGCGACGGGCACCGGCGAAGTCGGCAGCGAGTGGGTGTTCACCTTCGCCGACCATCCCGAATTCGCCTGGGTTGTACTCACTTCCGAGCCCAACCGCGAGGTCGGGTGGCGATGCACCCGTGGCCCCGGTGATTCGGTCGGTACCACGGCGACCTTCGTCCTGTCCGAGACCGACGACGACAGGGTGCTCCTCGAGCACGTGCATGCCGGCTGGCCGGGGACGCACGGCAACTTTCGCAAGTGCAACACCACCTGGGGTGTCCTGCTGCATCACCTCCGCACGTTCGTCGAGACCGGCACCGCAGCAACAGCATTCGAATGAGGGGCCTGCCATGCCGCAACAAAGCCTGAGTGACTTCGTCGACGACATGGAGAAGGCGGGGCTACTCGTCCGGGTGACGGAGGAAAAGCGGGTCGACGAGCTGCCCGCCGTCATGGAGGCACATCCGCTGACCGCGGTCTTGGTGGAGAAGGTCACCGACTGCGAGTTCCAGTTCCTGGCCAACGCCTATTCGAACCAGGATCAAACCGCATGGGCACTGGGCTGCGCCAAGAGTGAGACGGGCCGTCGCATGGTCGAGCTCGGCAAGGGCCGGATCCCGCCGGTGGTGGTCGACACGGCGCCGTGCAAGGAGGTCATCCTGCTCGGCGACGACGTCGACCTGACCCGCTTGCCGCTGTTCCTGCACCACGACCGCGACGGCCACGCCTACACCAACGACAACCTGGTGGTCAGCAAGCACCCCGACACCGGCGTCTATGACTGGGGCATCTATCGCAGCATGTTCCGGTCGAAGACCGAGAAGATGTTCGACATGACCTGCACGTCGCATCGTGCACGGTTGAATGCCCAAGCGGCACAGGCCAAGGGCCAGGATCTCGAACTCGCGATCGTGCTGGGCGGGCCGCTGGTGGACAAGGTCGCCGCTCTGACGGGGGTGCCGCCGGGCACCGACGACTTCGAGGTCCTCGGCAACTTCTACGGCCACCCCGCGAAGTTGGTGAAGTGCGAGACCGTCGACCTGTTGGTACCGGCCAATGCGGAGATCGTCATCGAGTGCCGGCTGATGGCCACCGAGGGGTTGACCCATGACGAGGGGCCCTACGGCGAGTTCACCGGGATGTACGGCGGTGGCATCAAGGCCAACTTCCGAGCCGTGGTCACGGCGATGACGTTCCGCAGGGGCGGCATCTTCCAGCACGCGACCATCGGCGGAGAGCACCCCTGGTACACCGACAACATGCTTCAGCTGCCGATGATCGAATCGGACCTCTACGGTGGCCTCGCGATGGCCGGAATCGACGTCAAGGAGGTGCGGGCGCCGCTGGGCGGGCTATCGAACATCGCCTACGCGAAGATCAACACGCGCGGCGCGGGTGACGCGAAGCAGGCCCTCGGCGTGATGCTGACGTGTTCCAAGCAGGGACTGCCGAAGATCGCGATGGTGTTCGACGAGGACGTCGACATCTGGGACGACAACGCGGTGCAGTTCGCGATGGCGTTCCGCTACATGCCGCACCTGGACACGGTGACCATCGGAAGCGGCAACACGATGACCGTCGACCCGATGATCGCCGAGGATGCCGCGCCGGGAACGGCCTCGAAGATCGGTCTCGACTGCACCATTCCGATCGGGCCGAAGTTCGTCCGTTCGCACTTCGACCGCAGCACGGTCTTCGAATTGGGCGACCCACCCCCGGATGTCGTCGCACTGTCCGAGGAGCAATTGACCGCAGCGATGGAGACACTCATCCGCAAGGCTCCCCGCACCTGGAAGGAGATCCTGCAGCACTTCAACGGTCAGCCCTATCGAACGGTGTACGGGGCCTTCAGCAATCTCCGACACCGGCTGGGGCGCTGCGCCGACGAACCGTGGTATCGCTACACGTTCTCCGACACCGACTTCGCCGTCACCGTCGATGAGGGCGCGCCGTCGAACTTCGACCCGCGGCACCGCGACTGATTCTCGGTCCCCAAAGTCGTTGCGGGCGTGCCCGTTCGATCCGTTAGTCGGCCCTGCCGATGACCTGGCTCACGTTCGAGCCACCGAAGCGATCCGGCCCTCGCCAGGTCACGAGTCGTAGGGTTGCTCACCGGCACCGGCGTTCCGGTGGCGGCTACCGTTACGATCAGCCCGGCAGCACCAGTGCCATCCGAGCGAATCGGCCCGTGCCGCCTGGCGAAGGGCTACTGTCTCGGGTGGCTTGGCAATCGACACTGGAGGGCATGAATGGGCGCCTATCAGACCGTTTTGGTCGGCACTGACGGTTCGGATTCATCGCTGCGCGCGGTAGACCGGGCTGCGCAGATCGCCGCAGGGGCGGGCGCGAAGCTCATCGTGGCCACGGCGTACTTCCCGCAGAGCGAAGACTCCCGGGCCGCCGACGTCCTCAAGGACGAGGGATACAAGATGGCGGGCAACGCCCCCATCTACGCGATCCTGCGCGAAGCCCGCGACCGTGCCCACACGGCCGGCGCCAAGGACGTCGACGAGAAGGCCGTCGTCGGTGCCCCGGTCGACGCCCTGGTCGACCTCGCCGAGGAGATCAAGGCCGACCTGCTGGTGGTGGGCAATGTCGGCCTGAGCACCATCGCAGGCCGGCTGCTGGGCTCGGTGCCCGCCAACGTGGCACGTCGTTCCAAGTCTGACGTCCTCATCGTCCACACGTCCTGACGCGTCGGTCCGGGGGCCTACCAGCCCCTGGATCCCGGGATGCCCTTGAACGGGCCCTTCACCCAGCTGGTGATCCACCCGCCGTAGAAGCCACCGGGTTGCGCCTCGACCCGTTCGCCGTTGACGGTGCAGCGGTCGACCTGCGCCGCCATCACGGCGACGGCGCCCGCGATCGCCTCGAAGCCCCGTGTGGGTTCGAAATACGTCCAGCCGGCTCGTTCGGCCAGGTGGTCGCCCGCGATCAGATCGAAGTAGGACGCCACGCCCTTCCACTCGCACCACGACGATCCCGGCGCCGGGCGCAGGGCGCCGTCGCGGAACGCCGACGCGGGAATGTAGTAGGTCGGTGGATGACTGGTCTCGAGGACCCGCCATCCGCGGTCGGTCGAGGCGATGGTCTCCCCGCCCAGCTCCACGGTGATCGAGCCGGCGAACGTCTCCAGTCGAGGGGGCCGCGGGTAGTCCCAGACCGACTCCTCACCGGGACGGATCTCGTCGGGTTTCGGCCAACCGCTCACCAGCCCCGCTCCTTCCACTCGCCGACGTGGGGCCGTTCGGCGCCGAGGGTGGTGTCGTCGCCGTGACCCGGATACACCACGGTCGAGTCGGGGTAGACGTCGAACAGGCGCGTCGTCACGTCACCGAGCAACCGCTCGAAGTCGCCGTCGCGCCACGTCTTCCCGACACCACCGGGGAACAGGCAGTCACCGGTGAACAGATGCACGGCGTCGCCTGCGGCAGGGCCGCGCAGCGCCAGAGCCACCGATCCCTCGGTGTGGCCCTGAAGGTGGATGACGTCGAAGGTGAGCTCACCGACCTCGAGGGTGTCGCCGTGGGACAGGATGCGGTCCGGCGGGACGGGCAGCGGTTCGGCGTCGAGTTGGTGCGCGGCGGTCGGGACACCGGTGGCCCCGGCCACCTCGGCCAGTGCCTGCCAGTGGTCGCCGTGCTGATGCGTCGTCACCACCAGCGACAGCGTCGGGGCGTAGCGCTCGACCAGGTCCAGCAGGACGGCGGCGTCGTTTGCGGCGTCGACGAGTAGCGTCTCACCAGTCTGGGAACACGTCACCAAGTACGCGTTGTTGTCCATGGGACCGACCGAGGCCTTCAAGATCGTCGCACCCGGCAGGGTTCGGCGCGCCGCCGTGCCGGGTTCGACGTGGCCGGTGTAGTCGTCGGCGACGGAAGTTCCTTGGCCAGTCATGACTCCCACGGTACGGGGTGGGCCGGGACGCGGCTCGGACTTGTCGGGGGTTGGACATACCATGAGCGCGGTGCGCTTCGAGCGGGTTGGGGCGCACCATCGGACCAGGAGAGATATCAGTTGGCTGACCGCCTGATAGTCAAGGGTGCGCGCGAGCACAACCTGCGAAACGTCGACCTAGACCTGCCGCGCGATTCGTTGATCGTCTTCACCGGGCTGTCCGGGTCCGGCAAGTCGTCGCTGGCCTTCGACACCATCTTCGCCGAAGGCCAGCGCCGCTACGTCGAGTCGCTCTCGGCGTATGCACGGCAGTTCCTCGGGCAGATGGACAAGCCGGACGTCGACTTCATCGAGGGTCTCTCGCCCGCGGTGTCCATCGACCAGAAGTCGACCAACCGCAATCCACGCTCGACCGTCGGGACCATCACCGAGGTCTACGACTACCTGCGCTTGCTGTACGCCCGCGCCGGCACGGCGCACTGTCCGGTCTGCGGCGAGCGCATCGCCCGGCAGACGCCGCAGCAGATCGTCGACCAGGTGCTCGCCATGGAGGAGGGCACGCGGTTTCAGGTGCTCGCCCCCGTCGTGCGCACCCGCAAGGGCGAATTCGTCGACCTGTTCGAGAAGCTCAACTCGCAGGGGTACAGCCGGGTTCGCGTCGACGGCGTCGTCCACACCCTGACCGACCCGCCGAAGTTGAAGAAGCAGGAGAAGCACGACATCGAGGTGGTCGTCGACCGCCTCAGCGTCAAGGCGAGTTCCAAGCAGCGCCTCACCGACTCCGTCGAGACGGCGCTCGGTCTGGCCGACGGCATCCTGGTGCTCGACTTCGTCGACGCGGACGAGGACGCCCCCCACCGCGAGCAGCGATTCTCCGAGAAGCTTGCTTGCCCGAACGGCCACGCCCTGGCGGTCGACGACCTGGAGCCGCGGTCGTTCTCCTTCAACTCCCCGTACGGTGCGTGCCCCGAGTGCGCGGGGCTCGGCATCCGCAAGGAGGTCGACCCCGAACTGGTGGTGCCCGATCCCGAGCTGACGCTGGCCGAGGGGGCCATCGCGCCGTGGTCCATGGGGCACAACGCCGACTACTTCACCCGCATGCTGGCGGGTCTCGGCGAGGCACTGGGCTTCGACGTCGACACCCCGTGGCGCAAACTGCCCGCCAAGGCTCGCAAGTCGATCCTCGAGGGATGCGACGAGCAGGTGCACGTGCGGTACAAGAACCGCTACGGGCGCACCCGTTCGTACTACGCCGATTTCGAGGGCGTGATGGCGTTCCTGCACCGCCGCATGGAGCAGACCGAATCCGAGCAGATGAAGGAACGCTACGACGGCTTCATGCGCGACGTGCCGTGTCCGGTCTGCGAGGGCACCCGGCTCAAGCCCGAGATCCTCGCCGTCACGCTCGCGGCGGCGGACGACGCGAAGTCGATCGCGCAGGTGTGCGAGCTGTCGATCGCCGACTGCTCGAAGTTCCTCAACGCGTTGACCCTCGGCGTCCGCGAGCACGCGATCGCCGGGCAGGTGCTCAAGGAAGTGCAGTCCCGGCTGGGCTTCCTGCTCGACGTCGGACTCGACTACCTGACCTTGTCGAGGGCGGCGGGCACGCTCTCCGGCGGTGAGGCGCAACGCATTCGGCTGGCCACGCAGATCGGCTCTGGCTTGGCCGGCGTGCTCTACGTCCTCGACGAACCGTCGATCGGCCTGCATCAGCGCGACAACCGGCGGTTGATCGACACGCTGGTTCGGCTACGGGACCTGGGCAACACGTTGATCGTCGTCGAGCACGACCTCGACACCATCGCCCACGCCGACTGGGTGGTCGACATCGGACCCGCGGCGGGGGAGCACGGTGGTCACATCGTGCACAGCGGCACCTACGCCGATCTGCTGACCAACCCCGAATCCATCACCGGTGCATACCTTTCCGGCAAGGAGAGCATCGAGGTTCCGGCGATCCGGCGTCCGGTGGACCGCAAGCGCCAGCTGACGGTGGTCGGGGCGCGGGAGAACAACCTCAGGGAGATCGACGTCTCCTTCCCTCTGGGCGTGCTGACCTCGGTCACCGGCGTGTCCGGATCGGGCAAGTCCACCCTGGTCAACGACATCCTCGCGTCGGTGCTGGCCAACAAGCTCAACGGCGCCCGTCAGGTGCCCGGTCGCCACCTCCGCATCAACGGCGTAGACCAACTCGACAAGCTGGTCCGCGTCGACCAGTCGCCGATCGGCCGGACGCCGCGATCTAACCCCGCGACCTACACGGGGGTGTTCGACAAGATCCGCACGCTCTTCGCGGCCACCACCGAGGCCAAGGTGCGCGGCTATCAGCCGGGTCGTTTCTCGTTCAACGTCAAGGGCGGGCGCTGCGAGGCATGCTCGGGTGACGGCACCATCAAGATCGAGATGAACTTCCTGCCCGACGTCTACGTGCCGTGCGAGGTGTGCCACGGCGCGAGGTACAACCGCGAGACCCTCGAGGTGCACTACAAGGGCAAGACCATCTCCGAGGTCCTCGACATGCCGATCGAGGAGGCCACCGACTTCTTCGAGCCGATCACGTCGATTCACCGCTACCTCAAGACCCTGGTCGACGTCGGTCTGGGTTACGTGCGACTGGGGCAGCCCGCGCCGACGCTGTCCGGCGGCGAGGCCCAGCGCGTGAAACTGGCCGCCGAGCTGCAGAAGCGATCCACCGGGCGCACCGTCTACGTGCTCGACGAACCGACCACCGGTCTGCACTTCGAGGACATCCGCAAGCTGCTCAAGGTCATCAACGGCCTGGTCGACAAGGGCAACACCGTCATCGTCATCGAGCACAACCTCGACGTCATCAAGACCTCGGACTGGGTCGTCGACATGGGTCCCGAGGGCGGCGGCGGAGGCGGCACGGTCGTCGCACAGGGCACCCCGGAGGACGTGGCCGCGGTCGCGGAGAGCTACACCGGGCAGTTCCTCACCGAACTGCTGCCGCAACCGGCACCTGCGAAGAAGCGGCGCAAGGTCAGCGCCTAGCGACCGCGCCAGACTTCGTCACGGGCGAGGGAAATCGCGGTGCGATGCGCACCCCGCCCAGCCAGTCGGTGAGCTCGTCGGCCTCGTGCGCCAAGGCCTTCGAGGCCGTGGCGTCGACGGCCTCGACGAGGCGGACGACGACTCGGCCGTCGGCGTCCTGGGTCCATGCTCCGACGATGCGGCCGTCGCACCACGCGGTGGGTCCACCGTTGCCGTTGCGGTCGAACACCTCGGCCTCGTGCGCGCCGAGGTACCAGTCCCGTTGCTTCCAACCCATCGTGGTGACGTCGAGGCCGGGCAGCAGCGCACACCACCGCTCGGACGAGATCTCGGGTTCGAGGTCGTCGGCCAGCGCATAACCCGGCGTCCCGGCCAGGTCGACCTCGACCGCACCGACGTCGCGCAGACCGTCTCGGGTCCAGCCGAGCGTCTGGCCGAAGAACCACTTGACGTCGGTCACCGTCGCCGGCCCGAACCTCCGAAGGTACGCTCGGAGCAGCGCCACCCGCCCCGCGTCGTGGTCGAGTTCCGCCCCGCGGTCCAGCCACCGGGTCGCCGACGTCCACTTCGGACGCGAGGTCGTCCACCCGCCGTCGTTGGGGCCGCGGACGATGTGACCCTCGACGCCCAGCACGGTCAGGACGCGGGGCGAGATGGGTCCCTCGACCCCATAGGCCTTGCCGGGAGCGGGGTTGTAGGTGCCCGCCAACTCGGGCAGCGCGAGCCGGAGCTCCGAGGCGCTGGCGTGGCCGTGTACGTCGAGGTGGGCGCGGACCGCTCGGGCGGCCCGCGACAACCAGGCGTCACCGTCGTCGGCGATTCCCGCCTTGACGACGTCGGCGACCAGCTTCTTGCGTTCGGTGGCCGCGACGCGGTCGCTCGCGGCCACCTGCACGGCGGGCAGGTCGGCGGTGTCGAACACCCACAGCGTGCGCCTCATCGCCAGATGCTTGACCACCATGCGGTCGGTGTAGAGGGCCGCATCGAGGTCGGCCACCCGAAAACCGTTGCAGCGGGCCCACAGTGAGAGGTAGGGCGTGGCCGGGTCGGTGGCGTGCAGACCGACGAAGGAGCTGGCGAGGTCGGCGATCGAGCGATCGGTGGACTCGGCCAGGAAGTGTCGCCGTCCCAGCCGGGCGCGTCGTTCCTCCACGGTGAAGGAGCGCACGACGTCAGGTTCGATCCGATTCGTCGCGCATCGAGGCCCTGATCTGCTCGAGACGGTCGTGAGCCGCGCGCTGCCGAGCCTCGTAGCGTTCCTCGACCTCACGGCCTTCGGGGGTCTCCGACGCCAGTTCCGACGAACCGACCGCCGTGCCGAGCCTGGTCTCGATCTTCTCGCGGACGGACTCGAAGGTCGGCACGCCGCTCTCGGTGTACCCGGTGTCCGGCGGCGCCGGGGCCCGCGGGTCGGGCACGATCTCCGCGTCCACGATGTCCTCGGGGTCTCCCACGCCTGTCACGGTACCGCCGCGATCGGCGAGATCGCGTCGTTCAGGTGACCATCACGGCCCGGGGCGTTAGGCCGTGCTCGTGCTCGACGACGTCGATCACGTCGTCGACCGCGACCCGCGCCCGCGCTCCGGTGTAGAAGAGCCACACCTCGGCCTCGATGTCGCCGGCCCGGCGAAGCAGCGTGGCCAGCTTCGCCAGGGCGGCGATCGTGGAGGTGCGACCCGAGTACTCGACCACCAGACACGGCGTGGCGTCGTTGCCGGTGGACGACGCCAGGATCTGGACGAGGTGGTCGCCGTCGAGATCGGCGTCACGGACGCGCATCGGCAGGAGATGACGGCGCGGCGGCGGCGCCGTCGCCGATCTGACGGGCACGCCGTCGGCGTGGTCGAACGTGCCGATCCTGGCGAGGAGGTCGGCACGCGAGCCGACGTTCTTGAGCACGATCGGCGTGATGGACAGTCGCGGCGGGTCGGTCGGGGAGGCCACGCGGCTGCGGTGCTGCGCGACGAGCGTGGCGGTGGTCTCCGCGTCGACGGGTTCGCACGAGTCGTCACGCCAAGCAAGTGGGCGGTACCGGGCGCGGTACTCCGCCGGGGTCTGCTTGAACCAATCGGCGAAGGAGCGAGTGAAGTACTTGACGTCGGAGAATCCGCACTGCGTCGACACGTCGCGCACGGTGTCGTCGGTGAGCAGGAGCAATCGTTCGGCGTGCATGACCCGAGTCGCGGTCAACATGCTGCTGAAGCTGAAGGCGGCCGTGTTCTTCACGAAGTGGGACACGTAGGACTTCGAGTAGTGGTGGGCGGCCGCGACGTCCTCCAGGGCGTCTCGGCTGGCCAGATGCGTCCGCATCGCGGCGACGATGCCGTGCAGCTTGGCCCGCTGGGCCTCGGTTGGCTCCCGGTCCCGTTGGTAGTAGTTCTCGATCGCGTAGCCGGTGCAGAGCAGCCGGACGAGGTCGGCCGCCCGCGTGTCGAGTCGGGCCGGGGACGGCGTGATCACGGCGAGGTCGACGACGTCGAGCAGGAACCCTCGCAGCAACTCCTCCTGCCGTCGATACCGGGGCAGGTCGAAGGACTCGCAGGCGAACATGATCTGGTCGGCGAACGGGTCGACCGCGGTGAACGCTGCGAGGTCGAGATGCACCATGGCCGTGACGTTTTCGTCGTCGCCCTCGAGCAGGTGGGGATCGAGGCGGTTGACCACGACGTAGTCGCCCGCGTCGAGGTCGAAGTCCTCGCTGCTGACTCGCACGTGCAGCCGACCCGCCAGCACGTACACGATCTCGAGTGCGTTGGGATGGGCGTGCAGCGCGGTGCGCCGAATGGCCTGCACGTCCGTGCGCACCCTGGCGCCGGACGCGTAGTCCGTCACCACGTCCAACATCGGTCAAACGTAGTCCTGCCGCGCGACGGTCGCGACGCAACCGATCAGCTGACGGGTTCGGTCGTCGACGCCGTCGCCTCGTCGTCCTCGACCATGTCGATCTCGGCGGGCGGGCGCCGGAAGCCCTTGGTGGAGAAGCCCAGATAGACGATGCCGAGCGCGAGCCAGACGCCGCCGAGGATCTTGGCCGAGACGTCGACGTTGACCAGCAGCGCCGCGCAGACGAACATGCCCAGGCCGGGGACGACGAGGTAGCGGATCAGATCGGTGCCGGAGCGGCGCCGGCCGCGGATGAAGAAGTGACTGATGACCGAATAGTTGACCAGCACGAAGCCGCACAGCGCACCGAAGGCCACCAGCGACGCGGCGGCCATCAGGTTGTCCGCGTAGAAGATCGCCGTCAGCGCGATCCCCGTCATCAGCAGGATGTTGTTGACCGGCGTCTGGAACCGTTCGCTGAGCACGCCGAAGAAGCGGCGGGGGAGGGCACCGTCGCGACCCATCCCGTAGAGGATCCGCGACGCCGCGGCCAAGCCGGCGATCGCACAGACCATGCTCGCGAGGTTGTCGGTCACGAGGAACGCCGTCGACAGCGCGTTACCGCCGAGACGGCCGAGCAGTTCGAAGATTCCCGAGTCGGGATCCTGAATCTCGTTGGCGGCGTTGGGCCAGGCAAGCTGCATGAAGTAGGAGATGACCGAGAAGCCGATGCCGGCGGCGATCGGAACGATCAGCACGGCGCGCGGCACCGTCGTGGCCGGGTCGACGGTGTCCTCGGCCATGGTCGAGACGGCGTCGAAGCCCAGGAACGACGCGGCCAGGATGGACGCGGCCCACAGCACCTTCGAACCGTCGAAGTTCGCGGCGTCGAACACCGCCGCGCCGTCGAACAGCGTGCCGGCGCCCCGTCCACCGGTGACGTAGACCGCCACGATGACGACCAGGGCCACCGAGAACAGGATTTGCGCCCCGATCACGACGGAGTTGACCCGGCCGGCGATCTTGACGCCGAAGACATTCGTGACGGCCCCGACGGCAGCGGCGAGCACGATCCACACCCACACGGGAACGGCGGGGACGAATTCGTTCATGTAGATGGCGACCAGCAGGTAGCACACCATCGGCAGCAGCAGATAGTCGAGCAGCATCACCCAGCCGGTGAGGAAACCGAGGTGGGGGTGAACGGCCTTGCGCACGTAGGTGTACGCCGAGCCGGCCACGGGGAAGGCCCGCACCATCGTCGCGTAGCTGTAGGCGGTGAAGAACATGACCACCGTGGTGGCGGCGTAGGCCAGCGCCATCATGCCGCCGGTCAGCGTCGTCACGATGCCGAAGTAGTTGAACACCACCGTTGGCGCGAGGTACGCCAGGCCGAACACCACCAGGTGCCGCAGTGTCAGGAGCCGCTTGAGTTCGGTCATCCGCTGAATGTAGGGAGTGCCGGGGTCGCCGCGACAGCACGATTCGGCTCGACCGACATGACGATCACGCTCAACCGACTGCACGGGGGTGTTCCGCCGCGCCACCGTGAGTAGCTTTCCCACGACGAGTGAGGAGAGCCGACGTGGCAATGGTGTTGACGAACGCGCGGGTGCACACCGCCGATGCGGGCCGGCCGCTGGCCGACACCGTCGTGGTCGAGGGCGGGAAGATCACCTACGTGGGCGAGCGCAGCGCGGGACCCGACGTCGGGTCCCTGCCGGTGTACGACCTCGGCGGGCGGACGGTGATTCCGGGAATCGTGGACGCCCATACCCATCCGTCGATGGTGTCGCAGAGCTTCTGGCACGTCCGGCTTCCGTGGACGACCGACGTCGCCGAGATCCTGCGGTTCATCGCCGACTACGCCGCCGAGCATCCGGTCTCGGAGGCACCCTTCCTGTACTTCGAGTACTACCCGAGCGCTACGTTCCGCGACGGCGGCCCCACGAAGGAGTTGCTCGACGCCGTGGTGTCCGACCGCCCGGTGCTGTGTCAAGACTTCAGCGAACACGAGCACTGGGTCAACGGCAAGATGCTCGAGCTGATGGGCGTCACCAAGGACACCCCGGATCCCGTGCCGGGGCTCGAGATGTTCGTGCGCGACGAGGACGGCGAGCCCACCGGACTGCTGCGCGAATTCGTCCATCGGCACTTCCTCGAGGCGATGTACGAGCGCATCGGGTGGACCCCACCCCAGGAGCTCACCCCGGCGCGCATCAAGCCATTCTTCGACTTCATGACCGACAATGGCGTCACGGCGGTGTTCGAGGCGCTGCTCGCCGACGAGCAGATAATGGAGTCGCTGACCGAACTCGACGACCGCGGCGAGCTGAACGTGTACTACCAAGGGGCCGTTCAGTTCACGAATTCGCGAGACCTTCCGACCGTGCTGACGCGCGTGGCAGACCTGCAGGCCAGATACGGCCGCCCCCACATCGGCGTAAACGCCGTGAAGCTGTTCCTGGACGGAACCAATGAGAGCGGCAACAGCGCGGTGATCGCCCCGCTCTGCAATCACGCACACGACCACTTCGGCGAGATCGGCATGGAGACCGAGGAACTCGAGCAGTGTCTGCTGCTGTGCAACGACGCGTGCGTCGACGTCCACGTGCATCTGGTCGGCGACCGCGCCTTTCGGGTGGCCTGCGACGCCGTCGAAGCCGCCCGGCGACGGATCGCGACTCGGGGTGACGCGTGGCGAATCCAGGTGACGGTGGCCCACTGCGAACTCGTCGACCCGGCCGACATGGTGCGGCCTGCCGAGTTGGGGATGTTGGTCAACTGGACCACGCACTGGTCGGGCGGGTACTTCGGCGAGGAGGCCAAGGAGCACCTCGGCGAGGAACGCTGGAATCGGATGTACCGCTTCAACGAGATCGCCGCGAGCGGAGCCACCGTGACCTTCGGCAGCGACGTCGTGACCGGTTACGAATTGCACAGAGCCGCGCCGATGTTTGGCATGCAGGTTGCCGCCACGCGGGTGGACCCGGAGTTTCCGTTGGATCCGGTGACCTACCCGGGCAGTGTCCGGCCGGCCTCGGACGCTCAGCTTCCACGCGAGCTGCTGCTGCAGGGCTACACCGTCAACGGGGCCACCCAGCTCCGACTGCAGGACGTGCTCGGTTCGATCACCGTGGGCAAGGTGGCGAACCTCGTGGTGTTGAACGGTTCGCCGTTCGACGTCGCGGCGGAGTCGCTGGGCAGCATCAAGTGCGACGCCGTCGTGTTCGAGGGGCGCGTGGTCTCGGGGTCGCTGTGACTGCGCCGTCGTGAATGTTGGGATCGGGCATCGGCATCGCGGCGGCGGCCCTGGTCCTCTCCCGCCGCGGAACCCGACTACTGAACGTGCGAGGCGAGCGGAGCCGCACCGGGCAGGCCCAACCGCGGTACCCCCGGGGTGCCGACCTGGCCGGCCAGCCAGGGCAGCGCCGCCGTGAACGCGCGGTCTGCGAAGGGCCAGTCGTGCTTGCCGGGTTGCATCACCACGGCGCACTGGATGCCGTTGGCCGCACCGAGCGCGCACAGCGACTTGGCTGCCGACGCCTGGTCGCTGAGGCGCACCGAGGCGTCCTTGCCTCCGAGGCCGGTGCCGTTGGAGTTGACCGCGT
This sequence comes from Mycobacterium sp. NPDC006124, assembly GCF_040614235.1. Classification (NCBI taxonomy): domain Bacteria; kingdom Bacillati; phylum Actinomycetota; class Actinomycetes; order Mycobacteriales; family Mycobacteriaceae; genus Mycobacterium; species Mycobacterium sp. NPDC006124. The sequence goes on along the minus strand of NZ_JBEXUA010000005.1, from coordinate 41,053 downwards.
TGACGACGGTCGGGCCCGAGGAGGGGGTCGACCCGTTGATGTCGAACCACCCCGAGACCCCTTGATAGCGACCATGCTTGGTGATCACGCTGGTCGGGTCGAAGGAGGCATAGGCCGCGGCGTTGCCGCCGAAGAGCCGGTCGACGGTCTGTTGCTTGTTGCCCGAGTTCGGGGCCAGGTCACCCGCGATGTCCTCGAACGTGGAGAACATGTCCGGGTGCATCGTCGCCAGGTCCACGGCGCAGGTGCCACCCATGGACCAGCCGACCAGACCCCAGTTCGCCCGGTTGGTGCTCACGCCGTAGGTCGACTCCATGAACGGCACGACGTCCTTGGTGAGGTGGTCGGCCGAGTTGCCGCGCGGGCCGTTCACGCACTCGGTGTCGTTGTTGAATGCACCACCGGTGTCGACGAACACCAGCACGGGCGCGTTGCCGCCGTTGGCGGAGGCGTAGTCGTCGACGGTCTTGATCGCGTCACCGGCACGCAGCCAGTCCCCGGGGGTGTTGAACTCGCCTCCGATCATCATCAGCGTCGGAAGGTGCGGTGCCGGGTTCGACGCGAAGTAGGCGGGCGGCAGGTACACCAACTCGCCGCGGTGCTTGAACCCCGACGCCGACGAGTCGATGTTCACCGGTACGACGACACCCTTGGCCGGCACCTGGTGCTTGGTCTGCATCGCCACGACCGTCGCCTGGTCGGCCTGGTCGGGAAGTGGTCCCTCGGTGAGCTGGTTCCAGGCGGTCTGAACGGTGGGGAAGTAACCGACCCAGAGGTTCAGGGCCAGCGCCGCGCACAGCAGCGACATGGGCAACCCGACCGCCGACGCCGTGCGGCGGCCCCAGCCGGCGTTGCGCCAGCCGGCGACGAACACCACTGCGGCAAACCCCGTCACCACGAGCCAAACCCACAGCAAGTTGGGAGCCGGGTCGTCGGACATGCCCTGCGACGAGATGACCCAGTAGGTGATCGCGGAGAGGGCGACGCCGACGGCGAGCGCGACGGGAAGCCACACCAGGCCCCAGCGTCGGCTGCGCCGGCCGATCGCGGCCAGCAGAACTGCCACGGTGAGGGCTTGGATCACCAGCGGCAACCAGCCATGCATCAACGAGAGGTGCTGTTGCCGAAAGTCCCCGGCTGCCAACCACGATGTCACGACGTCATCGTGGACGGCGAAGCTGACGGTTGGCTGTGAACCCGCTAGCGGGGCTTGGCCAACGGAAAGGGCAAGGTCTCGCGGATGCTGCGGCCGGTGATGAGCATGACCACGCGATCCACGCCCATGCCCAGGCCACCGGTCGGCGGCATCGCGTATTCCATGGCCTGCAGGAAGTCCTCGTCGAGCTCCATGGCCTCCGGGTCGCCCCCGGCGGCGAGCAACGACTGCTCCTGCAGTCGGCGGCGTTGCTCGACGGGATCGGTCAGTTCGCTGTAGGCCGTACCCAGCTCGACGCCCCAGGCCACCAGGTCCCACCGCTCCGCGACGCCGGGCTGGCTGCGGTGCGGCCGGGTCAGCGGGGAGACCGACGTCGGGAAGTCCTTGTAGAACGTCGGGCTCTCGGTGCGGTCCTCGACGAGGTGCTCGTACATCTCCAGCACGACGGCGCCGGCATCCCAATGAGTCTGGTACGGGATCTTCGCGGCGTCGGCGTAGCGTCGCAGCGTCGCCAGGTCCGTGTCGGCCGCGACGTGTTCGCCGAGCGCATCGGACACCGCGCCGTGCACTGTCTTGACGGCCCACTCGCCGGAGACGTCGACGGGCTCGAGCGTTCCGTCTGCCCGCGGCCGCATCACGACGTGGGCGCCGTTCGCCGCCAGCGCCGCGTTCTGGATCAGCTCGCGGCACCCGTCGATCCACACGTTGTAGTCGGCGTGTGCCTGATAGGCCTCCAGCAGGGTGAATTCGGGGTTGTGGCTGAAGTCGACGCCCTCGTTGCGGAACGCCCGTCCCAGCTCGAAGACCCGTTCCACCCCGCCGACGCAGAGCCGTTTCAAGTAGAGCTCAGGGGCGATCCGCAGGTAGAGCGCCAAGTCGTAGGCGTTGATGTGCGTGACGAACGGGCGCGCGTTGGCGCCACCGTGGATCTGCTGCAGGATCGGCGTCTCGACTTCGAGGAAGTCCTTGGCGAACAATGTCTCTCGGATTGCGTGCAGCACGGCGCTGCGCGCCCGGATGAGGTCTCGCGACTCGGTGTTGATGGCCAGGTCGACGTAGCGGGTGCGCACCCGCGCCTCCTGGTCGGTCAACCCCTTCCACTTGTCCGGCAGGGGTCGCAGGCACTTGCCGATCAGACGCCACTTCTCGACGAGCAGCGAAGGCGTACCGGACTTGCTGGCGCCCATGGTGCCGGTCACCTCGAGGAGGTCGCCGAGGTCGACGGCCTTGGTGAAGTCGGCCGTTCGACCCTGGGCCAATTGCGAATTATCCAGCAGCAGTTGGACTTCGGCAGACCAGTCGCGCAGGTCGGCGAACAGTACCGCCCCGTAGTCCCGCAGGCGCAGTACGCGACCCGAGACCGAGACGGTCTCGCCGGTGGTCTCCAGCGCCTGAGCAACGGTGTGGCTGGGCGCACTCCCGACGGGATAGGCGTCGACGCCCTCGTCCTGCAGGGCCTTGAGCTTGGCCATCCGGACGCGGACCTGCTCGGGAAGCCGGTGGACGGCATCCTCCGACGGCCCCTCGAGCCCCAGCCCGGACGTGTCGGGGGCGCTGCCGTCGGGATGGAGCCGACCCGAGAGCACGAGGTTCTCCGGAGCCGAGATGTGTTGTCCGGTGTGCTGTTCGGCTCGGCGGCTGAACGGCAGTACCAGAAAGCCCTCGGCGATGACCGACGCGATGCCCACCCGCGGCACGAGGCGGGCGTCCTCGTAGCACGCGAAGCGCGGCACCCATTCGGGCATGTACTTCATGTTCGACCGGTACAGGGTCTCCAGCTGCCACCAGCGCGAGAAGAACACCAACAGCGCCCGCCACAGCCGCAGCACCGGGCCAGCGCCGAGTTGGGCGCCCTCCTCGAAGGCCGACCGGAACATGGCGAAGTTCAAGGAGATGCGGGTGATGCCGATGTCCGCACCCTGCAGGCACAGCTCGCTGACCATCAACTCGTTGGTGCCGTTGGGGGATTGGGGTGAGCGCCGCATCAGGTCCAGTGAGGCGCCGTTGGTGCCCCACGGCACCAGTGACAGCATGGCCACCACGCGCTCCTGAGGGTCGACCGCCTCGACCAGCATGCAGTCGCCGTCGGCCGGATCACCGAGCCGACCCAGCGCCATCGAGAAACCGCGTTCGGTCTCGGTGTCGCGCCAGTCGTCGGCCCGCTTGATGACCGCGGCCATCTCCTGCGGCGTCAGATCGCGGTGGCGGCGGATGCGGACGGTGAGACCTGCCCGCCGCGCCCGCGTCACTGCCTGCCGCACCGGCTTCATGTCCGAGCCCGACAGCTTGAACCCGTCCGGATACAGGATTGCCTCATCGCCGAGTTCGAGGGCGTTGAGACCGGCCTCCTGGAAGGCTTGTGCCGCAGCGGCACTCGCGCCCATCACGCCCGGTGCCCACCCGTAGGCCTGGCACAGCGTCAACCACGCGCCGATTGCGGCCTGCCAGGACCGGGGGTCTCCTAGGGGGTCGCCACTGGCCAGGCAGACCCCGACCTCCACGCGGTAGGTGATCGCGGCACGCCCGTTGGGGGCGAACACGACCGACTTGTCGCGGCGGGTGGCGAAGTAGCCGAGCGAGTCGTTCTTACCCCAGACCTCGAGCATCCCTCGGATGGCGGACTCGTCCTCACCGGTGAGCGCGTTCTCGGCCCGTTGCGACTGGAACAGCACCACGGCGGCGACCATCAGCGCGACTGCGCCGAACAAGCCGAGCAAGGCGTTGACGAACACGTGCGGGTGGTGGCCGTCGAAGGCGTCGGCATCGACGCCGGCGAAGACCACGACGCGGTTGGCGGCGTACAACAGGCGCTCGTCGCGTTCGAGTGATCCCGGGAACATCTCGAGCAAGCCCCAGCCGACCAGGATGCCGACCGCCATGCCGGCAGCCAACGTGGCCGCGGCCTTGATGAGGGCACCTCGTCGCACCCTCGCCCAGAACTCCTTGCGCGCCAGCACCAGCAGGGTGATGGCCACGACGTGGAACACCAGTCCGATGACCTCGCCGATGTCCTCCATCACCGACTCGGGGCCGGTGGACAGGTCGCCGACGTTCCAGCCGACCGCGGCGACCATGTAGAGCACCAGGATCCACCAGGCCACGCTCTTGCGGGCGGCCAACGCCGCCGCCAGCAGTGCCAGCACGAACGCCCAGGCGAAGCTGGTGTCGGGGAAGTTGAAGATGTAGTCGTTGACCCACTCGCGCGGCACCTTGATCACCCAACGCACCAACGGCGAGATGCTGGCGATCAACGACAGCGTCGCGATGATGCCGACGAGCCATCCCGCGGCGGCGGGCACCCACCGAAACGTCGACGTTCGATGCTGCCTGGAGCTAGTCATCGTCATAGGCCGCGACAATATTCGGTCAACCCGCGAAATGGTTGGCAGTGGCTACCAGACGGGGCCGGTGAACTTCTCTCCGGGACCATGACCGGGCTCGTCGGGGAAGGCCGAGGATTCTCGGAACGCCAGCTGCAGCTGCTTGAGCCCGTCGCGCACCGGTCCCGCATGCGGACCCAGGTACTCCACGGACGCCTTCACCAGACCGGCCAGGGCCGTGATGAGTCGTCGCGCCTCGTCGAGGTCGCGGTGCGGCGACTCGTCGGGATCGTCTTCCGACAAACCCAGCTTCTCGGCGGCGGCGCTCATCAGCATCACCGCGGCCCTGGTGATGACCTCGACGGCGGGAATTTCGGCGAGTTCGCGGACGGTCGGGTCAGCGGTGTCTTCGGGCAGTTCGGGAACCTCGGTCATGCCTGTTAGACTGGCATGCGCGACCGTCCCGGCCTACGCCAGGACAGCAAGTGGAGTCCCGCTCCCACCGTTGACCCCCAGGGTCCAACGGTCCGGTCACACCCGCCGCGAGGTGGGTGTTCTGCGTTCCGCGCAGGCGACGAAAGTCGTGATCGGTCGGCATCGGGCCCTGTCATGTACAGGGCCTTTTCGCTCTGTCGAGCGGATGGCTGATGGCGCGGACTCCTCGAAGACTACATAGGAGGCCCCATCAGCACTGAGACCCGCATCAACGAGCGCATACGTGTACCTGAAGTCCGTCTCATCGGACCGAACGGTGAACAGGTAGGCATCGTGCGCATCGAAGATGCCCTCCGCGTCGCCGCGGATGCCGATCTCGACCTCGTCGAAGTTGCTCCGGCTGCGAAGCCGCCAGTCTGCAAGATCATGGACTACGGCAAGTTCAAGTACGAGACGGCACTCAAGGAGCGCGAGTCTCGCAAGAACCAGCAGCAGACCGTCGTCAAGGAACAGAAGCTGCGACCCAAGATCGACGACCACGACTACGAGACCAAGAAGGGTCACGTCGTCCGCTTCCTGGAAGCAGGGTCCAAGGTCAAGGTGACCATCATGTTCCGTGGCCGTGAGCAGTCGCGGCCCGAACTGGGCTATCGACTCTTGCAGCGGCTCGGCGCCGACGTGGCCGACTACGGCTTCGTCGAGACGTCCGCCAAGCAAGACGGTCGCAACATGACGATGGTGCTGGCACCTCACCGCGGCGCCAAGACCAAGGCCCGAGCGGCACACGACGCTGCTGCACCTCAGGCGCAGCGCGCGGCCCCCGCTCCCGCCGAGCCGGCTGCGGCACCGCCGAGTGACGCTCCACCAGCTCCATCCACGAACTGATCCACCACTAGAACCGAGGACTCCATGCCCAAGGCCAAGACCCACAGCGGCGCTTCCAAGCGTTTCCGGAAGACCGGCACCGGAAAGATCGTGCGCCAGAAGGCCGGTCGCCGGCACCTTCTCGAGCACAAGGCGACCAAGCGCACCCGCAGGCTCGACGGCCGCACCGTGGTGGCGGACAACGACGCCAAGCGCATCAACAAGATGCTCAACGGCTGACCTGACTCGCATTTGCCAGCCTTTCGCAGGCTCCCCACCCCGAACCCGCTCGAGATAGGAACACCCCATGGCACGCGTCAAGCGCGCACTAAACGCCCAGAAGAAGCGGCGTACCGTACTGAAGGCTTCGAAGGGCTACCGCGGCCAGCGGTCACGGCTCTACCGCAAGGCCAAGGAGCAGCAGCTCCACTCCTTGACCTACGCCTACCGTGACCGCAAGGCCCGCAAGGGCGACTTCCGCAAGCTGTGGATCACGCGCATCAACGCCGCGGCCCGCGCCAACGGAATCACCTACAACCGGTTGATCCAGGGGCTGAAGCTGGCCGGCGTCGAGGTCGACCGCAAGAACCTGTCCGAGATCGCGATCAGCGACGAGGCTGCGTTCACCGCCCTGGTCGAGGTCGCCAAGGCTGCTCTGCCCGAAGACGTGAACGCACCGTCGGGCGAAGCCGCCTGACACTGCTCACCGAGAAGTCCAACCGGGTAGCTGCGGCGATCAAGCTGCAGCGTCCGGCCGGTCGTCGCCACGCCGCGCGCTTTCTCGCCGAAGGTCCCAACCTCGTCGAGTCTGCGTTGCGGCGTGGTCTCGTCGACGAGGTCTTCGTCACCGAGGCGGCCGCCGAGCGGTTCGGCGATCTGTTGGTTGACGCCCCCGTTCACCCGGTCACCGATCGGGCCGCAAAGGCGTTGTCGGACACCGTCACTCCCGTCGGGTTGGTGGCGGTGTGCCGGGCGCCGTCGGCGTCGCTGGCCGACGTGCTGTCCACCCCGCGATTGATCGCCGTCGCCGTGGACACCTCGGACCCCGGCAACGCGGGCACGCTGATCCGACTTGCCGATGCCATGGGCGCCGACGCACTCATCCTGGCCGGTGACGGCGTCGACCCCTACAACGCGAAGTGCCTACGGGCCTCTGCGGGCAGCATCTTCTCCGTACCCGTGGTCGAAGCGCCGGACACGCTATCCCTCGTTCGCGACATGGTCTACGCCGGACTGGTGGTGATGGCCGCGACGCTCGACGGCGAGCGGTCGATCGACGAACTGGATCTCGCCGTGCCGACCGCCTGGCTCTTCGGCTCGGAGGCCCACGGGCTGCCCGTCGACGTCGCCGAGGCGGCCGACGTGCGGGTCCGCATCCCCATGCGGGGGAGTGCGGAGAGTCTCAACGTCGCGGCCGCGGCGGCCATTTGCCTCTACGAGAGCTCACGCGTCAACCGCTGAGCAGCCCCTTGGCGACGTGGGTGATCTGAACCTCGTTGCTTCCCGCGTAGATCATCAGCGACTTGGCGTCGCGGGCGAGTTGCTCGACGCGGTACTCGGTCATGTATCCGTTGCCGCCAAAGATCTGTACGGCTTCCATGGCGACGTCGGTGGCTGCCTGCGAGCAGTACCACTTCATCGCGGAGGCTTCGGGCAACGAAATCGACGCACCGGTCTGGGCGGCCTCGATGACGCGAAACAGCATGTTGCGCACGTTGATCCGGGCCACCTCCATGTTCGCCAGCTTGAGCTGAATCAGCTGGAACTGGCCGATCTCCTGGCCCCACAGCGTGCGCGACTTGGCATAGTCCACGCAGAGCCGCAGACATTCCTCGATCACCCCGAGGGCCATCGCGGCGACGCCGATCCGCTCGGCGGAGAAGTTGGACCGGGCGCTGTCTCGACCGTCACCGCGTCCGCCGTCCTCTTCGGTCTCGCCCAGCAACCGGTCGCGACCGAGCCGCACGTCGTGGAAGGACAGCTCGCCGGTCCGCGAGCTGTGAATGCCCATCTTGCGGAACGGCTTCGACTGCACGAAGCCCTCCATGCCCTTGTCGAGGACGAAGGTGAGCACCTTTCGGTCTCGCGGCTCCGTCGCGCTGTCGGCGAGTTTCGCGTAGACCACCGTGACGTCGGCGTCCGGCCCGTTGGTTATCAAGGTCTTCTGTCCGTTGAGGACGTAGCCGTCCCCGTCGCGCACGACGGCGGACTTCATGCCACCGAATGCGTCGGAGCCCGAATCGGGCTCCGTGATCGCCCAGGCGCCGATCTTCTCGTAGGTGACGAGTTCGGGCAGCCAGCGCTCCTGCTGCGCCAGCGTGCCCCGCGACGCGATCGTCGGAACGGTCAGACACAGGCTGACGCCCACCCCCGTGACCAGACCCATGCTGACGCGGCACAATTCACTGATCAGCACGAAGCCCATGCCGGCCTGGGCACCGCCACCGCCGAACATGCCACCCGAGGATCCGCCGCCGGAGGATGTCTGACCCTCGCGCATCGCAGCGAGCCGCTTCTGCAGCGACTCCTTGGCCATCGCGTCGATGCCGAAGGTGGCGAACAACTTTCGGATGACCGGGTAGGGCGCCATGTCGCCGCTCTCGAGTTCGTCGACGTGGGGTCGGACCTCCCGGTCGACGAACTCTCGGACCGCGTCGCGTACCGCGACGTCGACGTCTGACCATTCGAGCACGAGTTCACGCAGCCCTTCGTTGCTCGTGCCGGCCGCGCGCCGGGCGCAGACCTGCCAGGGAGAACGTGGTGTGCACCAGCGAACCGACCCGTTCGATGAGCGCCGACGCGGATGACCCGCCGGAGACGTAGTGCATCGGCAGACCCCGGCGGTCGCGTGGGGGACCCATGAAGGCCGGCGCCTCGACGAGCGGGGCGTCGGCTCGCGATCGGCCCGACGCCCGCCTGTAGGCCGCCACGGCCCTTGGGTGCAAGCGGACCTCGTCGGGCACCGCGACGAACGCCAGCTCGACGAGCTTGCCCAACAGGCGCAGCACCACCTCGTCACCCGGGGTCCAGCGCATGCCGGCCCGCTCCCGGACCTCGGGGTCGAACAGGTGCGCGGCGATCCATCGTTGCCCGGCGACCATCGGCTTGAACAGTTGGTCCCAGACCGGGGTGGGCAACGCGACGAACCAGGGCTTGGGGATGCGGATGGAGAAGATGTCGAGTGTCGCCCGGTTGATCTCCAGCTCCTCACGGCACGTGGTGTCCCAATAGACCTGGAAGTCCTCCCAGCTCGCTGGTACGGGGCGCATGCTCATGCCGTACATCCGGTACCACTGGACGTGCTCGTCGAACAGCTGGCGCTTCTCGGCATCCGACAGTCCGCCGCAGAAGTATTCGGCGGTCTTCACGATCAGCATGAAGAAGGTGGCGTGCGCCCAGTAGAAGGTCTCGGGGTCGAGCGCGTGGTAGCGGCGGCCGTCGGCGTCGGTGCCCTTGATGGTCTGGTGGTAGCCCTTGATCTGTTCCCCCGTCTGCGGGGCGCGGTCGCCGTCGTAGACGACTCCCATGATCGGATAGACCGACCTGGCGACGCGCTGCAGCGGCTCACGCAGCAACAACGAGTGTTCCTCGACGCCGGCGCCGAGCTGCGGGTACATGTTCTGCATGGCGCCGATCCACACGCCCAGCAGGCCCGTGCGGAGGTCGCCGAAGTACTTCCAGGTCAAGGACTCGGGGCCGAGGGGGTCGGCGGTGGTCGGGGGCTTCGCGGTTCGGGGCACTGCGTCCTCACAGCCGTACGAGGTCGGGTCGTCTGCCCAACGTATGCGTGACAACGCACGTTGTCCACGATCGCCGGACGGCGCGGCGGTCGTCGTCACCCGTTCGGGTGTCGGCTCTTGACGCCACCGTGACCTGGCTCGACCCCGGCCGGTGCCGGGGCTGTGAGCGACGCCCCACCGCCGGTGCCGTCCCAGACACCTAGGCTGGTCCGCGTGGAGGCCGAATCGTTCGAGGAACGGTCCGGCGACGGCGGCGGTCCGTTGCGTTGGTTGAGGAACACCAATCACGACGAGGGCATCGTCGCTCTCGTCAGACGTGCTCGTCGACTGCTGCCCGGTGACCCCGACTTCGGGGATCCGCTGTCGGCGGCGGGTGTCGGCGGCCCGAGGGCGGCGGCGCGTGCGGCCGATCGCATCCTGGATCGCAACGCCGCCTCGCGCGAGGTCAGCCTCGCGGGTCTGCAGGTGTGGCAGGCGCTGACCGAACGGGTGTCGGGCCAACCCGCCAATCCCGAGGTGACGCTGGTGTTCACCGATCTCGTCGGATTCTCGGACTGGTCGCTGCGCGCCGGGGACGACGCCGTGCTCAAGTTGGTCCGGCGAGTCACCCAGGTGACCGAACCGCCACTGCTCGAGGCAGGCGGGCGGATCGTCAAGCGGATGGGCGACGGCGCGATGGCGGTGTTCCGCGATCCTGCGACTGCTGTCGGATCCGTGTTGAGGGCCCTGGAGGCGGTGAAGTCCGTCGAGGTCGGCGGGTACACGCCAATGATGCGCGCCGGAATTCACACCGGTCGGCCGCAACGCATCGGCTCGGACTGGCTGGGCGTCGACGTCAACGTCGCGGCACGGGTGATGGACCGCGCCACCAGAGGCGGCCTGGTGGTCTCCAACGCGACCCTGGAGGGCATCTCCGACGAGGACTTCGACGCACTCGGAATCACCGTCAAACGTGTGCGCAGGCAACTGTTCTCGGCCAAGGCCCCCGGAGTGCCCGACGACCTCGTGATGTATTGGGTGAAGACTCGCAGGGAGCTTCCAGGTAGCGACGAGGTCGAGGCGGAGGCGCCGGGGGCATAGTCGACGTCGATGGTGGCTGCGACGTTCGCTCGACTGGCCCGCGTTCGGGTGACCGCGGGCTACGCCGTCGTGCTCTCCGTCGTCACGATGATCTTGGTGGATCTCGACCCCGCCGTTCAGGACCGGATAATCCGGCACACCAGTACCAACCTGCACAATCTGCGGCACGGCCACCTCGGCACGTTGCTCGGCAGCGCGTTCGTCGTCGACGCCGGACCGTTGGTCTACTGGCTGCCGGGCCTGACGTGCCTGCTCGCATTGGCCGAATTGCTGTGGCGCAGTCGACGATTGATGGTGGCCTTCGCGGTGGGCCACATCGGCGCCACGCTACTGGTGGCGGCCGGACTCTGGGCGGCGGTGAGCCACGGCTGGCTGCCCCGAAGCGTGAGCCGCGCCGCCGACGTCGGGATGAGCTACGGCGCTACGGCGGTGCTCGGCGCCATCACCCCCGCGATTCCCCGTCGGTGGCGACCAGCCTGGATCGGCTGGTGGCTGGCGGTGGCGTTGACCGCCGTGGTCGCCGGGGCTGACTTCACCGACGTCGGCCACCTCGTGGCGCTGGTGCTGGGCATGCTCGTCGCAACGCGTTTCGGAGTGCCGCGGCCGTGGACCCATCCTCTGATGGGGCTGTTGGCGGTGGCCGCGACCTTCGGGTTCCTGGTGTTCACCAGCACTCCCGGCACGCTTGGCTCGGCCGCCGAGGCGGGACTGGCGGGAGCGCTCGCCGCCGCGGCCGGTGGGTGGGTGTGGGCGCAGCGGCGGTCCTTCCCAGAACCCGTCAGCAGCTGAAGCGGAGTCCGATGTCGGCCGGCGGGGCCGTCTTCTGCAGGCAACCGAACGGCTCGACGCCACGGGCGCTCAGCGCGACCGCCGTTTGATGGGAGTAGTCGACGCAGAACAGGCCCGCGGTGTCCGCGCGGCACCGGTAGTCGCCGAAGGCCAGACTCTCGCCGTTGGGCAGTTCGGCGCCCGTGCCGTCGACGAACGGACCGGGGTCACCGTGTGGTGAGCCCACGTCGACCGTGGTGCCGGTGAAGTCGACCCAGTTGGCCTTCCACGCCGTCTCGAGGCCGGGGGGTCGCGGCGGAGGGTCGGCAAGCTTCACCAGGCAGGCCAGCGCCCCGTCCTGATAGCGGTTGGTGACGCAGTTGGTCTCGGCACCCGCGGTGGTGAACGCGACGTCCGCACCCAGGTCGGTGGTGTCGCCGCCGCGGGTCATCGAGTGGTAACGGGCGACGTCGGCGGGCGTCGCGGCCTCGATCCACGCGACGACGTCGGCGATTGCCGCGCCCTGTCGCGGTGGCGTAGCGGCAATCGGTGCTGGCGTCGTGGCCCGCGTCGACGTCGACGACGGGTTCTGGCTACTCGTCGCACCGGTGGTGGCGGTAGTCGATTCGGCGCGGTCAGATGTCCCGTCCGCACCGCCCGAACAGCCCGCCACCAGGGCAGACACGGCCACCAGAAGGGCTATGCGCATGGCGACCAGGGTAGCGGTCGCAGGTCGGACGGCCCGTCAGGCACGTCGGGCGGCGTGATGTTCGCTAACGTCGGGTCATGCACGAACGCACCATTCGCGTGGCCGTCGACAGCGGCGTCATCGAGGGTTTCACCGCCGACGGGGTTCACCGATGGCGGTCCGTCCCGTACGCCCAGCCGCCCGTGGGGCCGTTACGGCTGCGCGCCCCTCGGCCGGTCCAGCCGTGGCCAGGGGTTCGCTACTGCCACGGGTTCACCTACTGTGCGCCGCAGGAGCGCAAGTACACGATGCTCGGCGTGGGTCGTTTCCAGCCGATGAGCGAAGACTGCCTGACGCTCAACGTGGTTACTCCCGAGACCCCATCCGACACCCCCTTGCCCGTCATGTTCTTCATCCACGGCGGCGGGTACATCCTCGGCAGCTCGGCCACCCCGATCTACGACGGCGCCTCGATGGCGCGCCGCGGATGCGTCTACGTGTCGGTGAACTACCGACTGGGCGCACTCGGTTGCCTGGACTTGTCTGCGTTGTCGACGCCCGAGCACCCCATCGAGGACAACCTCTTCCTGCGGGACTTGGTCATGGCCCTGCGGTGGGTCCGCGACAACGTCGCCGTATTCGGCGGCGACCCGGACAACGTGACGATCTTCGGCGAGAGCGCCGGTGCCCATGCGGTCGCAACCCTGATGGCAGTGCCTGAGGCCAAAGGCCTCTTTGCGCAAGTCATTTCGGAGAGTCCGGCCAGTGGCATGGCTGGTCCACCCGACGTCGCGGCCGCCTTCGCCAACGACTTCGTGCGCGAGTTGGGTGCCACCCCCGAGCACGGGGTCACCGCGTTGATGAACGCCAGGCCCGCCCAGCTGATCGACGCACTGAACGCCGTCATGCGACTCGGCATGACCGAAATGCGCGGCGCCTTCCCCGTCGGACCGACCTACGGCACGAAACTGCTGCCGCAGGATCCGTTGCAGGCCATGCGTGACGGCACGGCTCACCGGGTGCCGCTCATCGTCGGCACCAACCGCGACGAGGGGCGGCTGTTCACTCGCTTCCTGCAACTGCTGCCGACGACGGAGCCTGCGATCGAGTTGCTCCTCGCCGACTCCGACGTCGAACTCCGGGAGCGAATCACCAAGGCGTACCCCGGCTACCCGAGCCCCAGTGCCTGTATTCGCTTGGGCGGCGACTTCGCCTTCGGGACCGCGGCATGGCAGATCGCCTCCGCCCACGGGCAGCACGCCCCGACCTACGTCTACCGCTACGACTACGCGCCGCGCACGTTCCATCTGTCGGGTCTGGGCGCCACCCACGCGACGGAGTTGTTCGCCGTATTCGACGTCTACCGCACCCGGTTCGGGTCACTGATGACGGCGGTCGCCGACCGCCGCTCGGCGCGACGGGTGTCCAACGACGTGCAATCCCGGTGGCGGGCGTTCAGCCGCACCGGATCACCGGGCGAGGGCTGGCCTCGGTACACCGCCGACGAGCGCGCGGTGCTGGTCTTCGACCGGCATTCGCGTCTCGAATACGACCCCAACGCCGACCGCCGGCGGGCGTGGGAGGGGTTTACGCTGACGTCGAGCTGACGACCGTCCCGGGTTTCCGGCGATCCTCTCGCGCGACCGTCGTCGACGTGGTCGAGTGGTGAGGTGACGCACCCACTCGATCCTCTGTCCTCCGACGAATTCAGCGCTGTCGCTGCGGTGTTGCGCCGGGAACATCAGGTCGAGGCGGCCCCGGCTTCCGGGTTGGGGTGGCGGTTCGCGTCGATCGAACTGGTCGAGCCCGACAAGGAGCAGCTGCGGCGGTTCGACGACGTCGGCGAGGTGCCCCCGCGCCGGGCCGTCGTGATCTGCTTCGACAGGGCGGCCAACGCCACCTACAAGGCGGTGGTCTCGGTGACCGACGACCGCGTCGAGGCGTTCGACCACGTGCCCGGCGTCCAGGCCAACTTCACCGTGGACGAATTCCACGAGTGCGACCAGCTCCTGCGGCGGGACCCCGAGGTGATCGCCGCTTTGGCCAAGCGGGGCATCACCGACCTGGACGACGTCTTCATGGACACCTGGACCTTCGGCGACGCGGTCGCCCCCGCGGAGTTCCGCGGCCGCCGACTCGGGTGGTCGGACACGTGGCGCAAGGACGCGCCCGACGCCAACCCCTATGCACACCTGGTCAGCGGTCTGCATTGCGTCGTCGACCTGAACACCATGGAGGTCTTGCGGGTCGAGGACGACGGGGGCGTCGAAACCCCGGACGTGATGGGCGAATACGCGCCCGCACACGTTCCCGAGCGCATCCGGGCAGCATCGACGCGCGAGCCGCTCACGCCGCTGCTCATCACCCAGCCCCAGGGGCCGTCGTTCACCCTGGAGGGCAACCTGCTGCGGTGGCAGAACTGGTCGTTGCGCATCGGGTTCAACTACCGGGAGGGCATGACCCTGCACACCGTGCGCTACCGCGACGGCGACCGCGAGCGCTCGATCGCCCATCGAATGTCGTTCGCCGAGATGATCGTTCCGTACCGCGACTCGTCGGCCGACCACTACCGCCGGACCGCCTTCGACATCGGCGAGTGGGGCCTCGGCTTCATGACGACCTCGCTGGAACTCGGGTGCGACTGCCTCGGTGAGATCCGCTACCTCGACGCCGTGATGCACGACAGCACGGGCGAGCCGTACACCATCACCAACGCCATCTGCATCCACGAAGAGGACGGCGCGGTGTTGTGGAAGCACGTGGACCACGACTCGGGCGCCGAGGTGCGGCGGATGCGTCGCCTCACCATCTCCTTTCACGTGACGGTCGCCAATTACGAATACCTGGTCTACTGGCGGCTGTATCAGGACGGCAACATCGAATGCGAGGTCCGCGCCACCGGCATCATGGTGACCACGCCGCTGGCCGCGGGTGCCCCGAATCCGAACGGCACGCTGGTCGACGAACGCACGTATGCGCCGTTCCACCAGCACTTCCTGGTGGCCCGGCTCGACATGGACGTCGACGGCACCGACAACACCGTCGTCATGTCGGAGTCCTACGCCGAGCCGATGGGACCGGACAACCCGTACGGCTTGTCGCTGGTGACGCGCAACGTCCCGCTGCGCACCGAGAGCGAGGGCATGCAGGACGTCGACTTCGGCACCCAGCGCGCATGGAAGGTGGTCAACCCGAATGTGACCAACGGTCTGGGCACCCATCCGTCCTACAAGCTCGTGCCCGGCGGCGCCATCCCAGCGATGTTCGACCCCGCATCGCCAGTCCTCAAGCGCGCCAACGTCATCGGGCATACCCTGTGGGTCACGCCGAACTCGGCTGACGAACGCTGGCCCGCGGGAGAATTCGTCAACCAGTCGGCCGAGGACACCGGGTTGGGGCAGTGGACCAAGGCCAACCGGCCCATCGAGAACACCGACGTCGTGCTCTGGTACGTGTTCGGCCTGCACCACATCACGCGACCCGAGGATTGGCCGGTGATGCCGGTCGACGTCGTCTCCTTCTGGCTCAAGCCGTTCGGATTCTTCGATCGCAACCCGGCACTGGACGTGCCGGCGACGGTGTCGGACACCTGCCACCCGCAGAGTTGACGCCTGTCAAGTTTCTACCCGAAAAGGGTTTCACGGGTGCCGACCCCTGATTAAGGTGAGCGGCGTGCAGCCCTTCCTCGCCAACGCCCTCATCGAACGACCAGCCGATCTCACCGCCGACTGGCTGACCGCCGCCCTTGGCGCGGGACGCGTCGACGACTTCACCGTCGACCGCATCGGTACCGGACAGATGAGTGAGTGCTACCGGGTGGGGCTGACCTACGCCGACGGCGAGGTCGGGCCGGCCTCGGTGGTGCTCAAGGTCGCCGCCGCCGACCCCAGCAGCAGGCAGACCGGCCTGGCGATGGGCCTCTACGAACGCGAGGTCCGGTTCTACACCGACGTGGCACCCGGGCTCGGCGGACCCGTGTCCGAGTGTCACCACGCCGCCTACGATCCGCTGACGGGTGCGTTCGATCTGCTGCTGAGCGACGCCGCGCCGGCCGTGGTCGGCGACGAGATCGGCGGCGCGACGGTGGAGCAGGCGACGATGGCGCTGATGCAGCTGGGCCATGTACACGGTCCGCTGCTGGGCGACGCCGCCCTCGCCGACGCGCAGTGGCTCAACCGGGAGTCGCCACTGAACCAGGGTCTGATGGGCGCCCTGTATGCCGGCTTCGTGGAGCGGTACCGCGACGAGGTCAGCCCCGAACATCGCGAGGTGTGCGAGCGCCTGGTCGCAGCCTTCGACGACTACCTCGCCGCCGAAGCCGCGTCCGGCCGGCCGCAGGGCCTGGTGCACGGCGACTTCCGCCTGGACAACATGCTCTTTGGCCAGGAGGGCGCCGACCGTCCGCTCACCGTCGTCGACTGGCAGACCGTCACCTGGGGACCGGCGATGACCGACGTCGCCTACTTCCTGGGATGTGCGTTGCCGGCTGAACGGCGCCGTGAGCACGTCGATGCACTGTTGCGCATCTACTACGACGCACTCGGGCCGGACCCCGCGGTGACCCTCGACGACATGCGCGACGGCGTGCGGCGCCAGAGCTTCTTCGGCGTGATGATGTCGATCGTGTCGCCCATGCTGGTCGAGCGCACCGAACGCGGCGACCGAATGTTCATGACGATGATCGCCCGGCACTGCCAACACGTCCTGGACACCGACGCACTGGCCGTGCTGCCCCCGCCGTCGCAACCAGAACCGTTGCGTCCCTTGCCCGAAGACGAAGGCCGCCACGAACAGTCGGATGAACCGCTGTGGAGCGAGAGCTGGTACTTCGACTTCGTCGACCCCGACCAGGAGGTCGGCGGATGGTTGCGCCTCGGGCTGATTCCGAACCAGGGCCACGCCTGGATCAACGCGCTGCTGTGCGGTCCGAACATGCCCACCATCGCCGTGCTCGACTTCGAGGCGCCGCTGCCGGCCGACCACACCCGGGTACACGCCGACGGCGTCGAGCTGGAACTCGACGTCACCGCGCCGTTGCAGTCCCATCGGGTGACGCTCCGGGGCAGGGGAGAGGCCCACGACGATCCGGCCGACCTCCTCGCCGGGCGCGCGGGAAGGCCAGTCGATCTCGAGATGGACTTGGTGTGGACCACCGACGGCACCCCGTATCAGTACCGCCTGTCGACCCGCTACGAGATCCCGTGCACGGTGTCGGGAACGGTTCGGGTCGAGGGTAATTCGTACGAGTTCGCCGAGGTGCCCGGTCAGCGGGACCACTCGTGGGCGGCTCGGGACTGGTGGAGCATGGAGTGGGTCTGGAGTGCGTTGCACCTCGACGACGGCACCCACGTCCACGGTCTGGATCTCCGCATCCCCGGCGCGCCGCCGTTGGCCGCCGGTTACGTCCAGCGCGACGGGCAGATCGTCGAGCTGCAGACGGTCGTCGCGCGAGAGACGTTCGGCGACGACGACTTACCCGTCGGCACCACCCTGCAGATCACACCGGGTGACCTCACCGCGACGATCGACGTGCGCGGCCACGCGCCGGTGCTGCTGGTCTCACCGGACGGCCGGGTGAGCAAGTTCCCCCGAGCCTGGGCCACCGTGACGACGAACGACGGCCGCCGCGGGGTCGGCTGGCTGGAATGGAACCGCAACCAGAAGTGACGGTCCTCAAGTCGGTGGTGCTGTTCGTGATGGCGGCGCTGCTGGAGATCGGTGGCGCCTGGCTGATCTGGCAGGGCGTCCGGGAGCATCGGGGCTGGTTGTGGGCCGGCGCCGGGGTGCTGGCGCTCGGGGCCTACGGCTTCGTCGCGGCGTTCCAGCCCGACGCCAACTTCGGTCGCGTGCTGGCGGCCTACGGCGGCATCTTCATCGTGGGTTCCCTGCTGTGGGGCATGGTCGCCGACGGGTTCCGGCCCGACCGCTGGGACGTCACGGGCGCTGTGGTCTGCCTACTCGGGGTCGGTCTGATCATGTACGGCCCGCGCTAGGTCAGATGCGCGCCGTCGTCGTCGAGGTCGTGGCGCCCGAGACCCATCGGCGTGGCGGCGGGGATGTCGCCGCCGGCAACCACCGCCCTGGTCAACGGGGTCAACGTATGGAAGAGGCGTTCCAGTTCGCCGTCGTCGAGGGCGTCGAACGCCGACAGCGACAACCGGTCGGTCGTCTCCTCCAGGTGATGCTTGAACTCCCGGCCCGAATCCGTCAGCGCGCCTTGGCCGTCGACGTAACCCCGGTCCTGCAGCCGCTCCACGCAGGTCTGCCACTCCTGGTCGTCGTACTCGCGGCTTCGCACGATGAATTCACGCGGCACCCGGTCGGCGAGCGCGTGCAACACGTTGCAGTCGCGACCGCCGACGCCGTTGGCGACGAGCACCGCGACGTGCGAATCCCCGCGCTGTTCGCGCAGCAGGGTGCTCGCGTGCCACAGCCTGGCGACCGGCTCCTCGGGCCACGGCAACTCGTGGTTGGCGGCGAAGAGGGGGCGTCCGTCTAGTGGCGCGGTGGCCGCTGCGGTGGCGAGGAGGTCCGCGGCGTCTCGCACCTCGGGTCCGTCGACGACCCCGCAGCGGTTGAGGGCGGCGACCGCGGAGGCCTCCCGTGCCCGTAGTGCGTCGGCCGGGCTGGCGAAGTCCCATGCGGCGGGTAGAGCCCGCGCCACGTGCGAGGGCGCGAAGTTGTAGAACACGGCGGTGACGACGTCTGCGCCGACGGCACCGAACGGGGCGGCCCGAGCGGCGAAGTAGCACATCCAGAATCCGCGGAAACCGGTCTGGCCGAGCGCTTCGCGGGACTCGGGTGCGAAGTAGGTCAGGGCGTGCACGGGTTCGAAGCGGTCGAACAGCCTGCGGGCGGTGGTCGGTGTTCTGCTCACTTGCGCAGTCAACCACCGAGGCGCCGGACGGATGCAAGGATGCATGACATGCGGTGCTCGGTGGCGGCGGCGAGTCTCGCGCTGATGGGCGCGATCACCGGTGGTTGCGCCGGTGTGACGGGGTCCGACGTCACCCCGGTCGTCGCCAAGGACGCCCTGCAGAAGGACGTCGCCGACAAGCTCGGCGCGGCAGGCGAACCCCCGCAGACCGTGGTGTGCGAGTCGGATCTGGTCGGTGAAGTGGGCCGCACGACGCGCTGCGACGTCGCCGTGGGTTCGGCGAACGGTTTTCAACCGGTGGTCACCGTCACCGGAACCGACGACGGCGCAATCCAGTACGACCTGACCCCGGCGTTGTCGCGGGAGCAGGTGGAAGCGGCGGTGGCACGGCTGGTGGCCGAGAAGTCCCCGGAGCGCATCGATTCGGTGGCCTGTGACGACGGGTTGAGCGGTGAGGTGGGTGCATCCGTCGGGTGTGACGTGGTCACCGGGGGCGTGTCGTCGCGCCGATCGGTGGAGGTCACCGAGGTGTCGGGGCTGACGATGAACTTCACCTTGCGGACGAACTGACGTCCGTCACCGCCTCGTCGATGATCTCCCGCATGGCGCGTTCCGCGGCGGCCTCGTCACGAAGGCGGATGGCCCTGGCCACTTCGTCGTGCAGGGCGATGGCCACCGGGTTGGGGTTCTCGGGCATCATGCCGTGGTGGGTGCGTCCGGTGAGCACTTCGGCGACGACGCCGTTGAGCGCCCGAAACATCTCGTTGCCGCTGGCTTCGAGCAGTGTCTGATGAAACACCTTGTCGGCCAACAGATATGACTCCAGATCGCCGGATCGCCCGTGCATCACCATGTCCGACACTGCGGCGGCCATGATGCGGCACTGGTGGGGGTCGGCTCGCCGGGCGGCGAGCGCGGCCGCGGTCGGCTCGAAGCCGCGGCGCAGTTCGGATAGCGAGACCAATTGCGCTGTGCGATCGCCGGATTCGAGTCGCCAGCGGATGACTCGAGGGTCGAAGACGTTCCATCGCTCGACGGGCTGGATCGTGATGCCGACGCGGCGCCGCGACGCGACCAGACCCATCGACTCGAGGACTCGGATGGCCTCCCGCGCCACACTGCGGGACACGCCGTACTGCACGCCGACGCCCTCCAGGTTGATCACGCCTCCGGCAGGCAGCGTTCCGGACACGATCTCGGCGCCGATTCCCGCGAGCACGTTGTCGTGCAGAGCGCTGACGTTTGAGGGTCCGGACACGCCATACATCTTGTCATAAAGTTTGCTGAGTGGTTTAAAGACAGATTTTTGGGTCATTTGCTTGCAATGATCTGATCATTACGGCAAGCTGTGTGATGCCTGGCACAGCCGGGTACCACGGATCGGGAGGTCACAGCGGCATGGCGCCAATCGTCGTAATGGGTGTGTCCGGGTCGGGGAAGTCGACCGTCGGCGCGGCCCTCGCGCAACGTCTGCGCGTTCCCTTCGCCGACGCGGATGACTTTCATCCCGCCGCGAACATCGCCAAGATGACCGCGGGTCACGCCCTCGACGACGACGACAGACACCCCTGGCTCGAATCGATCGGGGAGTGGCTGGCCGCCCACGCCGACGGCGGCGTGATGAGCTGCTCGGCCCTCAAACGGGTCTACCGGGACCAGTTGCGCCACCACTGCGCCGACGTCAACTTCCTGCATCTGGCCGGAACTCCCGAGGTCATCGGCCGCCGGCAGGCCAGCCGGCCCGGTCACTTCATGCCCGCGTCGCTGCTCGCCTCGCAGTTCGCCACGCTCGAGCCGCTGGCACCCGACGAACACGGAGTCGACGTCGACGTCGACCAGGACATCGACTCCATCATCAACCAGTACGTAGCGCTGACCCAACGGGAGTCGAGATGATGAACGGAATTACTCTGCTCGCCGACGACGCGCCGAAGCTCACCGAGCCGGTCGCCTCCGGCGTTCACCTCCTGCTCGCGTTCCTGGTGGGCATCGCGGTCATCGTCGTGCTCATCACGATCGTCAAACTGCACCCCTTCCTGTCGCTGATGTTCGGCGCGCTGACGGTCGGCATGGTGGCGGGGGAGAACCTCACGACGGTGCTGGCGTCGTTCACCAAGGGCTTCGGCGAGACCGCCGCCGGGGTCGGCATTCTCATCGCGCTCGGCGCGATGTTCGCCAAACTGCTCGCCGACTCCGGTGGCGCCGACGAGATCGTCGACACCATCGTCGGGCACGCCTCGCCCCGGATGCTGCCGTGGGCAATGGCGTTGGTCGGCGCGATCATCGGCCTTCCGATGTTCTTCGAGATCGGCCTGGTGCTGTTGATCCCGGTGATCTATCTGGTCTCGCGGCGCTCGCAGCTGTCGTTGGTCACCGTCGGAATCCCGGCTCTGGCAGGCCTTTCGGCGATGCACGGATTCGTGCCGCCGCACCCCGGCCCGCTGACCGCCGTCGGCCTCCTCGACGCCGACCTCGGCGTCACGCTGGCCCTCGGCGTCGCCGTGGCGATCCCGACCATCATCCTGGCCGGCCCACTGTTCGGGAAACTGGCCGGGAAGTGGGTCGTCGTCGACGCGCCCGACACCTTCGACGCGGACCGCTTCGCCGACGGCGAGACCCCGCGGCGGCCGTCCTTCGCCGTGACGCTGTTCTCGGTGCTGCTGCCCGTCGTGCTGATGCTCGGCAAGGCGCTGGTCGACATCTTCATCGACGACAAGGCGAACCTGGTCCGGATGGTGTTCGACACCCTTGGCACGCCGCTCATCGCGCTGCTCATCGCGGTCATCGTCGGCATGTTCACCCTCGGCCGGGGCGCCGGGATGAGCCGCAACGAGATCACCGGGTGCATCGAGTCCGGCTTGCCGCCGGTGGCGGGCATCATCCTGATCGTCGCCGCCGGTGGCGGGTTCAAGCAGGTGCTGGTCGACACGGGCATCGGCACCCTGCTGGCTCGCTGGGCCGAGGGCGCCAACATCTCGGTACTGGTCCTGGCCTGGCTGATCGCGGTGCTGATCAGGCTCGCCACGGGCTCGGCGACGGTCGCGACCATCACGGCGTCGTCGCTCATCGTGCCCCTCGTCGCGGACTTGCCGACCGGCGAGGTGTCGCTGGTGGTGCTGGCCGTCGGCGCCGGTTCGCTGTTCTTCTCCCATGTCAACGACGCCGGGTTCTGGCTGGTCAACCAGTACTTCCGTCTGACCGTGGGCCAGACCATCAAGACGTGGTCGATCATGGAGACGGTGCTCTCGGTCAGCGGTCTCGGCGTCGTGCTCCTGCTCGACCTGGTGATCTAGGGCCGCACGACGAAGGGGCGGGCGCCACCCACCGTGGGTGACGCCCGCCCCTTCGTGCGTGCGGTGCGTGCCTAGCGAACGCGCTTCTCGAGTTCCTTCTGGGCGCGCTTGAGATCCTTGCGGGTCTGCTTGGCCTGCTTGCGCGTCAGCGTGGTGAATTCGGCGCTGCGGTCCTGCGCCAACGCGGCGAGTTCGGCGCCGC
Organism: Mycobacterium sp. NPDC006124; assembly: GCF_040614235.1. NCBI lineage: Bacteria > Bacillati > Actinomycetota > Actinomycetes > Mycobacteriales > Mycobacteriaceae > Mycobacterium > Mycobacterium sp. NPDC006124. The sequence goes on along the minus strand of NZ_JBEXUA010000005.1, from coordinate 18,630 downwards.
GGTCGCGGGCCGCGCCCGCCAGATCCGGTGCCTTGTCGCGCGCGACGTCGACGAGCTTCGCGCCGCGCTTCTGCGCCACGTCGGCGAGTTCGGTGCTGCGGTCCTGGGTCAGCTCGGCCAACTCGAGACCGCGCTTGCGCGCCTTCTTGGCGATCTTGGGCGCACGATCGCGGGCCACGTCGGCCAACTCGGTGCCACGCTCGAGCGCCACGTCGGCCAACTCCGAGCCGCGCTCGTAGGCGACCTGCGCCAGTTCGCGGCCACGTTCGGCACCGACGTGCAGACCCGACTGCAGGCCCTCGCCCCACTTGTCGACCAGCTCGCCGTCGATCAGTGCGTTGGGGACGTCGTGTCCGGTCGGCAGGACACTGGTGACGCGCTCGCCGACCTTGCGGGCGGCCCGGCGACCGCGCCACCCCAGCGACGGCCGGCCCTCCAGGTCGACGGCCGCGATGATGAGGCCGCCAATGAGGCCGACGTCGGCGAAGAGCGCCCGACGCTCGGCCGCCTTGCGAACCGGGTCGGTCTCGTTCCAGAAGGCGTGGCTTCCGAGGCTGCCGGGCACGACGCTGACGGCGAGTGCGGCCGACGAGAGGCGGGGCAGCTTGCCCGAGGCCAGCAGCAGGCCGGCGCCGATCTGCACACCGGCGGTCACCTTGGCGACGGTCTCGGCGTTGGTCGGCACGTTGGGGCCGACGGGATCCGGAAGCTTGCTGAGACCCTCGAGGGTGGGCCGGGCGGCGTCGGCGGCTGGTTTGGGGCTCTTGAGTGCTTCGGCACCACGGGTGATGAAGGTGGTGGCCAGCATGGGACGCGCTATTCGTCGAATCAACATGCGCGGTCTGTTCCCCAGGTGGACGCGTTGCAAACCCCACCGGCCATGACCGGTCTTCGGTGCGGATCTCCGCATTAAGGTGGACGTTCCAAGAACCGAAGGAGGTCGGCGTGGCCCTCGTCGCGGGTATCGACTCGTCCACCCAATCGTGCAAGGTCGTGATCTGCGACGCCGACACCGGCGAGACGGTCCGCTCCGGATCGGCGCCACACCCCGGGGGCACCGAGGTCGACCCCGCCGCGTGGTGGGCGGCACTGGGTGACGCCGCCGCAGCCGCGGGCGGACTGGACGACGTCACCGCGGTCTCGGTCGGGGCCCAGCAGCACGGCATGGTCTGCCTGAACGGCGCGGGCAACATCGTGCGCAAGGCGTTGCTGTGGAACGACACCCGATCCAGCCAGGCCGCCAAGGCGCTCGTCGAGGAGCTCGGCGGACCGGCGGCATGGGCCGACCGCATCGGCGTGGTGCCGGTGGCGTCGATCACCGCGACGAAGCTGCGCTGGCTCGTCGACGCCGAACCCAAGAACGCCGACGCGACTGCGACGGTGTGCCTGCCGCACGACTGGCTGACGTGGCGGCTGTCGGGGTCCACCGACGTCGCCGACATCCGCACCGACCGCAGCGACGCCAGCGGCACCGGGTACTTCTCCGCCGAGGACGGCACCTACCAACCGGATCTGCTCGAGCTTGCGATGCGCGGCCGCAGACCGTCGGTGCCGACGGTCGTGGGACCGTCGGAGGCCGCGGGCCGGACCACCACGGGTGCGGTCCTGGGGCCAGGGGCCGGCGACAACGCCGCGGCGGCCCTGGGCCTGGGGGTCGGGCCGGGTGACTGCGTGGTGTCCCTGGGCACCTCCGGGGTGGTGAGCGCGGTGGGCGACGCCGCGCCGCATGACGCCGAGGGCTTGGTGGCCGGTTTCGCCGACGCCACGGGCCGACAGCTTCCCCTGGTGTGCACCCTCAACGGCGCGCCGGTGCTTGCGGCGGTGGCCAAGATGCTCGACGTCGAATTCGACGAGTTCGACCGGCTTGCGTTGTCCGCGCCCGCCGGTGCGGAGGGGTTGACGCTGGTGCCGTACTTCGACGGCGAGCGCTCGCCGAACCTGCCGGACGCCGCTGGCGCGCTACACGGCGTGACGACGCGAAACATGCTGCCCGCCAACGTCGCCCGCGCCGCCGTCGAGGGCCTGCTGGCGTCGATTCAGTATTGCGTGGAGAAGATCTCGAACCAGGGCGTCGACGCGGGCCGGGTCATCCTGGTGGGTGGCGGGGCCAGGTCGGAGGCGGTGCGCCGGATCGCCCCGGCAATCCTGGGCGTCCCGGTTCACGTTCCGTCGCCGGCGGAGTACGTCGCGCTCGGCGCAGCCCGACAGGCCGCGTGGGTGGTGTCCGGCGACGACGAACCGCCCGCGTGGACCCTCGGCGAGACGTCGTCGTTCACCGCAGAGTCGACGCCCGAGGTGCTCGAACGCTACCGGGCCGCCCAGTCCCTCACGTTGGGCCAGCGCTGACCCGAACCAGGAGACGTCACGCCTCGTCGACGGACGTGTGCGGCGCCGAGGTCGACGACAGCTGGGCGACGACGAACGCGGCCGCCTGATCGGCGGTGCCATTGCTCTTGTAGGCGCTGTGGGCAGACCGGTTCAGGCCGCCGGGCGAGCAGACCGGGTCACCCCGGTTGCACATCTGGACGGTCTTGTTCACGTACGCCTCACCGATGGTGATGGGTGGGGCGGAGTGGTCGACCAGGTTCAGGAACCACGTGTCCGGCGTGCCGAACAGGGCCACGGCGGCGACGTGCGGGGCGATCGAGGCCGGCATCGGTCCGCTGATCGCCGGGGGCAGCGTGAAACCGGCCGGGACCGCACTCTCGGTGGTGTAGGCCGCGACGGCCGCGCCCTGGGAGTAGCCACCCAGGACGATCTTGGTGGCGGGGCATGTGGTGGCGATCGACTGGATCTGACGGCTGGCGTCACCGACTCCGTTGGCGGCGGCCTGGAAGTCCAGCGAGGCGGGATAGTCGACGGCGGATACGCCCACGGGCTGTCCGAGCCGGGCGTTGAGGGCGTCGACGAAGGCCTGACCGGTGTCACCGATGCCCGGCGCCTCGAAGGTGCCACGCGCGAACACGACCTCGACGGCTGCGCAGGACGGGTTCGTGTCCGCCTGCGCCAACCCGGCGGCTTGCGGCCCGAGGACGGCAGCGGCGGAGGCGAAGGTGGCGGCGAGGATGCGGAGCGTGTCGTTCGTCATGGTCGAGCCTTTCGGGCGGTCCTGAATGAGTGCATTCAGACTCCCGTGGCGACGGCGTGGCCACATCGGCGCTGACCACCACAGACCGAAGACCGGTAGCGGCCAGGCCGACTACCGGCTAGCAGGGGGGTCGGCCGCGGCGGGCCGGGGCCAGTCGCGTTGAGGCGGCGCGGAGTCCGGCGTCCGGAGTTGGCCACGCTCACCCGGAACGGGACGCAGGCGGTCCAACAGCAGCCGCAGCGGCGCCCAACTCTCACGGCCGCGGCGGGTCGCCGCGTACGCCGTCATCACGATGGTCGGCTCGACGAGGCGAAGGACCGAGACACCCTCGCGGGTCGGGCGATTCAGCGGCAACAGACCGACGCCGTACCCGTCGAGGATGAGGTCCTCGACGAGGTCGAGACTGTCGATCTGGTGGGCGATTCGGGGAGTGAACCCGGTCAACGCGGCCAGCGTGCGGACCGCGGCTTCGTCGGCAGTGTTGCGGGAGTTGACGATCCACGTCTGCTCGGCGTGGTCACGCAGGTCTGCGGTCCCACCGCGGGCGGCGTCGGTTCGCACACCGAGGCCCCAGGGCGTCGACCACAGCGCCACCGCGTCCAACGCGGGATTGAGGGACGCCGGAGCCAGGTTGTAGTCGTAGACCAAGGCCAGGTCGAGGTCGTCGTCGACGAGCAGGCGAAAGGCCTCGACGGGTTCGTATTCACCGACGATGGCATCCACCCGCGGATGGCTGGTGGCGAGTTCGGCGAGGACCGGCAGGAGCGACACCCGAATGCCGGTGGCGAATCCGCCGACGCGCACGGTACCCGTCGGCTCGGCGTCCGGGTCGAGGTCGACGCGTGCGGCCTCGACGGCGGCGAGGATGGTCACGGCATGGTCGGACAGTCGGCGGCCGGCCGGCGTCAGGCGTACGTGGCGGCCAGCCGGCTCGACGAGATCGGTCCCCGCGTCCTTGGCGAGCGCCGCGATCTGTTGCGACACGGTCGAGGTGGTGAGGTGATGGGCCTGCGCGACCGCGCGCATCGAGCCGAGCCGGGAGAGGGCGAGCAGCAGTTGTAGTCGGCGGGTGTCCACTCAGGCATTGTCCGCCCCGTGCGACGATTCGAGAATGACTGCGCGTGCGGCCCACTTCGTCCAAACGTCGCCCGACACCTTCCTTCCCACGACGAATGCGCGAAGTCGTTGGGGCCCAGACCATCTCAATGGTCCGGCCCTGGTAGGCCTGGCGGCACGCACCGTCGAGGAGTGCTTCGGCCTCGACGAGTTCATGCCGGCCCGCCTCACGGTGGACCTGTTCAAGGCGGCTCGCGGCGTACCGACCACCGTCAGGTCGCGGCTGGTGCGCGACGGCCGGCGGGTGCGCAACTCGGAATGCGAGTTGCTCCAGGGCGATGCCGTGGTGGCGAAGGCGACCTTGGTGCAGTACCGCCGCTCAGCGGCGCCACGCGGCGAGGAGTGGTCGGCGACGATGGAACTCCCGACCCCGACGGACGTCGACGAGGCCAGTCGCCTGCGGGTCGGCAGCGACGCCGCCGGGTGGAGTCCCACCATCGCCGATCACCGAAATACCTCACGAAAGAGGTTCCTCAACCGCGCGATCGACGTGGTCGAGGGAACGGAGAACACACCGTTCGTCAACGCCGCCTACTCCGCGGAGGGCACCAGCCTGGTCACCAACCTCGGCACGGCGGGCATCGGCTACATCAACGGGGATCTGACCGTGGCGCTAGCCCGGCTACCCGTCGACGAGTGGATCTATCTGCAGGCCGATTCGCACTGGACGGCGGAGGGCATCAGCGTCGGCGCGGCGACGCTCTACGACCGGGACGGGGCATTCGGCACCGGTCTGATCACGGCCGTGAGCAACCCCGCCGCGCAGATCGACTTCTCCGACGACACCACCGTCGCCGAGAGCTTGTGAGACGAACGTTCGCGATTGCCGAACGATGTGTCCCGCTTTATCACGTGGACGCGAACAGTGGCCGTGCCATTGAATGCAGCCATGGGTATGAACCAGGCTCGCACCGGCGTGCTGATGGCGTCGGGCTCGATGCTCTGCGTTCAGGCTGGCTTGGCCTTGTCGCTGGGGTTGATCGACCAGATTGGCGTCGAGGGTGCGGCGTGGTTGCGGCTGACGTGGGCCGGAATCTTGCTGATGGCCGTCGTCCGGCCGAGGCCGTCGGCCTTCACCAGGACGACCGCGCTGACGTGCGTCGTCCTCGGGGTGGTGACCGCAGCGGTCACGCTGCTGTTCATGGCCGCCATCGGCCGTATTCCCCTGGGGACGGCCAGTGCGCTGGAGTTCCTCGGACCGCTCGGCGTGGCGGTGGCCAAGGGCAGGGGGCGAAGCCGGGTGGTGTGGCCGGGGTTGGCGGCCGCAGGCGTCGTACTCCTCACCCAGCCGTGGGCTGACGCCGTCGACCTGGTCGGGGTGGCGTACGCGCTTGGCGCGGGAGCATGTTGGGGGACCTACATTCTGCTGACCCAGCGTGTCGGCGACGGCGTGGAGGGCGTCAACGGGCTCGCGTTGTCGATGGCCGTCGCCGCCGTGTTCTCCACCGTCGTCGTCGGCCCCACGGTCATCCCGCGTGTCACCTCCGACATCCTGCTGTGGGGCATCGGTTTGGCCATCCTGCTGCCGGTGATCCCGTTCACGCTGGAGGTCATGGCATTGCGCCGACTGACCACCGCCGCCTTCGGAACGCTCATGAGCATCGAGCCGGCATTCGCGATGCTGATCGGCTTCCTGGTGCTCTCGCAAGCCCCCGACGGCGCCGGCGTGATCGGCATCTGCCTGGTCGTCGTCGCCGGAATCGGAGCTGCCCGCAGCGGATCGCGCACACCCGTCCTCGTCGACGTGACCTGACGCCGTCCCGACACGCGCGGCCCCGGCTACTCTCAGCTGCCCGTACAGCTACGCCGCGCCGAAACCGGCGCGCCGACGAGCAACGCCGTAATCCGTCGCGCGCCGTCGGTGGCCGCTGGTCGACGCCCGTCGACCATGAACCGTCGAGCGCCATTGGCTACTGGGTTTGAAGACAAATCTTCTGGGGCGGTAATTGATTTGCTGGATACAACATCTGCGACCTAAGTAGCAGGTGAATACGCTTTTCGACCAAAGGTATTATATTGCCATTGTCGGTTCATCAAGCGACGAAGGCGGATCAATGACGACATTCGAACTCACCAAATCGGGTCAGTATGTCCCGGGCGGAACACTGTCCTGGTGGGACTCGGCTGCGGAATGCGTGGTTACCATCGCCGAACCGGCTGCGGCCCCCGATCTGTTCGCCGAGTATCACCGGGGAGCCGTCACGAGCTACGCGAAGTTCGGCGTCAGCGACGCCATCGACGCCGATACGGAACGGTGCGCCGCCGACACCGCGCTGTTCTGGGTGATGACCGACGTCGACGGTCGCGTCATCGGTGGCGTCCGGACCAGGGGTGTGCTGACCGAGCCCGAGGACTCCCACGCCGTCGTCGAATGGGCGGGTCAGCCGGGGGAGTCCGACGTCCGCATCATGCTGGCGCAACGCATTCCGTCAGGGGTCATCGAGATGAAGGCCGCCTGGATGGACGGGGACGGTGCCCGCAATCGCCACCGGGCCAAGTTGCACGCCCGCAGCGGTTTTCACCTCACGGCCGTGCTCGGGGTGGACTACTACATGGCAACCTCCGCCGCACACACCCTGGAGCGGTGGCGATCCACCGGCGGGGTGGTGGCGCCCATTCCCGCCACGCCCTACCCCGACGCCCGCTACGAGACCAAGATGATGTGGTGGGACCGCAGGACATTCACCGTGCATGGCGAGCCCGCGCAGGTGGCCTCTGTCGTCGTCGAGGTGGCACGCATCCATCGCCGCCGGCGCCCGATGGCCGAGCCCGGACTCTCGCCCCGCTCGCGCAGCGTCCTGTCGTCCCACCAGGGCAGGGTCGGCACCGTCGAACGGGTCGCCTAGGGCGCGATCCGCTTGCGGCGGTACAGCGTTCCCACCATCAACAGCACCAGGCTGATCACCAGGATCGCGGTCGCGAGGACGTCGATCTGGGGCGGCACGGCGGCCTTCGTCGCCGCGTTGACGAACAGCGGATAGGTCACCGTCGACCCACTCACGAAGTACGTGACGATGAAGTCGTCGAGCGAGAGCGCGAAGGACAACATGGCCGCGGCGACGATGCCCGGGACGATCAACGGCAGCGTCACCCGGAAGAACGTCCGGGTGGGACTGGCGCCCAAGTCCATCGACGCGTCCTCCAGGGTCCAGTCGAAGCCCCTGACCCGGGCCCGCACCGTCATCGCCACGAAGCTGATCTCGAACGCGACGTGGGCGATCAGGATGGTCGTGAAACCGGTCGCCCAACCGAGGTCCAGGAACAACGTCAACAGCGAGGCACCCATGACTACCTCGGGAGCCGTCAGCGGCAGGACCAGGAATGTGTCGACCGCCCCGCTGCCCCGAAATCGTTGCCGCACCAAGGCGATTGCCAGCAGCGTTCCCAGCACGAGGGCGATCAGGGTGGACAGCGCTGCCACCTCGATGCTCATCTTCAGGGCCTCGGCCAACGCCGGGTACTTGAACGGATCGGCCCAGTTCTCGAGCGTGAAGCCCTGCCATGTGTAGTTGAACTTGCCCGCGGGCTTGTTGAACGAGAACAGCACGATCACGAAGATCGGGACGAAGATGTAGAACAGCACCAACCCCGCAACCACCCGCAGGGCGACGTCACCCAGCTTGCCGGGGCCACGAACGGACCGCTTCGACCGCCGCGGTTGGTCGATGAGGTCGACGACCGCCGCGCCTTCTTGGATCGTCATACGAGGTTCTCCGTACCCAGGGCCCGCGTGTAGGAGAGCACGCCCGCCAGGATCATCGCCATCAGCAGGAAGCTGAGCGCCGCGGCACCCGGATAGTCCTTGACCACCAGGAACTGCTTCTGAATCACGTTGCCGATCATGGTGGTTTGCGTGCTGCCCAGATAGTCGGCGTTGATGAAGTCGCCCATCGCAGGAATGAACACCAGCAGGCTGCCGGCGAGCACGCCGGGCACCGACAACGGAAAGATGATCTTGGTGAACGCCCGGGTGCCCGAGGAATACAGATCTCGCGAGGCCTCGAGCAACCGCGGATCGATCTTCTCCAGGCTCACGTAGAGCGGCAGGATCATGAACGTCATCGAGTTGTAGATCAATCCGCCGATGACGGCCCAACTAGTCGACAAGAGCCGTCCGTCGGGGGGCAGCAGTCCAATCGCGTTGAGCGACTGCACCACGATGCCGTCGTCGGCCAGGATCGTCTTCCACGCCAGGGTGCGCACCAGGAACGTCACGAAGAACGGCAGCACCACCAAACCCAGGAGGAGGTTCTTGTACCGACCCGACTTGAACGCGATGACGTAGGCCAGCGGGTAGGAGATCGCCAGCGACACCACCGTCGCGGTGAAGGCGTACAGCAGTGACCGAAGGATCTGGTCCTGATAGGTCGACAGCGCGTGGGCGTAGTTGCCGAAGTTCCACGCAAAGGTCAACTGCGGCAGGTAGATCGAACCGCCCATGCTCGACAGCGACGTCCGGAACAGCGACCAGAACGGCACCACGAAGAAGATCGCGAGGTACGCCAGACCCGGGAGGATCATCAGGTACGGCGCGATCTTGCTGCGCTGGCGGCTGCTGCTGACTACTCCTGCCACGAGCGCGCCCGACGACTAGCCACCGGTCACCGCCGCGTAGGCCGTGTTGAACTGCTGGGTCTGCTCGTCGGTCAGCGCAGCCCAGGTGTGCAGCTTGTCCTGGAAGTCCTGCGGCGGGTTGATGAGCTTGTTGGCGGCCAACTTCGGGTCGACCTTGTTGAGCTCGTCGGTCATGTCCGAGAGCACCGGCACGTACTGCACGAAGGCCACCAACTTCGCGTAGTTGGCCCGGTCGTAGACGTAGTCGATCCACGCCTCGGCCGCATGTTGGTTCTGCGTGGTGTACGGAATCGTCATGGTGTCGATGAACCAGTCGCCACCGGACTCGGGGATGATGAACTCCAGATCCGGGTTGTCGGCCTGCAGCTGGACCACGTCGCCCGAGTAGGCCTGGGCGATGGCGATGTTTCCCGCGGCCAGGTCGTCGGCGTAGTCGTTGCCGGTGAACCGGCGGATCTGACCCTTGTCCTTCTGCTCCTTCACCAGGTCGACGGCCTTCTGCACGGAATCCATGGTGGGGTTGGCGACGTCACCGCCTTGGGAGGTCATGATCATGCCGAGGCCGTCCTGCATGTCGGTGAACAGGCTGACCTTGCCCTTGAACTTCGGGTCCCACAGGTCGTCGATCTTGGTGATCTCGCGCCCCGTGGCCGCCTTGTTGTAGGCCAGACCCACCATGCCGCTCATGTACGGCGCGGTGAACTTGCGGCCGGGATCGGACTTGTCGTTCAACAGATCCGGTCGAAGGTTCTTGCGGTTGGGCACCCGGGTCTCGCTGATCTCGTTGAGCCAGCCCAGTTGCTTGAGGCGCAGCGCCATGAACTGGGTAGGCACCACCAGGTCCGCGCCGATGTCCTGCTTGCGCGACAGCGGCTCCTTGTTCTTGGCGAACCACTGCTCGTTGTCGTTGAAGTCTTCCTTGTAGTCGACGGTCAGTCCGCTGGCCTTCTGGAAGGCGGCGACGAACCCGTCGGCCATGTACAGCGGCCAGTTGGAGATACGCAGGTTGCCGCTCGCGGGCTTGCCGTCATCCGGCGGGGGCGCCGAGGAACTGCTGGAACTCGTGGTGCTGCTGGAACCGCACGCGGCGAGGAAGGACGGACCCAACGCCAGCGCCGCCGCTGCTGCCGCGCCACCGCCGAGGAGTCGGCGTCGCGACGTCCTGGTCGACGCGATCCGGGACAGCTGTCGAGGATCGAACTCGTTCGCCATGAGGTGCCTTTCGGAGGTTGCGGGAGGGCGGTGCTTCTTAGCGTGCGGGGAGGGTGGGAGCGGGCGTGGCGTCAGGGCTCGAGGGGCGCGTCGAACATCTCCTCGAGATCTTCGGTCGTGGGGATGTCGGCGGCCGGAAGGACCAGGGATGCCTCTGGTGACCACGCAACGTGGACTCGGTCGCCGGGCCGCAACAGCGGCAGATTCTGTTCGGAGCCGACGTGGGCGACGATCGGTGATCCGTCGGGCGCGTCCATCGACAGGCGCACCACCGGACCCTGGAACGTCAGGTCGGTCACCGTGGCGGACACGGTCGCCACGTCACCGGTGGGCGGTTCGACGGACACGCGGACCCGCTCGGGACGCACCATCAGGGTGGCGTGCCCACCGGGTTCGATGGCGGTGTCACCCGGCCTGGCCCGCAGCGTCGTGCCGAGGACCGACAGCTCGGCGAGGTCGCCGTCGACCCGGTTCTGAACACCGGGCCACAGGTTCGCCTGGCCGATGAAGCTGGCGACGAACACGGTCGCGGGACGGTCGTAGATCTCGGTGGGCGTGCCGATCTGCTCGACGTTGCCGGCGTTCATGACCGCGATGCGGTCGCTCATCGTGAGCGCTTCCTCCTGGTCGTGCGTCACGTAGACGAACGTGATGCCGACCTCGCGCTGGATGCGCTTGAGCTCGAACTGCATGGCGTGGCGCAGCTTGAGGTCCAGCGCGCCGAGCGGTTCGTCGAGCAGCAGCGCGCTGGGGAAGTTGACCAGAGCACGGGCCAGCGCAACGCGTTGCTGCTGGCCGCCGGAGAGTTGGGCCGGCTTGCGTTTGGCGAAGTCGGTGAGCCGGACGATCTCCAGCAGTTCGTCGACCCGCCGCGTGACTTCCGACTTCTCGATCTTCTTGCTGCGGGGTCCGTAGGCGACGTTGTCCCACACCGTCATGTGCGGGAAGAGGGCGTAGTGCTGGAACACGGTGTTGACGTTGCGCTTGTGTGGCGATACCGACGACACGTCGACGCCTTCGAGCCGAATCGCGCCCTCGGTCGGCGTCTCGAACCCGGCGATCATGCGCAACGTGGTGGTCTTCCCGCAGCCGGACGGGCCGAGCATGGAGAAGAACTCGCCGGACGCGATCGAGAAGTCGGCGTCGGCGACGGCGACGTAGTCGTCGAAACGCTTGGTGACGTGGTCGATCTCGACCACCGGCGTGCCCGGCACGAGAGCGCGGGTGTCGTCTCCGGTGGTGCCGACCGTGGTGCCGCGGGTGCCGCTCAGGACTACCTCCCTGGTTTCTCGGCACGAACGGCGGGGCGCTCCAACTGGAGACGCGATCCGCATTCAACCCGTGCGCCGTGGATAAACACTCGCCGATCTTGGTGACCTTCGCAAGCGATTCCGCAACGAATTTACATCTAGACAATCGGAATCCGCACTGCGAAGTCGGTGGGACGCCGAATCCGCTTGAGGTGGGTGGCCGCCAGGTACCTTCGAGGAGTCGAAAGGAGTCGCATGCGCGCGCTTACCCTCGCCAAGACGGCAGGAGCCGCCGCGGCAACCGCCGTCCTCGGCGGTCTCGCCACCGGACCCGCAGTTCAGTCGAATTGGTACCAAACACTCCGCAAACCGAGCTTTCAGCCTCCTCGGCAGGCCTTCCCGATCGTGTGGCCGCTGCTGTACACCGACATCGCGCTGGTGTCGGCGGCCACCCTCGACGAACTCGACGACCGCGGCGCCCACGACGAGGCCCGGACCTACACGAAGCTGCTCGCGCTGAACCTCGTGCTCAACGGAAGCTGGTCCTGGCTCTTCTTCAACCGCCGCCAACTCGGCTCGTCGGCAGTCCTGGCGGGAGCGCTGGCCGTCAGCAGTGCCGATCTGACCCGGCGTGCGGTCGCGGTGAACGGAACCCCGGCGAAGGCGCTCTGGCCCTACCCACTGTGGTGCACGTTCGCGACGGTGCTCTCGACTCGCATCTGGTGGCTCAACCGCTGACCCGGCTCGGTGGCGTCGTCGCCTCACCTGCACTGCCCGCAATGGCAGGCCCACTCGCCGGGTAACTAGAAGCCCGGTAAGTTCGGTGTGTACAGTCGTTCACCGAATAGCGTGCCACGGTTGCCCAGGGTGACCAATTCGGCCAGCCCATGCGCGGATGACTCCGCCGGAAGGATCAGTCGCATGACGTTCTCGCTCGAACTCTCCGACGACGTGATCGAGGTTCGTGACTGGGTTCACGACTTCGCCGAGAAGGTCGTCAGGCCTGCGGCGGCGGAATGGGACGAGCGGGAGGAGACTCCCTGGCCGATCATCCAGGAAGCCGCGAAGGTCGGCCTGTACTCCGTGGAACTCTTCGCCACCCAAGCCGCAGAACCGAGCGGCCTCGGACTACTCACCGTGTTCGAGGAGATGTTCTGGGGTGATGCGGGCATCGCGCTGTCGATCCTGGGCACCGGTTTGGCAGCGGCGTCGCTGGCTGCGACGGGGACACCAGAGCAGTTGGGGGAGTGGCTGCCCCAGATGTTCGGCACCGTTGACGAGCCCCTGCTCGCGTCCTTCTGCGCCTCGGAGCCCGGGGCTGGCTCGGACGTGTCCGCCATCATCACCCGGGCCCGGTACGACGAGGCCAACGACGAGTGGATCCTTAACGGCACGAAGACCTGGGCCACCAACGGCGGCATCGCCAACGTCCACATCGTCGTCGCATCGGTGTATCCGGAACTGGGATCGAGAGGTCAGGCAACCTTCATCATCCCCCCGGGCAGCACGGGTTTCAGCCAGGGGCAGAAGTTCAAGAAGCACGGCATCCGTGCCTCCCACACCGCTGAGGTCGTACTCGACGACGTCCGCATTCCCGGCCGGTTGATCATCGGTGGCAAGGACAAGTTCGACGAACGAATCGCCCGAGCCCGCGAGGGCAAGAGCTCAGCCGGCCAAGCGGCGATGAAGACCTTCGAGCGCACCCGCCCGACGGTCGGCGCGATGGCCTTGGGTGTGGCCCGAGCGGCCTACGAGTACGCCCTGGACTACTCGCAGGAACGTGAGCAGTTCGGCCGCAAGATCGGCGACTTCCAGGCGATCGCGTTCAAACTCGCCGACATGCGAACCCGGATCGACACTGCGCGACTGCTGGTGTGGCGGGCCGGCTGGATGGCGCGCAACGACAAGCCGTTCGTCAATGCCGAGGGGTCGATGGCCAAGCTCGCCGCCAGTGAGACGGCGGTCTACGTCACCGACGAGGCGATCCAGATCCTCGGCGGCAACGGGTACACGAGGGACTATCCCGTGGAGCGCATGCACCGCGACGCCAAGATCTTCACCATCTTCGAAGGTACGAGCGAGATTCAGCGACTGGTGATGGCCAGGGCGATCACCGGGCTGCCGCTGAAGTAACCCTCCAGCGGCAGCCCGCGCGATCCACTACAGCGGAATCCAGATCGGCCCCAGCCAGAACCCCCACGAGTTCTGACCCTGGTCCCAGATGACGGGCGCGTCCTGCTGCCACGGCGGAGGCGGGGGTGGCGGCGGTGCCCACGGGTGGCGGCGGTGCCGGTTGTTGCCACGGCGGGGGTGGGGGCACCGGGCCCGGTTGCCAGCCCGCGGGCGGCGGAGGTGCACCCGGCCCACCGGGTGGCGGCGGCGGCGGTCCGCCGGGTCCGTTCTGCCATCCGCCGTCACGCCAACCGTGATCACCGTGGTTCCAGTGATCACCTGGTCCACCGGGCCCGCCCGGTCCACCCGGTCCGCAGAACTGACCGGGCGGGCACGGCGGCGGATCGGCATGAGCCAGCTCGGGAAGCAGACCCAACCCAGCGCCTGCCAGGGAAGCAGAGACTGCCGCGCCGGCGGCCAGCCTGGTCCATCGATTCGTCGTCATCGTGGCCTCTCGTCCATCAGATATTTGCTCCCGACCCCACAGGTGTAGCCGACGCGGCTGTGGTCGACGCCTTCGGAGAGGCATCGCCAGGGCACTGTCAGGCGATCGGGACCAAACACCCAACGTCGTTGCGTGGCAACGACGGACGAGAAGGCGCGTGCGTCGTCAGACGATGATCAGCCAGATGGCGGCGAAGTGGCAGGCTGCCGCCACGGCGGTGAAGGCGTGGAAGAACTCGTGGTAGCCAAATGTCCGCGGCCACGGGTTGGGCCATCGAACGCCGTAGAGGACGGCTCCGATGTTGTAGAGGACGGCACCGGCACATAAGAGGGCGACGACGGTTGGCCCCGCGCCGTCGAGCAGGACTCCGGCAAAGAAGACCGCCGTGTAGCCCAGGATGAGGTAGAGCGGCACTCCGACCCACCGGGGCGCCGAGGGCCAGAACATCTTCAACGCGACGCCCGCCGCGGCTCCCGAGTAGACGATGGTGAGCACGAGCTTCGCCGTCTGCGGCGGCATCGCGAGCACCGCGAGGGGGGTGTAACTGCCCGCGATGAAGACGAAGATCATCGAGTGGTCTGCGCGCTTCATCCACGTGCGCGCGGTGGGATTGCTCCACCGCACCCGGTGGTAGACCGCGCTCACGCTGAACATGCCGATGATCGTGATGGCGTAGACGAGGGTCGCCAGGCCCGCGTGGGGTCGACCGGCGATCAACGCCGCGGGCACCAGGGCCGCGCCGGCGACGATCGCGAACGCCGCGCAGACGAGGTGGATGGCGCCGCGCGAACTGGGCGGCGTGTGCAGGATCTCGGTGACGGTGTCGGCGAGAACCTGCGGCAGGTCCTCGTCGCGGTGCGGGGTAGCCGGGGCGTCGTCGTCGGTCGCCGGTGTTGCGGCGGCAGACGATGTGGTCATGGCGCTCATGTGGTTCACCGATCTGTGCTCGTTCAGGACATTCTTTGCTGTCGTGGTGGAGCCGTCGCCCGTCGGCGTGGCCCGTCGCGTTGCGCGCGAGCCTGGCGTAGAGGCTACCGAAGGTCTGGGGTCACGATCACCGGCAGCAGGGCTTGGGGACATCACGATCCGGTGAACAGTTCGAGGCCCGGCCGTGACGTGGAACCCTTCGCGAGGCGAACCCGAAGCGGTGCCGCCGCCGCTTTGCCCACGTCATGATGTCGCGGAGGGACGTACCGGCGAGAGGGGACGGCGATGGGCAGGTTCGAGGGCAAGGGCGTGCTGGTGACCGGTGCGGCGTCGGGGATCGGCGCCGCGACGGTCGAGCGACTGCTGGACGAGGGGGCGCACGTGGTGGGCGTCGACCTGGGTCACGGGCCGACCGGGTTCTCGGGCCGCTTCACCCGTCGGGCCGCCGACGTGCTCGACGCCGCTGCCGTCACCGCCGCGGTCGAGGCCGTGGTGGCCGAGGCGGGGCGCCTCGACGGCGTGGTGCACGCGGCGGGCGTCGCGGGTGGCGGACCCGTGCACACCCTGCCCGACGAGGAGTGGGATCGTGTGCTCGGCGTCAACCTCAAGGGCACGTTCGTGGTGGCGCGCGCCGCGCTCGCCCAGATGGTGGCCCAGCCGCGGGTGGCCGACGAACGGGGCGCCATCGTGACCCTGGCCAGCATCGAGGGCCTCGAAGGCACCGCGGGGGGTAGTGCGTACAACGCATCCAAGGGTGGGGTCGTCCTGCTGACCAAGAACATCGCAATCGACTACGGCCCCAGTGGTATTCGGGCCAACGTCATCTGCCCTGGCTTCATCCGGACGCCGATGTTCGACTCGGTGATGGGGATGCCGGGTTTCGAGGCGCCACGCGAATCGCTACGCCACGAGCACAAGCTGCGGCGCTTCGGGCGCGCCGACGAAATCGCCTCCGTAGCAGCATTTCTGCTGTCTGCCGACGCGAGCTTCGTCAGTGGACAATCCCTGGCGGTCGACGGCGGCTACACGGCCGGTCGCGACCACGGGGTCACCGAGTTGATGGGTCTGGGGGAGCAGTAGCCCTCACTGCAGCTCGATGTCGTTGCCCGGCCCGCGTTCGTCCTCGGCCCGGGGCCCGAAGTACCGGCGGTCGGCCTCCTCGATTCGCACGTCGTTGATGCTGGCCTCGCGCCGGCGCATGAGTCCGTTCTCGTCGAACTCCCACAGCTCGTTGCCGTAACTGCGCCACCATTGCCCCGTCGCGTCGCGGCACTCGTACTGGAAGCGGACGGCGATCCGGTCGTCGTGGAAGTCCCAAAGGCTCTTGCGCAGTGAGTAATCGAGTTCCCGCTCCCACTTGGCGGTCAGGAACTCGACGATGGCTTGGCGCCCGGTGACGAAGGACCCCCGGTTGCGCCACACGCTGTCGGGTGTGTACGCCAGGCTGACCTGGTGGGGGTTGCAGGTGTTCCACGCGTCTTCGGCGGCCTGCACCTTGCGGATCGCCGCCTCGTGGTCGAACGGTGGCAGGGGTGGACGGGATTCCTCCATCATGGTGCGCCTTTCGTCGGTGGTCGGGTCGCCTCCGGTCTGCGCCGCGCCGACGCGGGTCAACCGATGAGCGGGATGCGGTGGGCAGTCATGTCCGTCAGCGCTTCCTGCATCACGGTCTCCACGCGGGTGGCGTAGTCGGCGGCGTCCTCGGCGTCAGCCGGCACCATGGCCGGCAGAACACGGGTGGTCAGCTTGGTGGGCAAGGGCAGATAGGGCAGCATGCCGACGGCCCCGACGCTCAGGCCCCAGGGCAGCGAGAGACTGACGGGCGCCGCCTTCACCCGCAGCAGCTTGTCGAGTCGGATCGCCCGGGCAAGCCGTTCGCCGCTGGAGATGACGAAGAGCGACTCACCGGCGCCGGCGGTGACGATCGGCACGATGGGAACGCCCGAGTCGATCGCCAGGCGGGCAAACCCGTTGCGTCCGTTGAACTTGATGCGATTGCGTTCTTCCCAGGCCTTGGCCGCGTCGATGTCGCCACCTGGAAACACGGCGACGTGCTCGCCGCGGGCGAACGCGTCCTGAGCCGACTGCGCGCTGGCCGGTCGCGCCCCGAGTGGCTCGATGAGGCGACCCACGCCAAGCGTCCAGGCCAATTGGTGGGTCAGGATGGTCACGTCGCGGTCCAACTCGAGTCCTTCGAACGTGGCCGCGACCGCGAACACGTTGAGATCGAAGATGCCCCCGAACCCGTGGTTGGCCACGAACAGGACCGGATCCGTCAGACCCTCCGGCTCGGCGGTGACCTCGAGGCGGTTGTAGCGGCGGACGAATTCGATGGCCAGCCGACGGAAGGCGAAGACGGCGCCGCCGACGAGGTCGGGGGATGACTCTTCGCCGTCGGAGCCCGCTTCGGCGCCCTGTTCGATGGCCGTCAGGAGAGCGTCGGCGAGGTTCTCGACGTCACCCTGCTGCGATGATTCGTCTTCGGGCATGAGACCTTCCGATCGGTGTGGCCGTGCGCAGACGATGATGCCGTACCCGTTGCTCGCACACGGGCGGATCGGAATGCAAGGGCTCCCAGCCGCGCAGCTCAGGCGAGCGCCAGAAAGAGCTTCTCCAATTCCGCCTCGGTCATGGGGTCGGCACCGTCGGCGCCCTGGCCCGCGATGCAGTCGCGCAGACCGGACGCCACGATCTTGAAGCCGGCGCGGTCGAGCGCCTTGGAGACCGCAGCGAGCTGGGTTACCACGTCCTTGCAATCACGACCCTGTTCGATCATCGAGATCACGCCCGCCAGTTGCCCCTGTGCCCGACGCAGACGATTCAGGACGGCCGAGAGATTCTCTTCGTCACGCTTCATGCTCACACCCTTCGCTCTAGCCCGTTCCCCACACGGTACCCGTAGGGGTATGCAGGCCATGCGCACATCGGGCGGGTGAGCGCGGGGACGCGGGCCCGGTTCGGCACGGTCCAGACGGGGCACACCCAACTCGGTGAACCCACCGGCGGGAACGAGCCCGACGGATCGAATCAAGAGGACGTGCACATGACGATGCCCAGTGACGCTGCGGATGCGGTCGAGACCCAGGGGCCAAACGAGGGTCCGCGCGACCATTCCGACGTGGACACCGATCACGCCGCCTACGTCGACGAAGACAACGTGCCCCATCCCGGTGATGCCAACGAGGCTCACTGACCAACGCCGACCACCACTCCACAGCCTTCGCGCCGGGCGGAGGTTCTCTCGAGATCTCACAGTTTGCACACAGCCACACGAAAGCGGCATGCCAGCGACTGTCTCTATCTTGACGTTCTCGAGAGACCGACGACACGTCTGGAACGGAGTCCGATGTTCGCACGCATCGCCATCGCATCAACGCTGGTGGCTGGCGCGCTACCAATTGCCTTGCTCACCGGCGGGACCGCGGCGGCGGATGATTACGCCGGGCAGAGTTACGCCGACGCGTCCAAGGCCGCTGGTGACGCCAAGCAGACAGTCGTGGTGGCGAGTCGCGTCGGCGATGCCGAGGCGCAAGACGACTGCTCGGTCGAGCGCTCTCAGAGTGCTCCGTTCATCCACGGCACCGACTTCAGCCACGAGACCGACACCGTGCAGTTCTACCTCAACTGCAACGCGGGAGTCGCTACGGCGACGACACCGGGCAACTCCGCCGCCAGCCCCGAGGGACGTGCCGCGATCGCCGCTGCAGCGGACAAGGCCGCCAAGGACAAGGCTGCGGCCGCTGCAGCTGGCTAGTGTCCTGAGTCGTTAATTGCGGCCTAGTTGTTAGACTGGGTCATGCCTACTCCGCATGCCGTCGAGATCGTGTTGAGCGCTGATGAGCGCC